>NZ_CP126604.1:4236584-4554876 GCF_008364625.2 Enterobacter dykesii
TCCGGCAGCAGCTCGCTCAGCGGGCAGAATTCAATGCCCTCCTGAGCGGCCATGGTCAGCAGTTCATCGAAATCATGCTGATACGCAATCCCTTCCACTTCGGCATGGATGGTATACACCGGCGTGCCGGCGTCACGATGAATGCGGTCCAGAATGTAGCGATTGAACTCATCCGCCTTCACCTCGCGCCCGACCACTTCATCCCAGGTGGGAAGCGTAACCGGAATTTGCACCGTACCGTAGCGATTTTCGCCTAACAGCGGCAAAAAGGGCCCGGTTCCGCGACAGTCGCTGTTGTAGCGAAACGCAAAGGCTTCTTTGGCCTTCACGACGCGCTGATCCGCACGCCATCCCGCCACGGCGGAGCAGCGCACGGGCTGACCGGTAATGGCCTCCAGCTCCAGCATCCCACGCTCGACCTCACGGGACAGGCGCGGGATATCCCAGACGCCCGCCCAGGCTTGCCAGGCATGGTGGTCCCAGGCGTGCAGACCGACCTCATGATGCTGCGCCGCCTCGCGGATAACGGCTTCATTACCCGCGCCGATGCGTCTGCCGGGCCAGGCGGTGCCGGCCAGCAAAATATCCCAGCCGTAGAGGGATGCTGCGCGCGAGCGCAGCATTTTGAACAGAAATGCCGGTTTAATCAGACGCCATAAATGGCGTCCCATGTTGTCAGGCCCCACGCTGAAGAAAATGCTGGAACGCACATCGTGTTTGCTCAGCAGTTCCAGCAGTTTGGGTACGCCGTCACGCGTTCCCCTGAAGGTGTCGACATCAATGCGTAAACCGACTTTTTTCATGAGGCCTGTTCCGACAGCTCCACGGTGCGCAGGAAGAAATCGAGCGTTTCATCAATGGTCTGCTCCATCTTGACCGTCGGCGTCCAGTTCAGGCAGCGCTTCGCGTTGCGAATGCTTGGCTTACGGTGCTCAACGTCCTGGTAGCCCTTACCATAGTAGCTGCTGCTTTCCACTTCGCGGAAGCCGGCAAACGGCGGGAACTTGTCGCGCAGCGGATGGCGCTCAAAGCTGGCCAGCAGCATCTCGGCCAGCTCGCGAATGCTCGCTTCGTTTTCCGGGTTACCGATGTTGATGATTTCGCCGTTGCAGCGGTTATCTTTGTTTTCGATGATGCGGAACAGCGCTTCAATACCGTCGCTGATGTCCGTAAAGCAGCGTTTCTGTTTCCCGCCTTCGATAAGCTTAATTGGCGAGCCTTCCACCAGGTTGAGGATCAGCTGGGTGATCGCACGGGAGCTGCCGATACGCGCCGCGTTCAGGTTATCCAGACGCGGGCCCATCCAGTTGAACGGACGGAACAGAGTGAAGCGCAGGCCTTCTTTCTCACCGTAGGCCCAAATCACGCGGTCCAGCAGCTGTTTGGAGACGGAGTAAATCCAGCGCTGTTTGTTGATCGGCCCGACCACCAGGTTGGAGGTGTCTTCATCGAAGTTCTTATCGGTACACATGCCGTACACTTCAGACGTGGACGGGAAGATGATGCGCTTGTCGTATTTCACGCAGTCGCGGATGATCTTCAGGTTCTCTTCGAAGTCCAGCTCGAACACGCGCAGCGGGTTACGGGTGTACTCGATTGGCGTGGCAATGGCGACCAGCGGCAGCACCACGTCGCATTTTTTAATGTGGTATTCAATCCATTCGGAATGGATACTGATATCCCCTTCCACGAAGTGGAAACGCGGGTTATCGAGGAAACGGCTGATGGCATCCGCGCCTATATCCAGACCGTAGATTTCGTAGTTATCGTCTTTAAGCAAACGTTCCGTCAGGTGGTTACCGATAAAGCCGTTCACGCCGAGGATCAGCACGCGGGTGCGGCGCTTGATGGCAACCACCGGCGCGCTGGTAATCAGCGCCCCGGCCACCAGGCCAAGAGACTGTGCCAGCTGCGTGCCCTGCACGTACAGGCCGTTGTCGGTTTGTCCGGTGACGATCTCCAGCGCCTGCTCGCCGCAGCTCACAATCAGCGGAGAGACAGAGACGACGGTGCCCGGTTTGGCAGCAGGAATATCGTCACGCACGCGGGATTTCCAGACGATAAATTTGCTTACGCCCGCAAAGCTGTACGCGCCCGGCCACGGGTCGGTCACGGCACGCACCAGGTTGTGCAGCTGGCGGGCAGGCTTGTTCCAGTCCAGACGACCATCTTCCGGCGCGCGGCGGCCAAAGCTGCTTGCCTTACTTTCGTCCTGCGCGGTCTCGCTGAAGGTGCCGTTGAGGATGACTGGAAGCGCATCACGCAGCAGCGTCTGTGCCGACGCATTCAGCTTTTGATGCAGCTGTAGCGCCGTTTCGTCCGCATCAATAGCGACCTTCTGCTGCGCCACGATAGCGCCCGCGTCCGCACGGCGCACCATGCGGTGCAGCGTCACGCCCGTTTCCGTTTCACCGTTCACCAGCACCCAGTTCAGCGGGGCGCGGCCACGGTAGGCAGGCAGCAGAGAACCGTGAAGATTAAAGGCGCCTTTTGCGGCCAGACCTAAGATCTCGTCGGAAAGCAGGTTGCGATAGTAGAACGAGAAAATTACATCAGGCGCCAGCGCGCGGATGCGCTCCACCCACAGCGGGTGGTTGACGTCGTCCGGAGCATAAACCGGGATCCCGCGCTCGGCGGCGATACGCGCCACGGAGCCAAAAAAGTTATTCTCTCCGGCCGCGTCCGGATGGGTAAAGATTGCCGCAATGTCATAGCCCGCTTCCAGCAGGGCCAGCGTGCCCGTGCACCCCATATCGTGATAGGCAAATACAACAGCTTTCATGGGTGAATTTCCTCTTGAGATGCTTTGTGTTCCTGACGGACAACACGTTGAATAAAGTAGCGCGGACGCGCGCGAACATCGTTATAGATACGGCCAATGTATTCACCGAGAAGGCCCATCCCGACAAACTGGGCGCCGATGAACATAAACAGCACGGCAAAGAGCATGAAGACCCCTTCCGCCGCCCACTGGGGGCCAAAGACCAGTCGCAGCACCACCAGCAGGACAGACAGCGCAAAACCGGCCACGGCGATGATGCTGCCGAACACGCTCAGCAGGCGCAGCGGCGTAGTGGTCAGGCAGGTGATGAGGTCGTACATCAGGTTGATGAGACGCATAAAGCTGTACTTCGACTCCCCGTGCTCGCGCTCGGCGTGCAGAACCGGAATTTCCGTTGCCTTGCGGGCAAAGGTGTTGGCGAGGATCGGAATAAAGGTGCTGCGCTCATGGCAGTGCAGCATCGCGTCGACAATATGGCGGCGGTAGGCGCGCAGCATGCAGCCGTAATCGCCCATCGCTTTACCGGTCGTGCGCTGGATAAGACGGTTGATGGTGCGAGAGGCCAGCTTGCGGAACAGGCTGTCCTGACGGTTCTGACGTACCGTGCCGACCACGTCATAGCCTTCATCGGCTTTGGCGACCAGGCGCGGGATCTCTTCCGGCGGGTTTTGCAGGTCAGCGTCCAGGGTGATGACCAGATCGCCCGTGACGTGGCTAAACCCCGCCATAATCGCCGAGTGCTGGCCGTAGTTGCGGTTGAGCAGCACAGCCACAATGTGGCTGCCTTCGGCCTGTGCGGCCTGGGTCAGCATCAGCGCGGAATTATCGCTACTGCCGTCATCCACCAGCAGAATTTCGTAGGCCTTGCCCATCGTGTCGCAGGCGGCCGTTGTACGGCGGATCAGTTCGGGCAGGCTCTCCTGCTCGTTATAAACCGGGATTACCACGGAAACTTTTTGTACAGGCGGTGCACTGAACATATCAATGTCCTGCAAGCTGATGGAGTGCGGTAATGACGCGGGTCGTGTCGTCATGAGTCATGTCCGGGAAAAGAGGGAGAGAACAAATACGCGCGCTATTCCATTCAGAATTCGGAAGCGATACATCAGGAAAACGCTCGCGGTAGTATTTTTGGGTGTGCGCCGCGCGGAAGTGGAGGCCGGTACCGATGCCTTTCTCTTTTAGCGCCGCCATCAGGCTGTCGCGTGAGATCCCGCAGCGCGCTTCGTCAACGCGAATAATGAACAGGTGCCAGGCGTGCACGTGCGGCCATGACGGAACGGTGAGCGGCTGGAACGGCGTGTCGCCAAGCTCCAGAAGGTAGCGTTCGGCGATTTCCTGGCGGCGCCTGTTGGCCTCTTTCAGCTTGCCCAACTGCACCAGCGCCAGCGCGGCGTTGATGTCCGCCAGGTTGTATTTATACCCAGGCGCGATCACTTCCGCCTGCGGCGCGCGGCCGTGCGTCTGGCGGTCATAGGCGTCTACGCCGAGGCCATGGAATTTCAGACTGCGGATCCGCTGTGCCAGCCGGGCATTATCCGTGACGACTAAGCCGCCTTCCGCGCAGGTCATATTTTTAATGGCGTGGAAGGAAAAAATCGCCGTTCCTTTCCAGCCCACATGACGGTTCTTGTAATACGTTCCGGCGGCATGGGCCGCATCTTCAATAACCGGAATACCGTGACGTTCACCGATGGCATGGATAGCGTCGATTTCACACGGCGCACCGGCATAGTGAACGGGAATAATGGCTTTAGTGCGCGGGGTAATGGCGGCTTCAACGGCTTCTGGCGTCACCATTAGTGTATCTTTGTCCACATCAATCATGACCGGCGTGGCGCCCAGCAATACGATCATATTCAGCGTGGATACCCAGGTCTGGGAAGGGGTAATAACTTCATCACCCGGGCCAATCTCCAGCGCCATCAGCGTGACGTGCATGCCCGCGGTAGCTGAACAGACGGCAATCGCATGCCGATTCCCGGTAAGTTGACAAAATGCCTCTTCAAGTTCCTGATTCTTAGGCCCAGTGGTGATCCAGCCGGAGGTTAAAACCTCCTGCAACGCCGCTAATTCCTCATGACCCATCGACGGGCGGGAAAAAGGCAAAAAATCACTCATCATTAATTTCCTTGCAATAAGAATGGCACGCGCTTGATATTACCCAATTACTTTTTCGTTTATTTCAACGAACCATAAACTCATATCAAGGTATCGTTCATTTCTTAGGGAAAAATTAAGATGTGTATTGCAGAGGTAACAAAACCAATTACATCTCATTTATAAACAATGCTTTAGATAATTATGAATTATTTATTTCGTGATCCAACTCAATTTTTACAAGATGTAATTTTTAAACCAAGCATAAACAAACAAAAAAAATCCCGGTTATTTCTTTAAAAGAAGAAATAACCGGGAACTTTTCTTTTTAGTTAATTGTCGCGCTTATTTTAAGTTATCTGGAAAGTTTTCCGGTAACTCGCTGGCCGCGCAGGCAATCACGCTTTCATCATTGGCGCCGCAGTCGCGAACAAAGGTGATCGTAGCAAATTCATCAATCACTTCCGTTGGATACGCCGGACCCGCATCGCGATAGCTGTTCATCAGCGGAATGTGATCGTTCTGGAAGCAGACGGTTTTTTCCGGGTTATTCATAACCCAGCGCGGGAAGAAGATGGTGCCATGGAACAGTTTGTCGCCCAGGTTGACGATCAGGCTAACGTCGGTACCGGTTGGCTCAGTCCAGGAAATTTTGTAGATGCTCTCCCCTACCCGCACGATATAAGCCTGCTGATCTTTAACCCAACGGTTGCCTACAAGACCGCTGTGAATACGATAGTCGAGGGTGTTTTCATTTTTGACGTAAATCTCGTAGTTCCAGCCGTTGTCGTAGGTATAAACAAGGTGTTTGCCAACGAAGCCGCTTAAGTCGTGTTTGTCGAAGGTGTTCATAAATGTCTCCTTTGTTTTGATGAGAAGATTGTACCCCTTCAAAAAATGAATGAATAACGCTATGTTTTAATCAAATTCATCCAAATATTAGATAAATCATGCATAAGACGACGCTTGAACAATGGTCCTTACTGGAAAAGGTAGTTGAGGCGGGCAGCTTTGCCAGAGCAGCGGAAGAAACGCACCGCAGCCAGTCTTCGGTGAGCTATAACCTGTCGCTGCTGCAGGAGCGGCTGGGCGTGGCGCTTCTGGTGCCGGAGGGACGACGGGCGGTGTTAACGCCGGCAGGAGAGCTTCTTCTCAACCAGGTTAAACCGCTGCTGAAAGCGTTTTCGTACGTCGAGACGCGCGCAGCGACCCTTCGAAACGGGATGCGCACGCGGTTAGATCTGGTAGTGGACTCCATTTTCCCGCGCCGCCGCCTGTTCGCTATTCTTCGTCAGTTCCAGCAGCAGTATCCGCAAACCCGGGTCCGTCTGACCGAGGTGCTGGAAAATACCCGCGCCGATGCCATTAACGACGAAGCCGATGTGATGGTCTTAACCCGCCGCCAGGACATTACCGGGCTCGGCGAATGGCTGATGAATATCGATTTTGTTGCCGTGGCCCATCATCAGCATCCCCTGTTTCGCCTCGATGCGCCGCTAAATGATGAGATGCTGCGCCCGTGGCCGCTCATCCAGATTGCGGACAGCCAGCCCGCCGCGCGTGCTGCCGGCGAGTCGTGGACCTTCTCCACCATCGATGCCGCCATAGAGGCCGTCGTCTCTCAGGTCGGCTACGGCTGGCTGCCAGAGGAACGCATCCAGACCCAGCTGGATCAGGGCGTACTGAAACGCCTGCCGCTGAGCCATGGCGCGCGCAGGGCAACGCCGCTTCACCTGATAGTTAAGCGTTCCCTCGCCCCGCTTGATGAACAGGTTGAGACGCTATTGCGCCTTTTTAGCCAGAAGCCGTCATCCCCACCTGCTACGCTTTAAGGTCCGAACGTTAAAACGATAAGGAGCAGATGATGAAAATCGACTTTGCGGGGAAAGTGGCGCTGGTGACCGCCTCAACCGGCGGGATCGGGTTCGCCATTGCCAGAGGTCTGGCAGAAAGCGGTGCGGAAGTGATCGTCAATGGCCGCAGCACGGAATCGGTGAATAAAGGCATTCAGCAGCTCCAGCAGGTGGTGCCGGGCGTACAGGTGCGCGCCGCGATTGCCGATCTCAGCACGGCGGAAGGGGTCGAGTCGCTTCTGAAGGTAGCGAATAACGTTGATATTCTGGTCAACAACGCCGGGATTTACGGTCCGCAGGATTTCTATGCCACCGACGATGAGACCTGGGAGCGTTACTGGCAGACCAACGTGATGTCCGGCGTGCGTCTGTCCCGCGCCCTGCTTCCGGGCATGGTGCAGAAAGGCTGGGGACGCGTGGTGTTTATCTCCTCCGAGTCGGCCTGCAATATTCCGGCGGATATGATCCACTACGGCGTGACCAAAACGGCGCAGCTCTCGCTGGCGCGCGGGCTGGCGAAGTTCGTGGCGGGGAGCGGCGTGACGGTCAACAGCGTCCTGCCGGGCCCAACGATGTCTGACGGTTTCGCAGAGATGATGAAAGATGAAATCGAAAAAACCGGCAAATCGCTGGAGCAGCTGGCGAAAGAGTTTGTGATGGCCAACCGCCCCAGCTCGGTTATCCAGCGCGCGGCCACGGTTGAAGAGGTGGCCAATATGGTGATTTATGTCTGTTCGCCCCAGGCCTCCGCTACCTCGGGCGCGGCGCTGCGCGTCGACGGTGGCGTCGTGGATGACATCATCTGATGCTGTCAGGCCGCGCTGCCTGCGACCCGACGGGCGGTAATGTAGTGTGCCTGCCAGTAATCATCCGTCAGGGTTGAAACCGTTACGCCCTGACTGGTTGAGGCATGAATAAACTGGTTTTCGCCAATATAAACGCCGACGTGCTTGCGGTTCGGGCCCGTCTGGAAGAAGACCAGATCGCCGGCTCTCAGGCGGTATTGCGCCACCTGCACGCCGCGATGGATCTGTTCACTCGTCGTGCGCGGCAAATTAAGATGCGCCGCATCGATGAACAGATGCTGCATCAGCGCGGAGCAATCTACCCCGCGATGCGTGGTTCCGCCCCACCGGTACTGGGTGCCTTTCCACTTCTGGTATTGATCGAGAATACGCGAGCGCAGCGGGCCTGTTTCCTGATGCACCAGCGCAGATTTCGCCGGTGATGCTGCCAGTTCGCTGTTCATCGATAACATCGACGCTGGCAGTTGAAAGCTGAACGCAGAAAACGAAGCAAAACTTAACGTGAGGATTGAAATAAGCGATCTAAGTGTCATATCAAGAAAGAAGTAGTGAGTGAGTTTTTCCTTACCTGTGGGGGCCAATGGTTCCCCTAAATATCTTGCGATGTGGCGATAATATAGACAGCTCGTTTTTTCACCAATTGTTATCGAGGCCAAAAATGGACTCACCTTGAGATCGCAAGATCGAGAAAAAAAGAGTGGTGGTATAAGGACTGTCCAGCTAAAGCAGGTAAACTGATCCGCAGAATGTGTATTTCAGCTAAGACGTATTTATGACCAATATGATTGCCGATGAGACGGTGGCTAAATCCAGCGTGCTCTCTGTCTTTGACTTTGACGGGACATTAACGCACCACGATAGCTTTATTCCTTTCCTGCGTTTTGCCTTCGGTAAACGCTACTTCGCGGGCCGCCTGGTGCGCATGGCGCTGCCCACGCTCCACTGCGTGCGTCGCAAGCTGACGCGCGATGAGCTGAAGGAAGTGCTGATTAAAACCTTCCTGACGGGCGTGGATGAACACTGGCTGCGCCAGCAGGCGGAAGCCTTTTGTGAAAAATACTGGAACAAGCTGATGCGCCCTGAAGGGGTTCTGGCGGTGGCGGCTGAGGTAAATTCCGGTGCGGAGGTGACCATCTGTTCCGCGTCCCCGGCGCTGGTGCTCCAGCCGTGGGCTGACAAACTGGGCATTAAGCTGATTGGCACGCAGCTGGAAGTGAAAGACGGCAAGCTGACGGGGCGCATCACGGGCAATAACTGCCGCTGCGCCCAGAAGGTGGCAAGGCTGGAAAAAGTGTATGGCGATCTGAACGCCTATCACCTGCGCGCCTGGGGAGACACCCGCGGCGACCACGAGTTGCTGGCGGCGGCGCAGGATCCACACTGGCGGCACTTCCACCACCCGCGCAAGCGTCGGAATTCACCGATTAAGGGTTAGGTGCGGTCTGGTGCCCTCACCCCGTCCCTCTCCCACAGGGAGAGGGAGAAAAACGATGCATCAGGCCTCACGTTTTCCCGGGAACATCACGCTCGCAATAATCCCCAGGGCCAGCACGCCGAGTACCACAAACAGACTGGCCGTGGCGCCAATGCTGTAACCGTGATGCCAGAAGTGATCGGTGGCATTTAAACCGAGCTTGAACGCCACGAAGAACAGCAGCAGAACCACGGCTTTCTCAAGGTGCACCAGATACTGCTTCAGCGCTTCCAGCACGAAGTAAAGCGTACGCAGGCCGAGAATGGCGAACATCATGGCGCTGTAGATAATCAGCGGCTCGCGGCTCACGGCAATAATGGCCGGCACGGAGTCAAACGCGAACATGACGTCAGAAAGCTCGACGACGGCTACGCAAAGCAGCAGCGGCGTCGCATAGCGCTTCGCCTTCTTCACGCGTCCGACCATCACGTCCTGGTTTTCCGGCTTTTCAAGCTCCGCATCCACCTCTTTCTGGGTCAGAATAAAGGCGTTGCTGCTGATTTTCGGCCAGACCGGATAGAAGCGCTTCACCAGGCGATAGGCGAGATGGCCAGAGTAATCTTCCACTTCGTCGCTCTCTTCATTGCGCCTGAGCATCATCACCGCCGTCCAGCCGACGACCAGCGCGAAGATCACCTCAACGTACGGCCCCAGACTCAGCAGGCTGGTGCCAATAGCCACAAAGATGCCGCGGAAGACAATCGCCCCCAGCACGCCCCAGTAGAGCACGCGGTGACGGTACTTATCCGGCACGCCGAACCAGGCGAAGATTGCCATCATCACGAACAGGTTATCGACGGAGAGCACCTCTTCCAGCGCATAGCCGGTAAGGAACAGGCTCGCAATCTCGGCGCCGTGGTGAACGTACAGGAATCCGGCGAAGGCCATCGCCATCATGACCCAGAAAACGGACCACATCGCCGCGCTTTTCAGCGAGATCGGTTTATCGTGACGGTGCATAAAGAGGTCGATAAACATCGCCCCAACGGCCATCACCACGAAGACAACAACGGTTTCCGTCGGGAAACCGAGATGAGCAGCAGACATACACAACACCATACAAACTGACAAAAGCCAGTAACAGAAAAGGATCGTTACTTTAGCACACCCGTCGTCTAGCCGCTCATACCGCGCAAGCGCTGCAGCACCGCCACCAGAACCGCCACAGACCAGCCCACCATCAACGCGCCCACCAGCCCTTCCACACCGCCGATGAGCCGCCAGTGCTGGGGTAACGTGACGTCGCCGTATCCCACGGTGGCGTAGCTGACCAGTGAAAAATAGAAGCTGGTGTTCCAGTCATTAAACGCGTCGATGACAAAATAAAACCCAGCAAACAGCCCGGCCTCAAGGAGATGGGCGAAAATCATGGAGATCACGATACCGACATTGCGTAAAACAATGCGTACCGCAGAATCGACTTCTAATTTGATGAATTTTAAAACGCCAAACATCCACAGCGAATGGATCACCACGGTTAGGGTAAGCAAAATAATAATACTGAGTAGCTGCATGATGCGTGCTCGACCAAAAGGAATATGGCCCCGCTAACGCCGCGGGACATCTGGTCGAAGCTTAGTAGAAGGGAGAGCAAAAGTTGGTGCAATAATTGCGTTGCGTGACTATTTCTCTGCCAGCGCGTCCTGCTTGCGGCTGGTTAGCAGCTAAAAGCGATGTATCCGCAGCGCGCTATCTGTGAGTCACCTCTTATTTACATCATTTAAACCTTCCATTAACTGGATAAAAATAACGCACCGTCGCTATAGTGGTTTTGTTTAATAAAACTGAGTTGTACCTAATAAAACAAAGAACAAACCCTGCGAGGACACAATGACAGAACATTTACGTAACGGCGCTACCGCCACCGAGGACATAGAAAGAGAGACGATGCGAAAGGTGATCTGGCGTATTCTCCCGTTTCTGATTGTCAGTTACCTGGTCTCCATTATCGATCGCGGGAATATCGGCATGGCTTCGCTGCAGATGAATGAGGACCTTGGCCTCAGCAAAGCCGCGTTTGGCTTCGCCAGCAGCCTTTACTTCGTGGCCTATTTTTTGTTTGAGGTACCCAGCAACCTGGCCATGCAGAAAGTCGGCGCCCGGCTGTGGATCCCGCGCATTATGATCAGCTGGGGCATCGTCTCCATGTGTATGTCCCTGGTGCAGAACACCACATCGCTCTATATCGTCCGTTTTCTTCTCGGTGCTGCAGAGGCGGGCTTCTTCCCGGGCGTCGTGCTGTATCTGACCTGGTGGATCCCGTCCCGCTACCGCGCACGCATTATTGCGTCCTTTATGGTCGCCATCCCGCTCGCTAACTTCATCGGTTCCCCGCTTTCCGGATTGATACTGTCACTGGATGGCTGGCTGGGTCTTCGCGGCTGGCACCTGCTGTTCATTATTGAAGGCTTGCCGGCGGTGCTGCTGGGTATTGCGGCCTGGTTTATTCTCCGGGATCGCCCTCATCAGGCGAACTGGCTTAGCAGCGAACAGAAACAATGGCTGGAAACCACGCTGGAAACCGAGCGCAATCAGCAAAAGAATATCGGACATCAGACCACGTGGCAGTTGCTGAAGCATCGCCAAATCTGGCTGATGGCGCTGATTTACGCCGGAGCATCGTCCGCGGGCACCACCATCAGCGTCTGGTCTCCTCAACTGCTGAAATCCTTCCATCTCGATAATCTTGAGACAGGTCTGCTTAACGCTATTCCTTACGGTCTGGCATCGGTTCTCATGATTGTATGGGGACGGAACTCCGATCGTACCAACGAACGCCGCTGGCATACAGCGCTGACGCTGTTCATGATTGCCGCCGGCGTGTTTGCCGCCTTTGCGAGCGTCTCGCTGTCTGCCACGATCGTCATCCTCAGCATTATGCTGATAGGCGCTTATTCAATGAAAGGGCCTTTCTGGGCGCTGGCGTCCGGTTGGATGAGCAGTACCTCAGCGGCGGCGGGACTGGCCGCGATCGGTGCCATTGCAAACCTGATAGGCGGGGCAGTGATGGTAAACGCGTACGGCATTATCAATGAGCGGACGGGTAGCTACACGCTGGCTATGCTTCCGCTGGCCGTGCTGTGCGTGGCCGGGGGTATCGCGGTACTCATCATAGGACGGCAGGCTCGCAACGCTCAGCTACACGAAAAACAGGTCACGCATTAGTGATGACAGGAGCGGGACAAATGTCCCGCTCCTGCGTTTAAAGATTTTCTTCCGCCGCGTCGCTCGTTTCACCAAAGAACTGCTGACAGAAGGGCTTACTGGCACCCATTTTCTGCGACAGACGGCTTGCAGCCGCCTTCATCAACTGGCCTATCTCCTGCTCACGACGATCTTCCGTCAGCCGTGAGATGGGGCCGGTCAGGGCTAACGCCGCTACCAGCTTGTCGTGAACGCCGAAGACAGGCATCGCAAACGCGGCGGTGTGGGGATCGCGTGCGCCTGACGTGTAGAAAGGAAGTTCAGCGTCTTCCTCCGGCAGGCTTTCATTGAGCCCCCAATGGCGTAATACCTTACTGATGGCTGAATTATCGAGCGGGAACTGGCTGCCGGGAAGATTGCTGTGCCGCAGGCCGTGCGACGCTTCAGCGCGAAACAGGCAAAGGCGTTGCCCTCCCTCCAGCACATACCAGCTGGCACTCTCCTGAGACGCCAGAGATAAGGCCTGAAGCTCTGGCTGAACCACCCGGGAAAGATGGAAAGATTGTTCATACAGCTTGCCAAGGTAAAGCAGACGTGGGCCAAGCGCATAATTGCCGTCTTCATGCCTGACGACGTAATTCATCCGTTCAAGAGAATTCATCAAGCGGTAAACCGTGGTTTTGTGATAACCCGACAGCTGTGCCAGCGCGGTCAGCGTCAGGCTCTCATCCCCAGGACGGAAGCAATCCAGTAAAGCCAGCGCTTTTTCAACCGCTACAACGCCTTCATTCCCCATCATTATCTCCTTGTTAGCCCGGCAGTGAGTGTACCTCAAATTTTGTGAGTCACTTCGTGTTTACATCACAAACGCCACCTCGGGTCTGGCTAAAAGGAAAGCAACACCGCTATAGTTGTTTTGTTCTGTACACCTGCATTGTACTCAGTAAAACAATATGGAGGCATTTATGTCCGTTACTGAAAAAAAACCGATTAATCGCCAGTTCGAGCGCGTTTCTGCCGAGGACGTTCGTCGGGCTGCCGAGTATCAGGCAGCTATTCTGGCCGACGTGGCCGGTCGCCGCGGTACGCTTCATGGCCGCATCAAACCACTGGCCCCACATATGTCCGTTGCGGGTCCGGCCGTCACCGTGGAAGTCCGTCCGGGAGATAATCTGGCGATTCATGCCGCGATGGCGGTTGCGCAGCCCGGCGATGTCCTGGTCGTCGATGGCAAAGGCGACCTGAGCTGCGCGCTGCTTGGCGAAATCATGGCCACTCAGGCTCAGGCGAGCGGTATTGCGGGCATCATTATTGACGGCGCTGTACGTGACGCCGATACCCTGAGCAAAGGTCACTACCCTGTCTTTTCTGCCGGTCTGAACCCCTGCGGCCCGACAAAGTTAATCTCTGGCCGGGTTAATCATCCCATTTCAGTCGCCGGGGCGACGGTTCAGGCCGGGGATCTGGTTGTCGCGGATATCGACGGCGTGGTCGTTATCCCGCGCGATGAGGTTCAGGAGGTTATCGCGCTGGCAAAAGGAAAGCTGGAGATGGAGACCCGACGTCTTGCCGCCATCCGTGAAGGCGATTTACGTCCACACTGGCTTGATGACGCGCTTCGTAAGGCAGGTATGTTAGCTGACGGGGAGACGCTGTGATGGGGGGCAAAGACGTAGTACTGGTTACCGGAAGCGACCTGGCGGAGCAGGCCATGGTGATGTTGCAGGGCTTTGAGGTAGTGTTTGCGGGCCGCCAGCCCACAGAAGATGACCTGATCGCGCTGTGTGAACGACACAATCCTGTGGCGATTCTGGTACGTTACGGCCGGATCACCGCGAAAGTCATGGATGCTGCCCCGGCTCTGCAGGTTATTTCCAAGCACGGAAGCGGGATCGATGTGATAGACCAGACGGCAGCGGCCGAGCGCAATATCGCCGTACGCGCTGCGCCAGGCGCAAACGCGGCGGCAGTGGCTGAACATACCTGGGCGCTGATCCTCGCCTGCGCAAAGTCAGTGGTGCCTCTGGACAAGCGGCTGCGGGACGGGCACTGGGATAAGGCGACGCATAAATCCATTGAACTCGAGGGCTTAACGCTGGGGTTAATTGGGTTGGGTGCTATCGGCTCGCGCGTGGCGACTATTGGTCACGCTTTCAGCATGAAGGTGCTGGCTTACGATCCCTATGCTAAGTCCATGCCTGCCCTGTGCGAACGCGCAGAAACGCTGAACGGACTTCTTTCCCGTTCCGATGTCATCTCTTTGCACTGTCCGCTGACCAATGAGAATCGGGGGATGATCAATAGCGAAACGCTCGCACACTGCAAGCGGAACGCCATTATGGTCAATACGGCACGCGGTGGACTGATCCACGATGAGTCGTTACTGGCGGCGCTCAGGGATGGCACTCTGCACAGCGCCGCGCTGGACAGCTTTCCCCACGAGCCGCTGACCGCGCCGCACCTCTGGCAGTCCGTAGAAAACGTGGTTATTTCACCGCATATTGGCGGCGTTACCGCAGCGTCATATATCAGGATGGGGACAGTGGCCGCGAGCAATATTCTGGCCGTGACGGACGCAACCACCGTCAGCTCGTAAAGCCAACCGCGACGAGTGGCAGCGCGCTTATGTCACTTGTCTTCTGCCAGCGCCTGAGCACATGCCCAGGCACTTGCCCATGCCCACTGGAAGTTGTAGCCGCCGAGCCAGCCGGTCACGTCCATCACTTCGCCAATAAAGTAGAGCCCCGGCACGTTACGCGCTTCCATGGTGCGGGACGAGAGCTCATTCGTGTCGACCCCGCCCAGCGTAACCTCTGCCGTACGGTAGCCTTCGGTGCCGTTTGGCTGAACGCGCCAGTTTGTCAGCGTCTCTACCAGCGTCTCCTGCTCGCGGCTGTTCAGCTGCTTGAGAGACACATCCGGGATCTGCCCCAGCGCCTGCAAACATTCCACCAGACGTTTTGGCAGCTGCATTGCCAGGGTGTTTTTCAGGCTTTGATTCGGGTGCGCGGTACGCTGCTCGTTAAGGAACGCGTCGAGATCGCAATCGGGGAGCAGATTCACCGTGACAAACTCCCCCGGCTGCCAGTAGCTGGAGATTTGCAGTACCGCCGGGCCGGAAAGACCGCGATGGGTAAAGAGCAGATTTTCGCGGAACACCGTCCCGTCTTCGGCGGTAATGACCGAGGGAACAGACACGCCGGACAGTGTCTGAAGCTGTTCGAGAAGCGGTTTATGCAGCGTAAACGGCACCAGCCCGGCGCGCGTGGGCAAAACTTTCAGGCCAAACTGTTCGGCAATCTTATAGCCGAACGGGGAGGCGCCCAGCCCCGGCATCGACAGACCGCCGCTGGCGATCACCAGGCTGTCAGCGCTGACGGTTTCACCGTTCAGCTGCAGCGTATAGCCCTGGTCGTCGCGGGCGACCTCCAGCACTTCCGTTCGCAGGCGCATGACGACGCCGCCCTTCTCGCACTCGGCCACCAGCATATCGACAATCTGCTGTGCGGAGTCGTCGCAGAACAGCTGTCCCAGCGTCTTTTCATGCCACGCGATGCCGTGCTTGCCCACGAGATCGATAAAATCCCATTGGGTGTAGCGCGCCAGCGCAGATTTACAAAAATGACGGTTTTGGCTCAAATAGGCCGCGGGTTCAACATACAGATTAGTAAAGTTGCAGCGTCCGCCGCCGGACATCAGGATCTTACGGCCGGGCTTTTTACCGTTATCCAGCAGCAGCACGCGACGACCCGCCTGTCCGGCCATTGCCGCACAAAACATACCCGCCGCACCGGCGCCAATTACCACGGCATCAAACCTTTCCACGTCAAAACCCTCTTTGTTAACTGCCGCGGATTGTAAAGTTTCCTCTGTGGTCACACCAGCGTAAAAAGATATTACAAAGGCATTCCATTGAAATTTAAAGAATATCCTTTATGAGGCATTTCTCAAATCAGGTGGTATGTCAAAAAAAGTCTATATTTCACTTTGCCCGCCGCGCATTTGTCCTGGATAATGCGCCGCGTTCATGTCCTCAAAATGGCGTAACGTCCTATGCTACATTTGTTTGCCGGCCTGGATTTACATACCGGGCTTTTATTATTGCTTGCTCTGGTTTTTGTACTGTTTTACGAAGCGATCAACGGCTTCCACGACACTGCAAACGCAGTAGCGACGGTTATCTACACTCGCGCAATGCGATCGCAGCTTGCGGTTGTTATGGCGGCGGTATTTAACTTCTTTGGTGTCCTCCTGGGCGGGCTGAGCGTTGCGTATGCCATTGTGCATATGCTGCCAACGGATCTGCTGCTTAACGTTAGTTCTGGCCATGGCCTCGCTATGGTGTTCTCAATGCTGCTTGCTGCAATTATCTGGAACCTCGGTACCTGGTATTTTGGCCTGCCTGCATCCAGTTCTCACACCCTCATCGGCGCGATTATCGGTATCGGGTTAACCAACGCCCTTATGACCGGAACATCGGTTGTTGATGCGCTGAACCTGCCTAAAGTATTGGGCATTTTCGGCTCTCTGATCATCTCCCCTATCGTGGGCCTGGTAGTCGCGGGTGGATTGATTTTTATCCTGCGTCGCTACTGGAGCAACACGAAAAAACGTGCGCGTATCCACCTGACGCCAGCAGAGCGTGAGAAGAAAGACGGCAAGAAAAAGCCGCCGTTCTGGACGCGTATCGCCCTGATCATTTCCGCTATCGGCGTGGCCTTCTCTCACGGCGCGAACGACGGGCAGAAAGGCATTGGTCTGGTGATGCTGGTTCTGATCGGCGTCGCACCGGCAGGCTTCGTGGTGAACATGAACGCCTCGGGTTACGAAATCACCCGTACCCGCGATGCGGTCAACAACGTTGAAACCTATTTCCAGCAGCATCCCGATCTGCTGAAAAAAGCGACCGGCGTTGATCAGTTGATCCCTTCTCCGGAAGCCGGTGCAACCACCGCGCCTGGCGAATTCCACTGCCATCCGGCAAACGCGATTAACGCGCTGGAACGTGCGAAAGGCATGCTGGGCGATATCGAAAGCTACGACAAACTGGCTGTAGAACAGCGTGGTCAGCTGCGTCGTATCATGCTCTGTATCTCTGACGTGACCGATAAAGTCGCGAAGCTGCCAGAGGTGAATGGTGACGACAAACGTCTGCTGAAGAAACTGAAAAGCGATATGCTCAACACCATTGAGTACGCGCCAATCTGGATCATCATGGCCGTCGCGCTGGCACTGGGTATCGGTACGATGATTGGCTGGCGTCGTGTGGCGACCACCATCGGCGAGAAGATCGGTAAGAAAGGCATGACCTATGCTCAGGGTATGTCCGCGCAGATGACGGCGGCGGTTTCTATCGGTCTGGCGAGCTACACCGGTATGCCGGTATCCACCACCCACGTACTCTCCTCGTCCGTGGCAGGTACCATGATTGTTGACGGCGGCGGTCTGCAGCGCAAAACCGTGACCAACATTCTGATGGCCTGGGTATTCACCCTTCCGGCCTCTATCCTGCTGTCTGGCGGTTTGTACTGGATTTCGCTGAAGCTGATTTAATCGGTTGAAGACGACAAAAAAGCGGGTCAGTAAACTGACCCGCTTTTTTTATGGCTGTTGTTTTTACTAAACCCATTGCTGTAATCAGGACAATCTGAACACTATCTGTTCAGATTTTTACTACACAAATAACTATTATCCTCGCGAATGTTCTCAGTCCAAACAACACCCATGACGGAATAGACTATGCCATTCAAAACGGCTACTAAATGGATTCACTCCCTTGTGACGCTTTCGCTTCTGATTCTGGTCATTGGATTTGTATGGCTAAACCATCAGCCTAATCAGCGAAACAACGATGAACTTCAGCGCGTTTATAAATTATCGGACAGCGTCTGGCTCTATATGACCGTTAACAAACAGGGTGGCGCAACCGTACCACCAATCTACCGTTACTATCTCTCGGGGGCGCTTGCAGGGAAAGACACTGATATTATCCATCAGCTTGCGATGAAGTATCCGGTAATCGAAGGTACAGGCACGATAACTTCGGCCAGTATTGATACAAACGGAGAAGTCAAAATCACCTATAGCGGGAAAGTTATTTCGATTGAGAGCAATATCTCCGATCTCCGGTTCTCGGTTAAGCCGTGAGCCAGAGGAAAGAAGGCGGGGCTGACCCCGCCTGCTGTGGCGCTCAGTGCCAAATCATCAATGCAATCATACTGACCACGACCAGCCCGCACAGGGCGCTGGTCAAAATGAACTGACGACGCAGGCGCTCGCAGCGACGAATAAACTCTTCATCGTGATGATCGCGGTAGCGCTGGTAGTAGATGTACCCCACCAGACGCATCTGCTTGCTGGGCTGTCCATGCGAGGTGAAGAACCCTCCACCGTCCACATACTGATAAAGCAACGGATCGCAACCACGAAGTACCACTAACAGCGCACGTAACGATGAGAAGTAGCGCGCCATATTCACTATGCAAACCACGCATAACGCCCAAAACAATGCGACGGTGCTAATCATACATCCTCCCCGGCGTCCGCCCACGAAGCAAGGCTCCTGAGCTACCGCACCCCAATGCCCTGACAGACAGTTCAGTGAAAGAATGACCAGAAGTCGATCCGGTTCGCGTTTTAATATCCGAACGGCTCATTTAATAGTGTAGGAGATCCGTTAATTTTTTTGCCACAAGGTTAATCGTTATCAACACCAAAGCTTGAAAAATATGTTTAACTGGGCCGTAATGAAAGTATCAGACGACGGCATTCTCACTTAGTCATCGATAACTTAAGGAAGGAGTAACACTATGGCTTACAAACACATTCTCATCGCGGTTGACCTCTCTCCGGAGAGCAAAGTGCTGGTTGATAAAGCGGTATCCATGGCACGTCCCTACAATGCGAAAGTTTCGCTGATTCACGTTGACGTGAATTACTCCGACCTCTACACCGGTCTGATCGACGTGAATCTTGGCGATATGCAGAAACGCATTTCCGAAGAGACTCACCATGCCCTGAGCGAACTCTCCACCAACGCGGGCTATCCGATTACCGAAACCCTGAGCGGCAGCGGCGACCTGGGCCAGGTGCTGGTTGATGCGATCAAGAAATACGATATGGACCTGGTGGTTTGCGGTCACCATCAGGACTTCTGGAGCAAGCTGATGTCTTCAGCGCGCCAGCTGATTAACACCGTTCACGTGGATATGCTGATTGTTCCACTGCGTGACGAAGAAGACGAGTAAGTGCGTTAAACGCCCCTCACCCTAACCCTCTCCCAAAGGCAGAGGGGATAGTTCGAGGAAGTAGGCCGGGTAAGGCGAAGTCGCCACCCGGCTTTTTTTATTCCGGCGTACCCGGATAAATATCAAACCGGTGCCCTTTCGTGACCACTGCGTTAGCGGTCGCAACGTCCGCCAGCGGCGGCGCATAGTCCGGGCGCTTTACCACCACCCGCTTCGTGGCCAGCTGACGAGCCGGCTCCAGCAGGCCATCGGCATCCAAATCCGGCCCCACCAGCGACTGAAACACCCGCATCTCTTTCTTCACCAGCGCGCTTTTCTGCTTATGCGGGAACATCGGGTCGAGATAGACCACCTGCGGGCGCGGGGTGATATCCGTCAATGCCGTCAGGCTGGAGGCGTGGATCAGCTGCAATCTTTCCTGTAACCACGGGCCGATTTCCGGGTCCGCATAGCCTCGCGCCAGCCCGTCGTCGAGCAGCGCAGCGACAACCGGATTACGCTCCAGCATCCGCACGCGACAGCCGACTGACGCCAGCACAAACGCATCGCGCCCCAGCCCCGCCGTGGCATCGACCACGTCCGGGAGGTAGCTCCCTTTGATGCCGACCGCCTTGGCCACCGCTTCGCCGCGACCGCCGCCGAACTTGCGCCGGTGCGCCATCGCGCCGCCGACAAAGTCGACGAAAATCCCGCCGAGCTTCGGTTCGTCGCGCTTACGCAACTCCAGATGTTCCGGCGTCATCACCAGCGCCATCAGGTTTTCGTCATCATGCTCCAGCCCCCAGCGGGCGGCCAGAACAGATAAGGCGCCGTCTCCGGCGCCTGTTTCATCTACTAAGCAGATCTTCACGTAACAATCAGCCTTTGATCCCGTAATGCTCAAGCATCGCGTCCAGCTGCGGCTCGCGGCCGCGGAAGCGTTTGAACAGCACCATTGGCTCTTCAGACCCGCCTCGGGTCAGAATGTTATCGAGGAACGACTGGCCGGTTTCGCGGTTGAAGATCCCCTCTTCTTCGAAGCGAGAGAAGGCATCCGCGGCCAGCACGTCGGCCCACAGGTAGCTGTAGTAGCCCGCCGCGTAGCCGCCAGCGAAGATGTGGCTGAACGCGTGCGGGAAGCGGCCCCAGGTTGGCCCAGGAATAACGGCAACCTGCTTTTTAATCTCGGCCAGGGTCTCAAGGATTTTCGCGCCCTGCTCCGGGCTAAACTCGGCGTGCAGGCGGAAATCGAACAGGCCGAACTCCAGCTGGCGCAGGATGAACATCGCCGCCTGGTAGTTTTTCGCCGCCAGCATTTTATCCAGCAGCTCTTTCGGCAGCGGTTCGCCGGTCTCGTAGTGACCGGAGATAAACGCCAGCGCGTCCGGCTCCCAGCACCAGTTTTCCATAAACTGGCTCGGCAGCTCGACCGCATCCCACGGCACGCCGCTGATGCCTGCCACGCCTGCGGTTTCGATGCGGGTCAGCATATGGTGCAGACCATGACCGAACTCGTGGAACAGGGTAATCACTTCGTCGTGGGTGAACAGCGCCGGCTTGCCGCTTACCGGACGGTTGAAGTTACAGGTCAGGTAGGCGACCGGCTTCTGCAGAGAGCCGTCGGCTTTACGCATCTGGCCCACGCAGTCGTCCATCCACGCCCCGCCGCGCTTGTTCTCACGCGCGTAGAGATCGAGATAGAAGCTGCCGCGCAGCTCATTTTTCTCGTCATACAGCTCGAAGAAGCGCACGTCCGGATGCCAGACGTCGATATCGGTACGCTCTTTGGCGGTGATGCCGTAGATGCGCTTCACCACTTCAAACAGGCCGTTAACGGCTTTGTTTTCCGGGAAGTACGGGCGCAGCTGCTCGTCGCTGATGCTGTAGAGGTGCTGCTTCTGTTTTTCGCTGTAGTACGCGATATCCCACGGCTGCAGCTCGTCCACGCCGAACTCCGCTTTCGCGAAGGCGCGCAGCTGGGCCAGCTCTTTCTCACCCTGAGGACGGGCGCGTTTCGCGAGATCCGTCAGGAAGTCGAGCACCTGCTGCGGGTTTTCCGCCATTTTGGTGGCGAGAGATTTGTCGGCGTAGTTTTCAAAGCCCAGCAGCTGCGCCAGCTCGTGACGCAGAGCGAGGATTTCCGCCATGACAGGGCTGTTGTCCCACTTACCGGCATTCGGCCCCTGATCGGAGGCGCGGGTGCTGTACGCGCGGTACATCTCTTCGCGCAGGGCCTGGTTGTCGCAGTAGGTCATCACCGGCAGATAGCTCGGGATATCCAGCGTCAACAGGAAGCCTTCCTGCTCTTTCGCTTCAGCCTGGGCTTTTGCCGCCGCCAGCGCGCTTTCCGGCATACCGGCCAGCTCAGCTTCGTCGGTAATCAGCTTCGTCCAGCCCATGGTGGCGTCGAGCACGTTGTTGCTGTACTGGTTGCCCAGCTCGGACAGACGCGCGGCGATTTCACCGTAGCGGGTCTGCTTCTCTTTTGGCAGGCCAATCCCGGACAGCTCAAAATCACGCAGGGCGTTATCGACCGATTTTTTCTGCGCCGTGCTCAGTTCGGCATAGTGGTCGCCGTCGCGCAGGTCGCGGTAGGCTTTGTACAGCCCTTCGTGCTGACCGACCCAGGTGCTGTACTCAGAGAGCAGCGGCAGCGTCTGTTCGTAGGCTTCGCGCAGTTCCGGGCTGTTTTTTACCGAGTTCAGGTGGCTTACCGGGGAGAAGATACGCCCCAGCACGTCGTCCACTTCGGCCAGCGGCTGACACAGATTTTCCCAGGTGTACGGCGCGCCCTGCGCTACCACGCTTTCTACCGCCGCGCGGCAGTTGTCCAGCGATTGCGTAACGGCTGGAACCACATGCTCAGGGAGGATTTTAGAAAACGGCGGCAACGAAAAAGGCGTCAGTAATGGATTGGTCATAAACGCTGTCCTGTTGAAATAGGTGAATGAAGCGCGCATCCGGCGCTGTGCATATGAGATCTAGAATGGGGTTAAGTGTAGAGGATTTCAATGCCGGACGTTGCGCTTTCGCGGCCGTGGAAACTTTTCTGTATACTGTGGCGATACGGTCTATTTTTGCCCGATGGCGCTACGCTTATCGGGCCTACGTTTACTACCTGGAACACATTCATCCATGCTCAGTTATCGCCACAGCTTTCACGCAGGCAACCACGCCGACGTCCTTAAACACACCGTTCAGAGCCTGATCATTGAATCGCTCAAAGAGAAAGAGAAGCCGTTTCTCTATCTGGACACGCACGCGGGCGCGGGCCGTTATCAGCTGAGCGGCGAGCATGCCGAGCGTACCGGTGAATATCTGGAAGGGATTGCCCGCATCTGGCAGCAGGACGACCTGCCTGCCGAGCTGGAGCCTTACATCGGCGTGGTGAACCACTTCAACCGCAACGGCCAGCTGCGCTACTACCCTGGCTCACCGCTGATTGCCCGCCAGCTGCTGCGCGAGCAGGACAGCATTCAGCTGACCGAGCTGCACCCGAGCGATTTCCCGCTGCTGCGTTCTGAATTCCAGAAAGACAGCCGCGCCCGCGTGGAAAAAGCCGACGGTTACCAGCAGCTGAAGGCCAAGCTGCCGCCGGTTTCTCGTCGCGGCCTGGTGCTGATCGACCCGCCGTACGAAATCAAAACCGACTATCAGGCGGTGGTAACCGGCATCCACGAAGGCTACAAACGCTTCGCCACCGGGACATACGCCCTGTGGTATCCGGTGGTGCTGCGCGCGCAGATCAAACGCATGATCAAAGACCTGGAAGCGACCGGCATCCGCAAAATCCTGCAGATCGAGCTGGCGGTACGACCTGACAGCGATCAGCGCGGCATGACCGCCTCCGGGATGATTGTGATCAACCCGCCGTGGAAGCTCGAAGCGCAGATGAACAGCGTGCTGCCGTGGCTGCATAAAACGCTGGTGCCCGCGGGGACAGGCCACGCCACCGTCAGTTGGATCGTGCCGGAGTAATCGCAGTCATCGGTGGAAACTATTGATTTCAGGTATACAATCGCGGCAATTCACGATTAAGGACAAAAGCAATGACTAAGCATTATGACTACATCGCAATCGGCGGCGGCAGCGGCGGCATCGCCTCCATCAACCGTGCGGCCATGTACGGCCAGAAGTGCGCGCTGATTGAAGCCAAAGCGCTGGGCGGCACCTGCGTGAACGTGGGTTGTGTACCGAAGAAAGTGATGTGGCATGCGGCGCAGATCCGTGAAGCTATCCATATGTATGGCCCGGACTACGGCTTTGACACCACCATCAACCGCTTCGACTGGGACAAACTGATCGCCAGCCGTACCGCCTACATCGACCGTATTCACACCTCGTACGACAACGTTCTGGGTAAAAATAACGTCGATGTTATCCACGGTTTCGCCCGCTTTGTGGACGAAAAAACGATCGAAGTGAACGGCGAGACGATCACCGCCGATCACATCCTGATCGCCACCGGCGGTCGTCCGAGCCACCCGAACATCCCGGGCGTGGAATACGGCATCGACTCCGACGGTTTCTTCGAGCTGCCTGCCCTGCCAAAACGCGTTGCCGTTGTTGGCGCGGGCTATATCGCGGTGGAACTGGCCGGCGTGATTAACGGCCTGGGCGCGGAAGCCCACCTGTTCGTACGTAAACACGCGCCGCTGCGCAGCTTTGACCCGCTGATTGTCGATACGCTGGTTGAAGTGATGAACACCGAAGGCCCGACCCTGCACACCAACGCCGTGCCAAAAGCGGTCGTGAAAAACGCGGACGGTAGCCTGACGCTTGAGCTGGAAGATGGCCGCAGCCAGACCGTCGATTGCCTGATCTGGGCGATTGGCCGTGAACCTGCGAACGATAACTTCAACCTGGGCGTGACTGGCGTGAAAACCGACGAAAAAGGCTATATCGTCGTCGATAAATTCCAGAACACCAGCGTTCCAGGCATTTATGCGGTTGGCGACAACACCGGCGCGGTTGAGCTGACGCCGGTCGCCGTTGCGGCGGGCCGTCGTCTCTCCGAGCGCCTGTTCAACAACAAGCCGGACGAGCATCTGGACTACAGCAACATTCCGACCGTGGTCTTCAGCCACCCGCCAATCGGCACCGTCGGCTTAACCGAGCCGCAGGCGCGCGAGCAGTATGGCGACGACCAGGTGAAAGTGTATAAATCGGCGTTTACCGCGATGTACACCGCCGTCACCTCGCACCGTCAGCCGTGCCGCATGAAGCTGGTCTGCGTGGGCCCGGAAGAGAAGATTGTCGGCATCCACGGCATCGGCTTCGGCATGGACGAGATCCTGCAGGGCTTCGCCGTGGCGCTGAAGATGGGCGCAACCAAGAAAGACTTCGACAACACGGTGGCCATCCACCCGACGGCCGCGGAAGAGTTTGTGACCATGCGTTAATACGGGAAACGTATCTATACACGTTTTTGCTCTGGAAATCTGGCTGAAAGGCCAGATTTCTCTTTTTAAGAACGTAATGAAAGTCCGTTTGTAGGGTAGAGATATACCCGGCTTACAATTCATGGCTTGCTGAACATGTATTCTTCATCGGCCTAAAAATCGTCAAACTCCCTAATTCTAAAACACCGATATCCTGAAGGGGTCAAATAATGCGCAATCATCTCGCCTCCAATAAATACCCGGTTAATATGACGTCTTGTTGACTGAATTGCCCTCTATTCTATTATTATGCCTGGAATTATCTCTAAAAGATTGCCTTTGAGAATACGGTATTCAGGTTTAACCGCCGTTCCGTACTCTATTACTTCAGATTCGAAATCATGTCTGGAACGATGGGCAAAAATTACTGTTTTGCCTGTCTCCACGCCTATTCCAAATTGGTAGGCTGCCGTTGTCAGCAATGAATTTGAAGTTATTGCATAGTCATCCTTATGCTTCTTTCACATGGTTCTCAGATAAGCAGGCGTATGATAGTTAAGATTTTGTATTCTCGTGACTACCATACTCGTCGAGGTCTGAAGCAAGCATGCATTAGAAAATCCACCGGCAGCAGTGCTCGCAATGATCGTTTTTAGGTGAGAGATATATCCTGCCCTGGAGACGGAAGATATAGGCTTCTCTTAATCAATAACAGCAAATGTATCAGTTACTAATAGCATTACAAAGTTGCATTTTATTCATAACGACATTCTTATTACTGATAGGTGAAATCTACCTCCACCACTGCATTAAAGTCTCCTGCAGTGACTACCCCACTCGGATTAAACATTCTGGCATCAAGTTGAAAAGTAACATTTCGGTTTACATCAATTAACTCTGTTATAGTTGCACCATTACCGTAGCTCTTGGTATGTCCTGTATCGCTAATTTGCAAAACTACACCTTGCGCGCTACCGCTGTTTGCAAAGTATTTATTATCACTGGCACTATTACCAGTAAGTGTTACAGTGGCATTTTCCCAGTTTACCGGGCATTTACTTAAAGTTAGTGTAAAAGGAGTCCAGACACTGCCAGAACCTGCGGCCAATTCGTTAACAAAAGTTTTACCTAAGAAAACTGTCTGATTGATGGTATCGGTATCAACAGTACATGGGGGAGCTGTAATTCTTCCTAAGATATTAATCGTTGCAGTTGTAGTTCCTGCTATTGCAAAATTTACTGTAGTTACAATAATAAAAAGCACTATTAATTTTATAAATTTCATTATATAAATCATCCTGTTTACTGATAAGTTATGTCCAGGGTAGCAGTTGAGTTTGCCTCACCAGGAATGATTTTTTCTTGTGTTTGATAGTAACGAGCCGAGAAAGTCAGTAATTCTTGAGAGCCTCCTTCAGTTGATATCAATGGAATAGATTCTTCAAGTTTTATTGGTTGAGAATTATATAATATTTGTACACCTATCCCTTTAGCCGTATCATTTGCGCCAGTGTTAGTTAGCGCGATAACGGTAGGGTCGCTAGTTTCCCCACTCTTTTCTGCATTCAAAGTGATACTAATGTTTGAATGCCCATCGCAAGTTAAACCAATTTTAAAATCATATGAATCTGAGGCCGAACCAACTCCCTTGAATACATTTGAAGATATATCGCCCAGTTTTGCCTGCACGTTCGAATTATCCAATAAACATTGAGTAGCATGAATAACCCCACCACTAACAAGATAATTAAAAATTATATCACCTGTTTTTTCCACTTTTAAATGAGTATATTGTCCATTATATAACGTGCCAGATTCAGGCTTTTCAGTAATATACAAAGCCATCTCCCTATCATTCGTAAAAGTGGGCCAGGAACCACTAACAGAATTAGGCGGTGCGAATTCGTTACAGTACCGTGCGCTTATTGGTCCGAATGTTATCACATATCCGATCCCTTTCACATTTGTAGAATATATGTGACAACCTTCCGCGGTTGTTAATCCTGTGTCATTTCCGTAATCTGCAATGGAGTTAAATACAGACGTGCCGCAAGTAGTATTTACACCGGCTGAATCAGTTAAATATGAAGAATCCCAAATCTTTGCTCCTGTTGAAGTCCCATAAGGAACCGTAATTTCAGGGACAGTGAAAGTTACATTCATAGTTTTGTCTATACATCCTGCAGCCCAACTATGAGTGGATAATGTATAGAGCATTAAAAAAAACAAAAAATGGAAGATTCTTTTCATTGGATACATTCGCTATTCATGTTTATCAAAGAACTTTTCTCAGTGCTATCTGGCATAAAATATTTAACCGTGCATTTTTTACTGGTACTTGCTCCCCAACTTGCCAGTAGTACACCCTGTTTTTTCAAACCACTAACATATACTTGCCCTTCCTCACCTACGATAAATTCTACATCTTGTGTGCTGTCATTAGCAGTTACCGTTGCACCAAAAGGAACATATTTTCCATCCTTTAATCTGAGCGTTATTAAAGCTCGTGAACCTATACGAGCTTCAAATTCAGCCCGTACAATTGCGCCACGGGTTGGAATTACCGTCTTATTGGTCTGAACTAAGTCGATGTCATCACCAAGATACTCAGTATCAAGACCAACATCATTCTTGCGGAACGCTGTTTCATATGGGACAACTGCGTAACCCCGGAAGTCTGTCTTCACGCCGGTTTGTCCGTGTATTTTAACTCCGGACGCCCCAGGGGCTTTTACCAAGGAGATAGTTTCACCCAATGGTTGGCTTAATGTCAGACCATCTCTATGTAAGATCATCCCACCTGATATACCGTAATTTACGCGGCTATTATCAGGATCATAACTGTAACCGCCGTTCATTTCGCCATAAGTGCCACGATAATCGACATTTAGATTCCCGGTAGTACCCGTATCAGATGTTGAATATCCTTTCTGCATGTTCCAGCTTAGATTATTGTCCTCAAGCAACGTACCGTTAAGACCCACCGTGTGGCTGGTACCAACGCCTTTAGTACCCGTCATGCCATAGCTGACATTCATATTATGACCTAAAAGAAAATTGCTGAACGGAACGTTAATATTTAAGGACACAATCTGATCTTTATCATAAACTTTGCTACCATCGTTATTTCCGCTGGATGTGCCATTTCGGCTGTATGAGTAATTGATGCTATAGCTAATACCTTTCCATGAATTATTATACCCGGTTGAGTATGATTCTGTGCTTTGCCGGGTGTCCCAGTAAGCTTCATGGATAGCTGATAGCGACAGACTACCCATACTTTCACCGATTGTTTGCGTCATTGTCAGCTCTTCACGATTGCGAGCCCTGCCAACGTTGCTGCTGGCGTTGCTGTCATCATTTCGCCAAGAATCAAGGGTTTCCCCCATCGTGTAGTACCCACTTGTGGAATATCGATAACCCGCTATTGCAAAATTCGTCCCTGTTTGTGTAATGTTTTTATTGTAGCGAATACGCATCGACGTCCCCTGAGGAGATTCAGAACTTTTCAACTTAGCGTCTGCCAGGGTTACATCTACTGACAATGCGCCAACATCTCCCATGTTCTTACCCAGCCCCATAGACATGCTGCTATAGTGCTCTGCGCCCTGTAACCCGCCATAAATAGTTACCCCTTTGGGCATACCGTATATAGCAGTGCCTTGAAAAAAAGGTGTTTTATTTACAGCGCTGTCATAGGAGCGATATTGTCCTGTGGTTGTACTGTATTTTAATCGTCCTTCACGCTGTAACACCGGCAATGAAGCAAACGGCACCAAAATATGCTGCTCAGAACCATCTGCTTCTTTGATTGTTACCTCGAGATCGCCGGAGCCGCCTGTCGGATACATATCGGTAATTTCAAAAGCTCCCGGAGAAACATAACTTCGGTAAATCTCATAACCATTTTGACGAATAACTACTTGTGCATTCGTCCGGGCAATTCCGCGTACCACAGGTGCATATCCACGTAAACTTTCAGGCAACATGTCATCATCAGATGCGATCTGAACCCCACGAAACGGCACACTGTCAAACACGTCTGAAGGAGACGAGCTATCGCCAAAGGTCATTTGCCCTTTAAGTGTCACGATATTGCGCTGGGCATAGGTATAGACACTTTCAAAATTACTTCGACCATCACTTCCATGGTTCCATGTGGAATAATTTCGAAAACGCCACGGCCCGACGTTTAGACCAGGTCGCAAATTAGCATACTGGCTATTGCTGTTCCGTCCTGTACCGGAATGGTCATGGGTACTATCCCCTGAAAAGCTATAGTTCAGTAAAAGAGCATTTATTCCATTATCCCATTGCGCAGAGTCAACATACCCACGAGCCTTAGGTATCAGTGCCGCCTGGGGAATACGTAGAACTAATTTCTGGCTATTAAAATAAAATTGGCTATCAGCATCTGGAATGGCATTCAAATTAACACATGTCGTGTTTGTATCTCCAAGCGACGGGAACAGATACGTTTTTACGCCATAACTACGCAAATCTTTCAGACTGAGACATGGAATTAGCCGATTTTTTCCTGACTCTTCATTAAGACGAAAATCCACATCACGAGCATCTACATTTTCGCTGTTGACAAAAATATCAACCCTGTATTTTCCAGGCGCTTGTGTCCCACTTTCATAAAGAGATAAATCAACATGTTCCTGATTCGGATTCCCCAAAGATAAAAGGGCTGGATTAAAATATACATCGCTGCTTTCGTTCAATTCCGGCGCTTTACTGTCTCCAGCATATACCAGCGATGGTATCAATAAAGTTACCAGGCATGCTAAAGCTGAGCGAGGAAAGCGAGAAGGTAATACTGCAACCATTGATTTATTCCTTTACCTTATTCCTGTAATTTATTCAAGCAGAGTATAAATAATCGAAACATCAGAAAGTTGTATGATGTTCTGGGCCTATGGCACCGTAGTCACTGATTATTTTCCATGTCACTGCGCTTCCTCCTGAAGAGAGAGGGAAATAAGAAGTTGCTCCCGGCGCAACGTAGGCCACATTCTTTAATTTTTTACCATCTACAGAGATATCATTGAAATTCATATAGTATGCAGTTGGATTTTTAACCTTTAACTGATTACCACTACGCGACCAGACTAGCCTGTCGGCCTGATCCTCAGGTGAATTATCTTTCAGCGAAGATGGTCGGTAAATTAATTTGATACGCGTGCGAACAGCAATTTGAAGTGTGTTTCCCGCTCTTTTACCGGCAGGAATAGCTTTAACATTCAACCAGAAAAGAGACTCTTGATCTTCCGGAAGATTTCCAGAGCGAATTATACGCAGAAGATTTTGTTGTTCACCATCAAGACGGAATAGGGGTGGTGTTACAATAAAAGGTGCTTTTGATGAACTACTATCGTTGTTTTCGATCCACGTCTGAATCAGATATGGAATTTTATCGGGATTATTGACACTCAAGGAGGATTCTTTCTTCGCGCCATCATAAACCACGCGGGTACCGCCAACTATGATGCCGGCATTTACATTTGATATAACAAACATCGAACCTAACAATAATATGCTTCGTATAATATTCATATAATACTATTCCAGATGATTAAACTGCCGAGTCATTAGACCCGGCGAATTAAAATTATGGATAAACGATTGTGAAGTTGACAGCAGCATCTGCTTTACCAGCTGCAACGGTAGCTGCTTTCTGAATATAACGAGCATAGAAATCGAGTTCGTTAGAGACATCAGTAGCCAGGGTATAAGAGCTTGATGGAGTTTCAAGCGGAACGACTGTACTCGCAGAATCCAATAATTGAATACCGATCCCTGTAGCGACACCTGTACCAGTAGTCAAAGCAAGTACAGATTCATCCCCGTCATAAGAAATCCCTTCAAACTTCACACTTGCTTTCGTTATGGTCGAAGGACATTTAGAAACTTTTAACGTAAATTTCGTAGCACTTGCCGTTGAGCCTACAGCGGTAAAAGCAGATTTCTGTACAGAGCCAAGATCCACAGCTAATGCACTGCTAGCACCAACATCGACAGTACATGCCGCGTCAAGAACTGTGCCAGTAAAATTAATTGAACCATCTGATGCATTTACGTTCGCATTTAGAAATGCACACGTAAGAAGTCCAAACAATGCTAATTTCGAATATTTTTTAAATTCCATAGATAGTAATTTCCTGTGATATTAAGTATGCATGTTAAACGCAGTTTTAACGCAATAAATACAAGCAGAATATCGTATACAAAAGAAATAATTCGTAAAGCGTAAAAAAGTCTCAATTGAGACTCAAAACAACAAAAAAACAACAAAAAAAAACAACAATCAATGAATTAATTTAGCACTATCATTGATAATAATATTTTATTAATTAATTTATTGAGAATCTTCCCTTTCTTAACGTGAGTTTATAACCTAAAGAAACAAATCCTTTGTCACATTCGCATAAATTAAGGTAGATCAATTGTAGCGACCATTTATTAGCAAGGGAGAACAGTATAGCTCCTTACTTTTGCATTAAAAAAAACATAGTATTCAGTCATATCCTTCTGTTAACTGTTCAGCGAGCAACTGAAATTAAAATATTATTGGGTCAGGTTATCAACAACTCTCTTGAATAAATTCTTATTACTCAAATTCATTAAATGAGCATATTTTTATGATACTCCTAAGAGCGAAAATAGTGGTTTAATCAACCTAAGTTGAATTCCCCGTCTGATAGAGTCTTCTACTGGCCTATCAACTGATACCAAGCTCTATGCAACAAAGTAACGTTACAAAATTTAGTTTTGTTCTCTGGAATCCAACGTCCTCCCCCTCAGATCATGGGATTCAAGGCTTTCCCGAGTTCCAGAGGTCTGCGGGTGTAGAGGTATTGTGTGACCATGCGTTAATCCTGATGCCCCTCCCCGGAGGGGCATTTTTTTAACATTCATAAATCGTTGCAAAACGAATGCTCCGAAAATAGTGATCTACCGCACATTTCCCTCCCCATCTACCGAAGCGAATGTCTACGCTTATAAGACGCCCGGATAAACCTGTCTTTTGAACACACAACCGGAGGTCCCTATCACCATGTTCAACCAGAAACTACAGGCTACCGAGAACATCGAGTTCGAGATTGCAGAAGAGCTGCGCTACGAGACCGATCCCTGCGAGTTGAAACTGGATGAAATGATTGAGGCGGAGCCGGAACCCGAAATGATCGAGGGGCTACCCGCCTCCGATGCGTTGACGCCCGCAGACCGCTATCTTGAACTGTTCGAGCACGTGCAGTCGACGCGGCTGTTTGCGGACAGTAAAACCTTTCCCGACTGCGCGCCAAAGATGGATCCGCTGGATATCCTGATCCGCTACCGCAAGGTCAGACGCCACCGGGATTTCGACCTGCGCCAGTTTGTGGAGAACCACTTCTGGATGCCGGAAACGTACGGCACAGAATATGTCTCCGACCCGGGACTCTCCCTGAAAGAGCATATTGATAACCTGTGGCCGGTGCTGACGCGCGAGCCGCAGGATCACATTCCCTGGTCTTCCCTGCTGGCACTGCCGCAGGCCTATATCGTCCCCGGCGGGCGATTCAGCGAGACCTACTACTGGGATTCCTATTTCTCCATGCTGGGGCTGGCAGAGAGCGGCCGTAACGATCTGCTCAAGTGTATGGCGGACAACTTCGCCTGGCTGATTGAACGCTACGGACATATCCCCAACGGCAATCGCACCTATTATCTCAGCCGCTCACAGCCGCCGGTCTTTGCCCTGATGGTGGAGCTGTTCGAGGAGGACGGCGTGCGCGGGGCGAAACGCTATCTGGACCACCTCAAAATGGAGTACGCCTTCTGGATGGACGGCGCGGAGTCGCTGCTGCTTAATCAGGCTTACCGCAGCGCCGTGCGCATGCCGGACGGTTCACTGCTCAACCGCTACTGGGACGACCGTGATACCCCGCGCGACGAATCGTGGATTGAGGACGTGGAAACCGCCCGCCACTCGGGTCGTCCGCCCAATGAGGTGTATCGCGACCTGCGTGCGGGGGCGGCGTCCGGCTGGGATTATTCGTCCCGCTGGCTGCGCGATCCGTCGCGGCTCGCCAGCATCCGCACGACGCAGTTTATCCCCATCGATCTGAACGCCTTCCTGTTCAAGCTGGAAAGCGCTATCGCCAACATCTCGGCGTCGAAAGGGGATAAAGAGACGGCAGAAACGTTCCGCCAGAAAGCCAACGACCGCCGCGCGGCGGTGAACCGCTATCTGTGGGATGAGGAGAGCGGCTGTTACCGCGATTACGACTGGCGACGCGAAGAGCTGGCGCTGTTTTCTGCCGCCAGCATTGTGCCGCTGTATGTTGGAATGGCGACGCACGAGCAGGCAGAACGTTTGTCGGATGCGGTCAAGGCGCGTCTGCTGACGCCGGGCGGAATTCTGGCGACCGAGTACGAAACCAGCGAGCAGTGGGATAAACCCAACGGCTGGGCACCGCTGCAGTGGATGGCGATTCAGGGGTTCAAGCAGTACGGCAACGACTCGCTGGGCGATGAGATCGCCTGGAGCTGGCTGCATACGGTGAACCATTTTTATAAGACGCATCACAAGCTGATTGAGAAGTACCACATCGCCAGCAGTACACCGCGCGAAGGTGGCGGGGGTGAGTATCCGCTGCAGGACGGTTTCGGCTGGACGAACGGCGTGGTGCGGCGGCTGATTGGGCTATATGGGGAACCTTAAGCGGGGTGCGGTCTGGTGCCCTCACCCCGGCCTCTCCCACAGGGAGAGGGAAAAGAGATCAGCGAATCACCTCATAAATGGCAGTCTGAATGGACTGCCATTTTTTCGTAGTGGCATCCGGCTGCGACTGCGCGCGGCGTGTGGCCATGTCGAGATCGTGCTGCTGGCGTTTCACCACGGCAGGCACGGTGCAGAAAGCTTTGAGATACTCTTTACGAACCGAGGTCAGAGACTCGCCGTTCGACATGGCGTGGCTGAGCGTGTTGATGAAGCGACGACACGGCTTCTCTTCCACCATGTTCTGCCGGTAGCGTAACATCAGCTCCAGCACATCGTCATAGCCTGCAGACATCGCCTCTTCGGTCCAGGAGAGCTTCCAGTCCATACCGCCCTGCAAAAAGAGCTGGGTCACGCGGGTATCGTTGCGGTTAATGGCCGAGCGGAAATTATTCTCGTCCCAGGTGACCCCCATGCGCGTGAGCGTTTCGCGCGAAGAAGGCGTCTCGCGCATTTCCTGCGGAGGAGCCGCTTCAGCCGCGCTGACGGTCGCTGGCTGCGGCTTGCTGCTGGTTACCAGCCAGAAGCCCCCCGCCACGATGGCAATCACCATAACGCCAACCGCCCCCCATAGCGCACCGGAAATGAGCTGCTCGCGTTGTTCGGGCGTACGCGGCGCGCGCTGGGTAGGCTTTTCAATGGTGTCCCGGACTTCAAACAGATCCCCACCGGTGACCCGATCCATTTTCTGCGCCTTTTCCCAGAAGGTATGCAATTCGCTGGCATCTACCGCCATGAATCCGGCCGGATTGACGGGCGTTCTCCCCTCTTCAAACGCCCGTTGCACGGGCCGCGCGATCTGCGTGTAGTAGTTATCCAGCAGCTGGATTTGCGCCGAGCTTAACGTTTTCTGAACGGTGATGTTGTTGCGGATTTGCCGAATGTCATCGAGGAAGGTTTGCAGCGTTTTGCGCGGTTCAACCAGCAGCGTCAGCATCGACGGGTCGCTGAACAGCGAAGCGTAATAGCGGCTGAACTCTTTTTTATCCACCAGCATCTGCGCCAGTTCACTGAACATCATGCCGCTGAGGACATCATTGATCTCGCCAAGCTTCAGCCAGCGCCGCACGCGGTCAGCGTTAAACAGGGTCTTCAGATGGTTGTTCAGCCGCACCTGATCGGGCCAGGCCTGCTGGATGAGCCCTTTAATCATCAGCTCAATCGCGCGTACCTGCTTGTGCGCCTGCTGCTGCTGGAGTTCGTTTCCCGGCGCCAGGTCCGTGCTGTAGGTCAACAGCGGCTGCTGCAGGCGAAGATGTTCCAGCGCGGTCACAAACCGCATCGCCGCAATAAGCTGGTTTTCACTCACATCCTGTCCGCTTTCATACTGCGGAACGCGCTGCTGCAGCAGGCGTAGCTGGAGCGTAAATTCCGACATCTCGGCATCATTAAGGTTGAGTTTTTTCGCAACGGCTCCCCAGCCGCCCTGAGCTAATCGCGCGCTGTCGAGTTGTTCCAGGAACCAGCGTGGATCTTTGCCCTCAGAAGCATGTACATTCAGAAGGAGTAAAATTTCCACCGACGCAAGGCGAATGACCGCCAGACAGTGTTCAAACTGTTCGCGAATATGATGTGATGTGCTGAGAGTCATTGTTTTCCTTAAGCGACAACGAAGACATCCGGAATGGGCACGAAACGCCCTTTATTCTTTTTATTTATACGCGGTTAACCATACCTGACTTTCTGTTGAAATAAAGTGACAACCCTAAAATGATTTAAAATGTTTCAGGAGAATCCGAATGCCGGTTTTAATTACCTCTCGCCTGACCTGTTCGCCCCTGCAGGAACAAGACTGGCCCTTTTTTCTGGCGCTACAGCAGCACCCGGACGTGATGCGATTTGTGGCGGAAGACCGCCCCGTCGCGGCGATCCGCGAGGCGTTTGATTCGCGCCTGACCCCATGGGCACCGGGCAGCGCGCACTGGCTTTGTCTCGTCGTACGTGACACCGCCTCACAGGGCCCGCTGGGCGTTACCGGCTATATTCATCGGGAGGAGGACTGCGCAGAAGTGGGCTTCCTTTTCGCCCCCGAGGCGCAGGGGAAAGGTTACGGCTTTGAAACCCTGAAAGCGCTTTGCGATTACGCTTTTCATCAGGGCGGTATACGGCGACTCACCGCCACCGTCACCGCGGGAAATGTCGCTTCAAGACGCCTGCTGGAAAAAGCCCACTTTCGCCTGGAAGGGGAATTACGCGAGAGCTATTATCTTGCGGGGCGCTGGCAAAATGACTGGCTATTTGGTTTATTACAGCAGGAATACCTGAATAATAATTCCTGACCAACCGCTTTTTAGCAGATATTCCCCGGACATCGTTTCCTCTTTGGTGTCGCTATTAAGAGGAAACGAATATCAAACGTCATTTGCTGGAAATATTTTCTGCGGCCATTGCGTTAATAAAAAAACATCAGGGTCTTTCTCTGGCGAAATATTGTGATTAAGGGTCTCCTTAAGAGGATCCTTCCCCTTAAGCCCGTACATCACAGGAACATACCGCCAGAGACTTCAATACGTTGCGCATTCATCCAGCCCAGCTTATCGCTGAGCAGTGCCGCAATGGCATCGCCGATATCGTCCGGCAAACCCACCCGTCCCAGCGCCGTCTGCGACGCCAGCATCTGATTCAGCTCCGCGTTGTCGCGCACGCGTCCGCCGCCAAAGTCTGTTTCTATCGCGCCAGGCGCAATGATATTGACGGAAATGCCGCGCGCGCCCAGCTCTTTCGCCTGATAACGCGTCAGCACTTCCATCGCCCCCTTCATCGCCGCGTAGGTCCCTGAACCCGGCTGGGTAAAACGGGCCAGCCCGCTGGAGACGTTGAGGATCCGTCCCCCGTCGTTAAGCAGCGGCAGCAGGCGCTGGGTCAGGAAGAAAGGTCCTTTGAAATGAATGTTCAGCGCTTCATCAAACTGGGCTTCCGTCGTGTCGGCATAGGGCGCGTATAAACCCGTTCCGGCATTGTTCAATAAATAGTCAAAGGTTTCGCGCTGCCAGACGGTCTTAAGGGTTTCCTGAAGCTGTCGGGCAAAATGATCAAAACTCGTGATATCCCCGACGTTGAGCTGTAATGCCGCTGCGTTGACGCCTTTTTGCTGAATTTCATGCACAACATCCAGCGCTTCCTGCTGGCTACGGTTGTATGTCAGGACAATTCCCGTGCCGTCTGCCGCCAGCTTTAACGCAGCGTTTTTGCCCAGACCACGGCTACCACCCGTCACTAATGCGATACGTTCACTCATCATAAACCTCGTTTTGGCTGTTAAGGAGATTGAGAAAGAGCTTATTAGGTGATAGAAAATCAATAAAGATGGGTTAAAACGCTTCACTGTTTCAGCAGAAACAACAATGAGCTTCCTCTATGGATAAAATTCACGCAATGCAGTTGTTCGTCCGCGTCGCGGAACTGGAGAGTTTTTCCCGCGCGGCCGAAACGTTAACCCTGCCGAAAGGCAGCGTCTCGCGGCAAATTCAGGCCCTGGAAAACCGGCTTGGCACCCAGCTATTGCACCGCACCACGCGACGCGTCAGCCTGACGCAGGACGGCATGGTCTATTACGAGCGGGCCAAAGATCTGCTGGCAAACCTTGATGAACTCGACGGCATGTTTCAGCACGATCCCTCCAGCATCAGCGGTCGGCTCCGCGTGGATATGCCCGTCGGCGTTGCTCGAAATTTAGTCATCCCCAAACTGCCTGCTTTTCTGCAGCACTATCCGGGCATTGAACTTGAGCTCAGCAGCAGCGATCGTCTTGTGGATGTGATCCGCGAAGGGTTTGATTGCGTGGTGCGCGTCGGCACGCTTAAGGATTCAGGGCTGATTGCCCGTCCGCTGGGCAAGCTATCGGTGATTAACTGCGCCAGCCCGGATTATCTGGCGCGTTTTGGCTATCCGGAAACCCTGGACGATTTAGGCTCGCACGCCGTCATTCATTACACCGCTACGCTGGGAACACGCCCCCAGGGTTTTGAGTTTTATAACGGCAGTGCAACGCAGTGGATAAAAACGGGCGGGGTCTTAACCGTCAACAGCACGGAAACTTACCAGGCTGCCTGTCTCGCCGGGCTGGGCATTATTCAGGTGCCGCGGGTTGGTGTGCGCGATTTACTGCGCGCGAAGAAGCTGATTGAGATCCTCCCGCAATACCGGGCCGAACCGATGCCTGTTTCCCTGATTTACCCCCACCGCCGCAACCTCTCCCGCCGGGTCCATCTGTTCATGGAGTGGCTAACTGAACTCACAAAAGCTTACGTGGACTAGCCGCAAGCTATAATTCAAAAACATCCAGCCAAACGAAAAGGAAAATGCGCGTGACGCCGGAAAACAATCCGCAACGACCGACTCAACATTTAGAGTATGACCCCATCAAAAAGATGGAGACCGGGCCCGAAGAGGCCAAAACGCCAGGCACCGCCAGCAAAGCGCTGGGGACCGTCACCGGTATCGCCGCGAGAATTCAGCAGCTTCCCATGATTGCGCACCTGATACGCGCCACAGAACGGTTTAATGACCGCATGGGGAACCAGTTTGGTGCCGCCATCACCTATTTTTCCTTCCTGTCGATGATACCAATCCTGATGGTGTCGTTTGCGGCAGCCGGTTTTGTGCTCGCGTCGCACCCGACGCTACTGCAGGATATCTTCAATAAGATCCTGAATAACGTCAGTGACCCGACCCTTGCCAGCACGCTCAAAAGCACCATCAATACCGCCGTTCAGCAGCGTACCACCGTGGGTATTGTCGGTTTGCTGATTGCCCTTTACTCCGGCGTTAACTGGATGGGCAACCTGCGCGAGGCCATTCGCGCCCAGTCGCGCGACGTCTGGGAGCGTAAGCCGCAGGACCAGGAGAAAATATGGGTTAAGTATCTCCGCGATTTTGTTTCGCTGATTGGCCTGCTCGTCGCGCTGATCGTGACGCTTTCCATTACCTCCGTGGCGGGCTCGGCGCAGCAGATGATCATCTCCGCGCTTTACCTTGATTACATCGAATGGCTGAAGCCCGCCTGGCGCGGCATTGGGCTGGCCATTTCCATCTTCGCCAACTACCTGCTGTTCTTCTGGATCTTCTGGCGCTTGCCGCGCCATCGTCCGCGCAAGAAGGCGCTGCTCCGCGGCACGTTGATTGCGGCGATCGGCTTTGAGGTGATCAAAATCGTGATGACCTACACGCTACCGTCGCTGGTGAAATCCCCTTCCGGCGCGGCGTTTGGCTCGGTGCTGGGGCTGATGGCCTTCTTCTACTTCTTCGCCCGCCTGACCCTGTTCTGCGCGGCATGGATTGCCACCGCCGAGTACAAAGGCGACACGCGAATGCCGGGCAAAACGCACCGCTAGCCCCGCTCTCGGGCTGAAATTTCAGCCCGATTCTTCATTTCAGCATATAAATCCAGCCCGTAACTTTTATTTAACCGAAAACCAGTTTAATTGACCAATATTTAAAATCTGTGAAGCATTTCATAGACGTGTTTTCGCTGGTCTGAAAATTATCCGCTTTTTGTTGTTTTTATCACCAGCCCGCGGCTTTGTTACAGATTGAAATGTCGCTTTTGCTGTGCGTAATATGGCCTTTCGTTCGACAAAAATAAGAAAATATTATGCAAGCAACCGCCACCACACTCGACTCAGGAACGGAAAACGTTCCGGTAAACTCGCGCAATAAAGTCGTCGTCGCATCGCTGATTGGCACCGCCATTGAGTTCTTCGACTTTTATATTTATGCCACCGCCGCGGTCATCGTCTTCCCGCATATTTTCTTCCCGCAGGGCGATCCGACGGCGGCCACGCTGCAGTCTCTGGCGACTTTTGCTATCGCGTTTGTTGCGCGTCCGATTGGCTCTGCGCTGTTTGGACACTTTGGCGATCGCATTGGCCGAAAAGTCACCCTGGTGGCCTCGCTGCTGACGATGGGCATCTCCACCGTAGCCATCGGTCTGCTGCCGACCTATGAAACCATCGGCATTCTGGCGCCGGTCCTGCTGGCGCTGGCGCGTTTTGGTCAGGGTCTGGGGCTGGGCGGTGAATGGGGCGGCGCGGCGCTGCTGGCCACCGAGAACGCCCCGGCGCGCAAGCGCGCGCTGTACGGTTCATTCCCGCAGCTGGGCGCTCCGATTGGCTTCTTCTTTGCCAACGGGACGTTCCTGCTGCTCTCCTGGCTGCTGACGGATGAACAGTTCATGAGCTGGGGCTGGCGTCTCCCGTTTATCTTCTCAGCCGTGCTGGTGCTGATTGGCCTGTACGTGCGCGTTTCGCTGCATGAGACGCCTGTTTTCGCGAAAGTGGCCGCGGCGAACAAGCAGGTGAAAGTGCCGCTGGGTACGCTGCTGACCAAACACGTCCGCGTGACCGTACTGGGCACGTTCATCATGCTGGCAACCTATACGCTTTTCTACATTATGACCGTCTACTCCATGACGTTCAGTACCGCCGCCGCGCCGGTTGGCCTGGGCCTGCCGCGTAACGAAGTGCTGTGGATGCTGATGATGGCGGTGATCGGGTTTGGTGTGATGGTACCGATTGCGGGCCTGCTGGCGGATAAATTCGGTCGTCGTGCGAGCATGATTACGATCACCACGCTCATCATTCTGTTTGCTCTGTTCGTCTTCCCGCCGCTGCTGGGTTCAGGTAGCCCGGCGCTGGTGATGGCCTATCTGCTGATTGGCCTGAGCCTGATGGGGCTGACCTTCGGCCCGATGGGCGCGCTGCTGCCCGAGCTGTTCCCGACGGAAGTACGTTATACCGGTGCGTCATTCTCCTACAACGTTGCCTCTATTCTGGGCGCGTCCGTTGCGCCGTATATCGCCACCTGGCTGCAGGCGAACTATGGTCTGTTCTATGTGGGGGTCTATCTGGCGGCAATGGCGGCGCTGACGCTGATTGCGCTGCTGCTGACGCACGAAACTAAGCACCAGGCTCTGTAATTCACTGCGGCCTGACGCCCCTCTCCCACAGGGAGAGGGAGCTACTTCTTCATCTGCGACAAAATAGTCCGGCACTGATTGGCCTCGCCTTCTGACGGTGAAATCAACGCCAGTAGGGCTGCGGCTGGGGTGACCAGCGTCGCCAGTGCCGCAGCCACCGCACCGCGCGCAATCAGCGGTCCGGGCTTCACGCCCGCCTGCGGGTTTTTGAAGGTTCCGCGCACGTAAAGCGGCGAGCGCAGGGTGATGATGCGGATCCCCTTACTTTCCGGGTCAATCGTCAGATCAAGCTGCTCCGAGGCCATGCTGGCGGTACCGGTTACGTTAATCACCGCGTTTTCCGTGTCGAAGGCAAATATCTGCGGACGCGCCACGCCGTTAACCAGATCCAGATTGGCCGCCGCGCAGTTCACCCGCACCTCGTCATCACCGAAGATTTGCCCGATGACGTAGTTACCCACGTTCAGCCCCAGGATCTCCATCAGGTTTCGGCTCACCAGCCCGTCGTTCATCAGCAGCTTCAGGTTACCATTGCCGCTGCCCAGCAGCGCCGCCACCGAGTTCCCCACGCCGCGAATGTCGGCATCACCATTCATTTCACCGAGGGTTTTCTGCATCAGCTCTACGTTCGGCATCAGCTCTTTCAGCTTCAATCGACGCGCCTGGATCTCCGCCCGCCCCTGCATCGGCTTCTTATCGCCTTCCAGATGAATGTTCGAAGAAATCGTCCCACCCGCCATGCCGAACTTCAGCGGCTGCAGGCGCAGGTCGGCGTTTTTGAGGAGGATATGGGTCGAAAGATTGCTGATCGGCAGCGTACTGCCATGTTCAATTTTTCCGCCTTTGAAGCGCACATCCGCATCCATCACGTTCCATTTGTCGGTTTCGAAGCGATCGTATGGCAGCACTTTGCCGGCAGGCTGAACATCCTTTTTGACCTCTTTCGACTTTGTGCCTTTGCCTGAGTCCACGCCAATCAGCGGACCCAGATCGGCCAGGCGCAGCTGACGGGACTCCACATCCCCTTCCAGTTTCGGGCGCGGTTTTCCGGTGGTGTAGGTCAGCGTGCCGTGGATATCGCTGTCGCCGATCCGGCCGTTGAAATCCCGGTAGTCAAAAACGGACGCTTTTTCAGTATCGATTTTGGCGACCAGATGCCCGTCCGTTTCGAACGGCGGGGTATCCGGTAGCAGCACGCCGGTCAGTTCATACAGCTCGCCCAGCGAATCGCCTGCAAATTTAAGCTGAAGGTCGACGCCCCCCATATTCATCGGGTCGTTGACCGTGCCCACGAACGCCACGCGGGTGTTACCGGAACGGAAGTCCGCCTGCACCGGGAACGGCGTGCCTTCGCTCCGAAGCGCCAGCATGCCGCCGATTTTCCCTTTACCGCTGAGAGGCTGATCGTTATATCGTCCTTTTGCCGTCAGGCCGAAGACATAGTCACCCACGCTTGCCGCGTCACCTTTCGCTTTCCTGCCCGTGACCTCGCTAAACGGCAGCGGTTTGCCCAGCGGATCGACCAGGATCTCCACGTCCGCCTTGCTGACCTTATCGTCGATGGCGATCCGCCCGCGATCGAAAAGAATATTGTCGAGACGGAATGACCAGGAAGAAGGCTGGGCATTCGGATCTTTTTCGCTGTCGCTGGCAAGGTTAAACGTCCAGTTGTTGTTTTTTTCTGAAAGTCGGATCAGACGCGCATCGGGCTGCTGAAGTTTGATCCACGGCAGATAGACCGTTTTGGTGAGGAGCGCTAACGGAGCCAGCGTGGCTTCAACCCGCGGCAGGTGGATCATGGTGACGTCCGGGATATCCGGCGGGTTGCCGAGAATGATGTCGTCGGCATGGACGTGTGGCCAGGGGATCCAGCTTCGCCAGCCTGGCTCCTCTTTCTGACGCTCCCACACCACCCCTAAATCACCGCGTATGGCGAAGGGGCGGTTCAGTTCGGTTGAGACTTTCTGGTTGATGGTCGGCTTGAGACGGTTCCAGTCAAACGTCGCAATAATGATGGCTACGACCACGATCAACAACAAGAAAATCCCTGCTGTCCAGGAGATTACCCTGGTTGTTCTCGTCATTTTTATCCCCTTTCCTGATGACCTGTCCTGTAAAACTATAGTCCAGACAAAGGGAAGCGGGCTTATCAGAGGGTCATTATCACGCTATCGAGGCGATCCATGGGTACCGGGCGGGAGAGATAATAGCCTTGCGCCGCCGCTGCGGGAGAGTTTTGCACATCACGCCACTCTTCCAGTGTTTCCACACCTTCAACAATCACGCCCTGGCAATAGCGGTTCATCAGCTGTAATAGCAGCGTAAACAGATTCCGCCCTTCCGGGGTTTGACGCAGCATAATGAACAGGTCGCGGGCCACTTTAATGTAGTCGTAGCGCACTTCACTCAGGGCGGAGAAGTTCGCCATGCCGGTGCCAAAGTCATCCAGCCACAGCGGGCCGTATTCGCATATCGACGCAAACGAGGAATCCTGCGGCAGGCGGACATGCTCCACCAGCTCAAAGCGCATCCACGGAAGAGTGGCGATCAGCTCCTGCAATTTTGCGTTCTGACGCAGCGCCAGCAGGGTTGGACCATCGACGTTCACCGAGGCGAGGATATCGTGCTGTTCGAAAAAGGGCTGCTTCGTCGCCAGCATACGAAGCTGCTCTTCCAGCACGTCCAGACGCTGGCGAACGGCAACTTCGGCAAAATAGCGATCCGGCGGGATGCGCTGAGTAGGGTTTGTGGGGTGCGTAACGACGGTTAATATTTCAATTGCCATCAGTCGACCATCTGTTCGGTAAATCGGCTGATAGGTGTACGCACGCTCACATTGCAGCCAGTAGCGATGCTCCTGCAAGTTCTCAATACTTGCCTCAGGCGTAGTGCTCAGCCGCTGGATAACCTGCTCTGACTTCATTTCAGATGTCCTGTTGTTGGGATAGCCTTTCTGGACTCGTCACAGGATTATCGGCGCGACAATTGAGAACTTTATGTTCAATTCACCGGGAAAATGAAATTAAGATGACAGAAATGCGCGGTAACACGCGCTGGCTCAAATAAAATAATGGAACGTTGTTTTAATATAGTTGACCGGTTAATTCACTCAGCGCACACTGCTGATAATTCTTCTGTTCAGGTTAACGATTATGTCCAAAAAAATTGCCGTGATTGGCGAATGCATGATTGAGCTGTCGCAAAAAGGCGCGGAAGTCAGCCGCGGATTTGGTGGCGATACGTTAAACACCTCGGTTTACATTGCCCGTCAGGTTGCACCTGAGGCGCTCACCGTGAACTACGTGACCGCCCTGGGCACGGACAGCTTCAGCCAGCAAATGCTGGAGGCCTGGCAGAGTGAACATGTTGAAACGTCGCTGATTCAGCGTATGGAGAACCGCCTCCCGGGGCTTTATTACATCGAAACCGACAGCACCGGCGAACGCACGTTTTATTACTGGCGTAACGAGGCTGCGGCCAAATTCTGGCTGGAGAGCGACGCGGCCGCGGCCATCTGCGAAGAGCTGGCGACCTTTGACTACCTCTATCTGAGCGGGATTAGCCTGGCGATTTTAAGCCCCACCAGCCGTGAAAAGCTGCTCTCGCTTCTGCGCGAATGCCGGGCAAACGGCGGCAAGGTTATTTTCGATAACAACTACCGCCCGCGCCTGTGGACCAGCCGCGAAGAGACGCAGCAGGTCTACCAACAGATGCTGCAGTGCACCGATATCGCCTTCCTGACGCTCGACGATGAAGACGCCCTGTGGGGTGAGAAACCGGTAGAGGACGTGATTGCACGCACGCAGGCGGCAGGCGTGAGCGAAGTGGTGATTAAGCGTGGTGCAGATTCGTGCCTGGTCGCGGTGGCGGGCGAAGCGCTGGTTGACGTTCCGGCAGTGAAGCTTGCCAAAGAGAAAGTGATTGATACCACGGCGGCCGGTGATTCATTCAGCGCGGGTTATCTGGCGGTACGTCTGACGGGTGGAACGCCGGAAGCGGCGGCACAGCGTGGGCACCTGACGGCCAGCACGGTGATTCAGTATCGCGGGGCGATTATTCCGCGCGAGGCGATGCCTGTTTAAGGAGGGTGCGGGCTGATGCCCTCACCTTAACCCTCTCCCACAGGGAGAGGGAACGTTTAAGCATTACTGCCCCTGCGGAATATCCGTCGCGTCCGGATGTAAATCATCAGCCGTGGCGGCCTGCGCGGGCTGCGGCGCGGTAGCCATAATGGAATCCCAGGTCTTCTGAAGTTCCTTCATGTCATATTCCGGCTCGCCCTTCGGCTGCAGGAGGATCAACGCCATCTCCTGCGACAGCTGCTGACGGAGGTCCTGATTGAGCATATCGACGGTCAGACCGTTCAGGAAGTCCTGACGAAGCTTCTGGTACTGTTCCGGCGCAATGTCCACCACCTGATTCTGCAGGGAACGAATACGCTGGCTGATCAGAATGTCGGTATCGGCGCGAGCGTAGGTCGCAAACAGCTTCTGCAGCTCGAGTTTTTTCTGCGCCACGAGAGCGTTGAATTCCTCTTCGGAAAGCCCTTCTTTACGCACTTTTGCCAGCTCTTTTGCGACCACGCCCAGATTGGCATTCAGCTTATCGCCCGGCGATTCAACGTTGATGGCACACTGCGCACGCTGGAACAGCACGCGGCAGTCAAAGCCAAGACCGATATTCTTCACGTTGTTCTTGCTCAGCGTCTGCTGAACGTGCCAGAACAGCGCTTCACGCGCCAGATCGGCACGCCAGTAGCGCAACATCGCCGCGGACTCGCGGATGGGCTGCCAGGCGTTATCCCACATGACGGAGAGGCGATCCTGACGCACGGCGTCCGTCATAATGCTGACAGGCTCTGCACGCAGCGGAGAGAGCGTCGGGACAGGGGCTGGCGTTTCACGCTTGCCTTTCAAATCACCAAACGCTTTGTTGATCTGCTCCACCACCGCGCGGCTGTCCACGTTACCCACCACGATCAGCGTCATCGCATCCGGGGTGTACCACTTCTGGTAGAACGATTTGACCTGTTCGGCATCCACCGGCTGTTTCAGCGGTTCGGCCGGGTCATGTCCCAGTAGCGTCGAGCCCTTCAGGCGGTAACGCCACCAGCCCTCTTTGGTATCCCCGGGCCAGGTCGCCACCATGTCGCTGTTGCTCAACGCATAGTTGACGGTGTCCGGCGTAATCGCCAGATTGCCAGAGGCATCGGAGAGATACGTAAGCGCTTCTTTAAGCAGATCGTTACGGTTATTAGGCAGGCTCAGGTTAAACATGGTGTAGTCATACGAGACCACAGCCGGAGGAAGTGGGCGTTTCGGATCGATGGCCTGCTGCCAAAGCGAACGCACCTGAACCGCTTGCAGGCTGCCGCTCTGCGTGAGCGCCAGCCGGGGAATAAAATGGCTAAAACCGGTTTGCTGGGTGCTTTCCGTGAGGGAACCGGTATTAATGGACAGACGGATTTCTACACGGTCACTGGGACGTTGCGGCGTGGCTAACACCTGCCACTGAAAACCGTTCGCTAAGGTCCCTTGTTGCCAGGCCGGGTCTGGCTGGAGCGCATCTGCCTGCACATAACTGGCTGCTGCCATCATCAGCAAACCGCCGGTTAAGAGTCGAATTTTTGTGCCCTGCATGTGAACCCCTGATCAACATTCCTGGTTAAAAAGAGTGTTTCGCGACGCGCTTCACTCTTAAAGATGACGATGAAAACACGTCGATTAGACCGCGCGTTCGGCAAAACGTCACGGTCCGAAGTGAAATATACCCAAAAAAAATCTTGTCGAATTATGACAGGTACGAACAGTTATTATGCGCAGGAGCCCGCATCCCGACAAGGGAATACGGGCATTTGTGACAAGATTAAGAGGTTAAGCCAGGATTTTTGCTGTCAGATGAACGATTATTCAGAGTATCGTCGAGCTTTTTGTGATCCAGCTCTTTCACCCATTTCGCCACCACCACCGTTGCCACGCCGTTACCCACCAGGTTGGTTAACGCACGCGCCTCTGACATGAAGCGGTCGATACCGAGAATCAACGCCAGACCCGCCACCGGCAGGTGACCCACAGCGGAAATGGTGGCAGCCAGCACGATAAAGCCACTGCCCGTCACGCCTGCCGCGCCTTTAGAGGAGAGCAGGAGCACCACCAGCAGGGTAATCTGATGGAAAATATCCATATGGCTGTTAGTCGCCTGAGCGATAAACACGGCCGCCATCGTCAGGTATATCGAGGTGCCGTCCAGGTTGAAGGAGTAGCCCGTCGGGATCACCAGCCCGACCACCGACTTACGGCACCCCAGCTTTTCCATCTTGTCGAGCATACGCGGCAGCGCCGATTCTGAAGAGGATGTCCCCAGAACGATCAGCAGCTCTTCGCGAATGTAACGGATAAATTTGAAGATGTTGAAACCCGTCGCGCGGGCGATGGAGCCCAGCACCACCACCACGAAAAGGATACAGGTGATATAGAAGCAGATAATCAGCTGACCCAGCTGCACCAGCGTACCGACGCCATACTTACCGATGGTGAAGGCCATCGCACCGAAAGCACCGATCGGCGCCAGGCGCATGATCATATTGATGATGCCGAAAATCACCTGCGAGAAGCTTTCGATCACATTAAAGATAAGCTGGCCTTTGCTGCCCAGACGGTGCAGAGCAAAGCCAAACATCACGGCGAACAGCAGCACCTGCAGGATGTTACCGCTGGCGAAGGCGCCAATCACGCTGCCCGGTATCACGTCCAGCAGGAAGGCCACCACGCCCTGATCCTTCGCCTGCTCGGCATACACCGCGACCGCTTTGGCATCAAGCGTTGACGGGTCTACGTTCATCCCCGCGCCCGGCTGCACCACGTTGACGATGATCAGACCGATAATCAGCGCAAGGGTACTGACCACTTCAAAATAGAGAAGCGCCACTGCACCGGTACGGCCGACCGCCTTCATGCTTTCCATGCCAGCGATGCCCGTCACGACGGTACAGAAGATCACCGGCGCGATGACCATTTTGATGAGCTTAACGAACGCGTCGCCAAGCGGTTTCATTTGCGCGCCCAGCTCAGGGTAATAGTGACCCAGCAGAATACCGATGGCGATGGCTGTCAGGACCTGGAAATAAAGACTTTTGAAGAGTGAGGTTTTCATAAGGTGTCCTTGGGAAGAAAAACCACAGGTTTTGCAAGGTTATGGTTAACCTGCGGCTTTAAAATAACACCCACATAACAGGACAGAAATAAACTCAGTTCAAATTTGAAACACAAATGTTAAGAACTTTGAGCTGGCTCGCACAAGCCAGCAACAAAATTACACTTTTGCGTTATTGTCAGCACCAGAAAGGTATCGTTCTTCAAAGACATCCGAAGGTACAGCAGGGGCAAAAAGGAAGCCTTGTCCGCTCTCCACGCCCGCCTCTGCCAGCCAGGCGCGTTGCGCTTCAGTTTCAATTCCCTCGGCAATAAGATGCAGGTTGAGGCTGCGCGCCATCTGGATAATCGCCTGCACCATGCTGCTGTCGCCCGGCAGACCGTCGACAAACGCTTTATCAATTTTGAGCACATCCACCGGAAGGGTTTTCATGTGCTGAAGCTGACGCAGCCCGGCGTATCCCATGCCGAAATCGTCAAGCGCAATGCGGATGCCGGCATTACGCAGCGGTTTCAGGATCGCGACCGCCTGATTAGGGTCGTCGATGCGTCGGCTCTCCGTCACTTCCAGAGTTAACGTATCAGGCTTGATTCGGTAACGATGGATCAGCTCCAGCATCTCTGAAACCATGGTTGGATGCATAAGCTGCAGGGCAGACAAATTGACCGACAGCGGCAGCGTCACGCCGCGCTCCTGCCAGGCGGCAAGCTGACGACAGGACTCCTCCAGCACCCAGTAGCCGACGGTAACCATCAGGCCGCAGTATTCAATGCGCTCAATCAGCCCTTCCGGCAGCTCCCATGAACCATCCGGCTGCTGCACGCGCAGCAGTGCCTCGGCGCTTTTCACTTCTCCCGTCAGCAAATTCACCTGCGGCTGTAGCCAGAGGGCAAACTGGCGGTTATCCAGTGCGGTCAGGATGTCGCTCTCTTCCGTCAGACGCTGCTGCGCCTTTTCCATCTCTTCTGGCGCAAAGAACTGGATCTGATTTTTGCCTTTGCGCCGGGCGGTGAACGCCGCCGAGAACGCGCGATGATAAAGCTGCTCTGCCGTTAAATCGCCATAGTACATCGCAATACCGATACTGGCGCTTGGACGCAGTTGGATACCCTGAATGGGCAACCGCTCATTAATGACAGTGAGTACTTGCTGACCTAACGTGATCGCATGCCAGGGTTCTTTTACGCCGTTGGCAATCACCACCAGGTCGTAACCGCTGACCTGAGTCAGCACCATGCGCGGGGCAAGGACAGATTTGATCTTTTCCACCAGAGTCAGCAGCAGCATTTCGCGCTGGCTCTCCTTGAGCACGCCAGCCGTGTCCTGCAGGGTTTCGCAGGCGATAACCATCAGCGCCGTGGTTTGCTGGCGCTCAACGGTTTGCTCCAGCATCGCCATCAGGAAGGCTTTATTGGGAAGCTCCGACACCGGGAAGCGCGTGGCGCTGTTGTTTAACTCATCCTGCTGGCGCTGGATGCGCTGCTGGTTGAGGTTGTAGCTGCGCACCAGCATGCCTATCTCATCGTCATGATGCAGACGCGGGAGCTCAAGCTGATGTCCCATCTGATCCTGCGGCGCAAGCGTATTCAGCTCGCGGGCGATACGGCGCAGCGGATGAACAATCAGCCGGTTAATGCACCAGGTGAGCGCCACGCTGAGAATAAGCGTCATAAGTAAGCAAGTGGTCACTAACGTAACCACCCAACTCATGACGAATTTATACATCCGGTAGGAGTCCGCCTGTAATACCAGATAGGCCAGCGGCTGCGGATTGGCAGGGCGTTCAAGCGAATATACGGGCAGTGAAATCTGCACCGGAAGTTCAAACAGGCGCATCACCATCATCGGGACGGGACGCTCCGGGATAAAGCTCATCCGCAGCGCCTGAAACTGGTTGGGCAAGACCACATCGGCGCGGCTAACGACGCCGGCAGGCTGAATGCGTTTTAAAATGGTTTCCGCTTCGGGAATATCCCCTTTCAGGATAGAGGCAGAGAGCGGGCCGCGCACCGAGCGCGCGATACTTTCTAACTGCGAAGCCGTGTTATAGCGATTCTGCTGTACGGAATGAAACAGCAAAATTACGCAGAAGAGCAGTACAAACAGCATGGTGACGGCAGAAACCATCGCCATCTGTTTGATTGTTAAGGAACGGCTGACACGCAAAATGACTCTCCACAAAACTCGAAGCGCAGGGCGCGCCAGGGTGTAAACCTGGCGCGCCTGAGTATACCCGATTGCCGCGCTATTAAGAGAGACTTACAAATGGATTAAGGAAAATCCGATTACCAGTCCGCGTAAGGGATGAGCGGCTGCGGCGGTAAGTCCATATCGCCCTGCCAGCCTGCAGCAGAGTAACGCACATAGATCAGCGCATGGCTTGGGGTATAGTCTTTCGCCTCCTGAATATCCACGCCCATGCCCACAAACCAGTTGGACGTGACGCGGCGTTCGATAATGGCCCGCGCGGTATAACCCGTGCCTGAGGAGCTGCTGCCGGTTTCCATCGCGCCCCGGTCGGTATAGCGGTCTGGCTCATCGGTCGGGATCAGATTCTGAATCGGGTAGCGCAGCTCGTCTTTGGTTTTGGAATGAGACCAGGAGACCGAGCCACCCAGCTCCCAGGACCAGTTCTCCGTGCGTTTACGCCAGGTTACCGGCAGTGCGAAGGAGACATACTCCTGCGGGCTGTAGTAGCCGCCCTGACCCAGGGTATAACCGCTCAGGTCTTTGTCGTAGTGCCAGAGCATATTGGAAACGCCGACCGTCAGGCGCTCATTGTTTTTATTAATGAGCTTGTAGTAGTAACCCGTCATCCAGCGGACGCGCCAGTTATCTTCCACATTTTTACCCGTCAGCGTTTCCGCGTTCAGGCTTGACCAGACGCCGTTCGCTTCCCCTTTGTCATAGCTCATGCTTACGCCGCCACCGGTGGCACGTACGCCGCCCCAGGTGGTGCCGGTGTTAGTATCTTTTTGCCCGGCGAACGCCAGCAGGGAGCTGGAGATTGGGCGGCGATGGGCGTTAACGGTATAGCCGATGGGGCCCAGATCGCTGCTGTAGCTGATACCGCCCACCACGTCGACGACGTCAAAGCCCATTGGCGTAGTGCCAATATCCATCGCCCAGGTTTTATTCTGCCAGCCGACGGCAACGCTTGCGCCATTGTCGGACTGATGGGTGTTGCCGCTACACGGCGTTTCGTAGCAGGTCCCCCATTTTGGATCGTAAGTCCCGTTATTGTTATCAAATGAACCGGCGTCCATGTTGACCAGATCGCTTCTGAAGAACATGCGCCCGTCAGACAACGGGGCATCCACCTGCAGCATGGTGGTGTGCGCTTTCAGGTCCGAATAACCGCCCGTGCCGCTGGAGCCCCAGTAATCGTGCTGCAGCGTGACGTTAACATCCTGCTGACGGTACAAGTCACCGGCATCACTGCGCACGCCGCGCTTCAGCCAGTCGTCTTTTTCATCATTTCGCGTCAGCCGGGTGAAGCTGTCGTTGTCGGCCGGACGGGTCGTCGTGACGCCGGACGACACCATCGCGTCTTTATAGGTTTCCAGCGCCTGCTGAGGCTGACCGTTTTGCGCCTGGAAACGCGCGGCATCACGTAACACCAGCGCGTTTTCCATGGAGCCGGGCTGCGATTTAGCCTGCGGAATGATGTTGTTGAAGGTCTGTTCTGCGGCAGCGGAATCGCCCAGACCTGCCTGCGCCATCGCGATCCGGCGCTGCATGTTGAGCGACAGCGGCTGGCCGTTTTGCGCGGCGGGAAGTTTCGCCAGTTCCGCGCGCGCTGCGTCTTTGTCACCCTGCGCGCTATAAATCTCGGTCAGGCCGAGGATCGCATCTTCGTTCTGCGGTTCACGCTGCAGGACAGCGCTGTACGTCGTTTTCGCCGACGCCAGATCGCCACGCTGCTGCGCCCAATCCGCCAGCGTCAGGTCGATGCGGGTGGAGGTCGGCTGCTGACGCAGAAGGTTTTCCGCATCCTGCTCTTTGCCGCTGTCGCGCAGACGGTTGGCGGTTTCCAGCACCTGGTTGCTTTGCAGACGGTCGGCAAGCTCCTGAATATTGCCGTTCCACTGGCTGCGCGGCAGCGTGCCCAGATGCGCCAGCGCGGCGCGGTCCTGATCGTTGCCGGAAAGATAGAGCCCGTTGGCGTACACCTGATCCGGGTCGGACGGTTTCTGGCTGGCAAGCTGACGCATCAGGGTATCCGCCTGGCTGCGCTGACCCGCGCTGTAGAGATCGCGCGAGAGACGATAGGTTATCCACACGTCGCCGAGAGAGAGCGCCAGACGACGACGCTGGATTTCTGCCGCCTGGGCGTATTTCCCCTGATTCTCCAGCTGTTCGGCCTGAGCGGAGAGCTGCTCGTTGGTCAGGCTGCGTTCAATATCATCAATGCTCCGGCGCTGGCTGGCGGAGAGAGACTGGATAAACTGCGAGGCCTTCTCCGGGGACTGCGCGCGATAAATATTGGCCAGGCCGCGGACCGCATTGCTGTTGCCGCTGTCCATACGCAGCGCCTGGCGATAGTAACGCTCCGCCGCGTCGTTATCTTTACGCGCCGCGGCGGCATCGCCCAGCCCCAGCACGGCATAACTGTCGGTATTGTCGATACTGCGCGCCTGCTGATAGTAACGCTCCGCCTGCGCAGGGTTATTCGCCTTCAGGGCAGCATCGCCCTGCTGGATCAGCAGCCAGTAACGGTTAACCTTGAGCAAACTGTCCCATTTACCCCGGTTATCGCTCTGGGGATCGAGGGCAATCGCCTTTTCAAACTGCGCCACCGCGCGAGCGCGGTCGCCTTTCTGGGAATAAGCCTGGCCGAGGGCACCCACCGCTTCACTGTCGGCATGGTTGGCGCTGACGGCTTTTTGCAGTTCCGCGACCGCCTTACTCCCCTGCCCGGCATCCACCGCCGCCAGCCCTTCCGCTTTCGCGCGGAACGCCGGGTCAGCGAGCTGTTTTTGCTGTTCTTCGAGCTGGGCACGCGCCGCCGCGACGCTATCCCCGTCACTGAATACGCTCAGGTATTTTTGCAGCGCGCTGACGCTGGCGCTGCTGGCAGGCTGGCCTTTGATTTGGTCATACCACATATCAGACGCCTGGCTGCGCCCATTGGTCGATTTAGCCATCTCCTGCAATACCGCAAAGCCTTCATCACGGCGTCCGCTCTGGAACAAAAGCTGGGACAGCGTTGCCTGCAGCTGCGTATTTCCGGGGCTGCTGGTATTTATTTTCTTGAGCTGGCTAATGGCTGCATTCCGGCGAGCGGGGTCTTTCGCTACGACGTTCCAGTATTCCGTCGCCACGTCGCCGCCCGGCGGGTTGCCGTCAAACAGCTTGTCATAAGCTGCAATCGCCTCCTGCGTGTGTCCCGTGGTGGCGAGCAATCGCGCCTGCTGGAGCTGCTGGCGGCCATCCGGAGTAGAAAGCAGCATGGTGTTGCGTGAGGACTGGTACGCACTCGAACCCGGGGCGATCCCTTTCAGACGATCCAGCTCTTTTTGCGCACCGGCGTTATCGCCCTGGCGCAGCAGGTAGCGAAAGCGTGCGGCAATGACGTCAGGATTGTTCGGGTCAATCAGCTCCAGACGATAAAGCGACTGACGAACCAAATCCTCACGCTGCGTCGATTCGCCCAGCCGAACCTGTTCCAGCAGCTGTTTCTGCTGCGGAGAGTTGGCGGCCTGGGCCCACGGCATAAGCGCCAGGCCAAGCGATAAAGTGAGTAGATTTATTGTGAACTTGCGCATTCCTGGCCCCAATCCGGTATTAATTCACCTTTTGCGGTGAAGCGAAAACGATGCTGATCCCATCCTTGCCCAAAGAGAGTCAGCACGTAGCTGTAATAGGCATTATTATCGGGAAAATGGTCCGCAACGCGCTGGCGCTGAACCGCCTGGGCATCACGTTGTTGTAAAAACGGCAGCATGGCGGCAGAGAACCCGACCGGACCATTCCCGGTGCGTTTACCCGTCGCCACATCCACTTTCTCCGGCGGCACACCCCGTTTCATTGTCTTTGCCGCCATCGGCTGGAAGCGCGTCAGCAGCCGGGCTTTCTGAGGATCTTTATCACTCATCATCCCCACCCAGAGATAAACGCGGATGGCGTCGTAGCCGCCCACCAGCGATTTATCCTGCTGTAACCGCCAGCCTTTGTTTTTCTGATACTGAACCCAGTCCGGCGAAAACCCTTTCGGCGCGCTCTCCAGCAGCAGACGCTGATTGGTTTCACGAAGCTGGGTCCACGGGGGACCAAAGCGCGTGAAATAACTCGCTAGCTGCGGAGGAAGATAGCTGGGGTTAAAACGCCAGACGTTTTCATCGGCAAAGCCGACTTTACCGGGAAGCAGCATTGCGCCGAGCCCCGGCACTTTCACCACTTCCTCGCTGACAATGCGTTTCAGCAGCGCCTTACCCGTGCGGGTATAGTCCGGATGTTTCCACAACCGGCCCGCTTCGAGCAGTGACCAGGCGATCCAGACATCGGCGTCTGAGGCGGAGTTGGTATCAATCACCGCCCACGTCTCTTTATCTTTCTGGCCCCATAGCCAGGCGGGCAGATGGTCGTTGAGATTGCCGCCGGCAAGATTATCGCGCGTCCAGGTCAGCAGCTGGTCAAACGCGCTGCGATCGTTCGCCGCCAGGGCAAAGAACAGGGCGTAGCTTTGCCCTTCCGAGGTCGTAATTTTGCGCGTGTCGCTGGGATCAACGACACGCCCGCCCTCACTGATGTAATCCTTTTTAAACTGCTCCCAGGCAGGCCAGGTACAGGCGGCGCGAAGAGGAAGCGCCGCCAGCATCACTGCTGCTAATACACACCAGCGAAAGGCTTTCATCACATCTTACTCATCCGGGTTCAGACGACGACGGCTGATGATTCGCAGCAGACGCCACAGCACCCATGCCAGCAGGACCACGCTGACCGCCGCCAGGATAGCGAGCAGAACCGGATGGTTAGCCAGCGCATACCACAGGCGTTCGAACCACGGCAGATGGCCCACGTAGTACACGTCGCCCACGCGCAGGCTATTGACGCCGGACTCACGGATCACCGACACGGAGCCAAACATCGCGGCACGTTTACCGCTGTCGTTCATGGCCGTATTGAGCAGTTCATACCCGCGCGGGCTGTCCGCCAGAAGAGCCACCACGCTACGCTGTTCGTTGTAAGGTGACTGGAAGCCCACCACTGCGGCCATTGCCCCCTGAGACGTTACCGTCGTCTGCGCGCTGGCCTGACGGTCGTTCATATCCGGCATAATGCTCGGGAACTCGGTCTGACGCAGCGGCGTGTTAACCCAGGACTGGGCCGCTTTCACCAGCAGGTCGATACGTTTGTCATCCTTCAGCTTATCCGGAATGGTACCGATCACCATGATATCAGCGTCTTTGTTCTGGATCTGGCTGCCATCGTCCGTCAACGTGACGTTAATCGCCGGTAATCCCGTCTGTCCCCCAACGGTCGCCATGGTATCCAGCAGGGTCGTGACCTGCCCTTCGCTCGGCGCTTTTGGCATCACAACGATGGACTCAGAGAGATCGGCCATGCGGCTGAACGGGAAGCCCGCGTTAGCAAAGGCGCGCAGGTCCGGCATCGCCAGGAAGTGATAGTACTTCGAGAAGTCGATGGTCGACTCATCGCCAATCACGACGTGGTTCTGTACGGGCTGGAAGGTGATGCAGTTTTCCACCGAACCGCCAGGCGTCGGGTTCATGTACTGGAAGTCAAAGCGCAGCTGGTTTATCGCGCCAAGCTTCAGTGCCGGAATGGAGACATCCGTTTTACCGTCCAGCAGCCCCTGCAACACCGGCAGGCGAAGCATCAGGCGGTTAGTATCCTGCGTGCTTTGCAGGCTGAACGATTGCAGGAACTGGTTGTTCAGGCTGATATCCATGCGCGAGCTGTCTTTGGTCGCCGGCGCGGTATAACGGTAGTTCAGATTGATATCAATGCCGTTGGTACGCAGCAGATACAGATCCGGCGGCAGATTCAGTGACAGGCTAATCGGCGCAGGCTCAAGCCCCGTCGCCTGCAGCTGTTCTTCATAAGTTTTCAGCTCGCCAAATGTCACCGCACGGTCGGTACGCACCCAGTTTGGCGCATCATAAGGTTTACGCGCCAGCAGCGGTTTGACCTCATCCACTACAACGCTGTTGCCGCGGAAAAGGACGTTACCCTGGGCAATGGCTTTTGCTGCCTGCACCAGATCTTTATCATCACGGCCAAAGACCACCAGCAGCTTCACGTACGGGTTTTCCGGGTGGCTAATCATCTCAACGGTCGGCGCTTTAACGTCCGGATGATCGCGCAGGAAGGCCGGGCGTTTGGCGTTGGTCGCAAACACAATCGCATTTCTGTCCGGCAGTTTGTCATACATCGCCGGGAAGCTCTGACCACGCCAGCCCGCACGTGAACCAAACCAGGACGCCACAATGGTGGCCGCCAGCTGCTCGGTCACGTCCGGGGACGATGCAAACACCATCGGCAGCGTGAGCGGACGGTTATCACGCGGATCGAAGAACGGAACCGGGAATGCCGAGAGATCGTTTTTCAGCGCCAGCGACTGGTAGGTCATCTGCAGCGAGGAGTTACGCCCGACATCCATCCACAGCGTGTTGCTGGCCGGATTTTCGCAGACATCGCGGTAGTGGCCGACAAACTCCAGGCGGATGCGGTTAAAGTCGGTGATGAACAGCGGGTTGATCGGCACCTGAGCCTGGGTTTTCTTGCCCAGCTGCTCTTTCGTGACCGGCAGAACGTCCATCAGCTCGTCATTCAGGTAAACCTTCAGCTGAGACTGCGTCGGCAGCAGCGACGGTGACGGCGTGTATTCCAGGTTCAGCACCGCATTAGAGACGACCTCATCGCTGCGCATGCCAAACTCAATGCCGCCGTTAGGGTTGATGCCGCGCAGCACCATGCTGCCCGGAGGCGGCGCAATTTGCGCGAAGGTCAGCTTCACGTCCCGCGACGGCGCGTTGTCCGCGACGACGGGCGCATTCGCCCCCCGGACGCCCGGCATTACCTGCCCTATGACCTGGCCGTCTGCCGGCAGGGTGTTCCCCTCCATTGGCTGGTTCGGCATGATATTTTCTGTTTGACCAGGTGCCGCGGTGACAACCGGATCGGTTGCTTGCGCGACGACAGGTACCGTTGGCGCAGGCGTTGCCGCTGCGTTACCCGGGGCTGCGTTAGCCATTGTTGCGGGGAGGACATTCATCCCCATTGCCACTGCACATAACCAGGAAAGTTTTGTTTTCATCGCGTTATCATCATTGTTGAGCCATAACCGGGTCCGCCTGCTTCGCCTCATCCCGCTCAGGACGACGAGGAATGAACGACACGACCCAGGAAACCAGCGAAGTAAGTGACCGGAAAATTAATTTCACCGACGACGGGGCAAATTCTGCAAGGTGACGATAGCCACGGAACCCCAGCTTCAGAATATCCAGCAGGCTTTCCAGAGGTTTATCTTCCGGGAAGCTGTCCTGCCAGAGAGCCCACGTGTCCGCGCGGGCAAACGTACACTGCACAAAATCGATATGTTGCTTTTTGGTCAACGGCATCAGCTGCAGGCCGACTTCATTGCCCGCCACGCGCACAACCTGCGTCGGGAAGACATACTCCTGCTGGCCGCGCTTAAGCAGCAGGTTAACTTTCTGGCCTTCCAGCACCTTCGCCTGGCCGTTGATTTTGATCCCCAGACCACCGTCAGAGAAGTCGTGCACGGTACAGGAGAAGAGATGGCCATCTTCACGGGCGATCGCCGCAGGCATGCAGATTTCCACGCGATGCGCGCGACGAACCTGTTTGCTCTCCACCGACACCGCCACCGCGCCGCCGAGGATAATCAGGTTGTAGAAGACCCAGGCCATACTCACGAATACGGTCAGGATTTCGTTTTCCGGGCCGTAGAAGTAACGCCAGATACCGGCGATGACGCCAACGATATTCAGCAGCACCAGGAAGATATACGGCCGGGAGATCACCCAGTCGACGTACTCTTCTTCCACCAGGCCGCCCTTGGCGGTGACGTTAAATTTCCCTTTGTGCGGGTTAATCAGCGCCACCATCGTCGGCGGCGCGATGTACCAGGCCAGCACCGTTTCGTAGATTTCACTCCAGAAGGAGTGGCGGTATTTACCCTGTATCTTCGAGTTCGTCAGGCTCGCGTGGATCATATGCGGCAGAACAAACAGCGCAATCATCAGCGCCGGGGCGTAAATGATATAAGCGTGAAGGAGCAGGAACGCCAGCGGCGCGGTCAGGAAGATCAGCCGCGGGATACCGGATAAGAAGTGGAACATGGCGTTGACGTAGCAGAGACGTTGCGCCAGCTTGAGCCCTTTCCCAATCAGTGGGTTATCGAGACGGAAAATCTGCACCATGCCGCGCGCCCAGCGAATACGCTGACCAATGTGCGCCGACAGAGACTCCGTTGCCAGACCGGCAGCCTGCGGAATACGCATATACGCCGAGGTATAGCCACGACGGTGCAGGCGCAAAGAGGTGTGCGCATCTTCAGTGACCGTTTCGACGGCGATACCGCCAATTTCATCCAGCGGCTTACGGCGGATAACCGCACACGAGCCGCAGAAGAAGGTGGCGTCCCACATGTCGTTTCCGTCCTGCACCAGGCCATAGAACAGCGTGCCTTCGTTCGGGGTCTTACGGAAACGGCCAAGGTTACGTTCAAACGGGTCCGGGGAGAAGAAGTGGTGCGGCGTCTGCATCATCGCCAGCTCTTTCTCCTTCAGGAACCAGCCCATGGTCATCTGCAGGAACGAGCGCGTCGGCACGTGGTCGCAGTCAAAGATCGAGACAAACTCCCCGGTAGCATACTTCAACGCGTTGTTGATGTTCCCTGCCTTAGCGTGTTCATGCGTCGGACGGGCGATGTATTCGACGCCGACCTCCTCCGCGAACTGGCGGAACGCCGGACGGTTGCCGTCATCCAGGATCCAGACCTTGAGCTTGTCTTTCGGCCAGTCGATGCCCAGCGCGGCATAAATGGTGTTTTTCACCACGCTCAAATCTTCGTTGTAGGTCGGTACAAAGAGATCAACAGACGGCCACTGCGCGGTGTCTTTTGGCAGAGGAACGGGCTGGCGGTTGAGCGGCCAAATGACCTGGAAATAGCCCAGCACCAGCACGATCCAGGCGTAGGTTTCGGCAAACAGTAGCACCAGACCGCATACCAGGCTGACCGGGTCGTCCCAGTTCAGGGTTGAGGTATAGCGCCACCAGATGTAGCGACAGGAGACGGTCAGCGACAACACGATCAGCATCAGCGCCGAGAAGCGGCCCGGAATACGGCGGACCAGCAGCGCCACGCCCCACAGCAGGATCAGGAAGGTGAACTGCGCCAGAGGGTTGAAAGGTTGCGTAATACAGACCAGCGCCAGAATGAGCGAGAACACGACGATCACGCCGAGGATAAAACGCCGCAGGCCCGGGTGAAGATGCCCGAGCTCTTTATGATTATCCAGATGGCTGGTCTTATCGCTTACGCTGTTGGGCAGTCTGTCCAGCCACTGGTGGTAGCGCTCACGTAACTGCTGGACGCGGGAGAAGCTGCGCCAGTGCGGCGTTATTTTCTCTGAGCGGGATGACGTGACCACCAGCCAGATAGCCTGAATGAGATAACGTGCTGGATCTAAAGGACGCGGCCGGTTGGGATTGATGTGCGGATATAGCTCACTGTGCCGGGCACGTATGCGCTGCCAGCGCGGGTGTTCGAGTGGAATAAACATCCAGGCCAGAATCATCCAAAAACAACCGAGCGCGGCGCTAAATGCCGAAGCACCGTGCCGGCGGAAATGCCGGTAATGTTCGCTCAAACGCGAACTCACCGGCGGGATGAGTAACCAGCTGGCGAGACGACTCATACATCACTCCCTGCATGCTCCGCCCGGTTGGCGAAGTTCAGCAGACACCAGTTAGCCAGCGTCAGAATCTCTTCTGCAGCCAGTGAATCGCTGCGGTACTCGCCAAGCGGTTGCTTAGACGCAAGGCATTCCGCCATTCCCTCATCACGATGAATGACAATAGGAAGCAGACGGCGCTGGCTTTGCAGCCACACCTGATACAGATCGTCCTGGATCTGGCTGCCAATGCGCAAATCGTTTATCAGAAGGTGAGCGTTCTGAGGCAGCCCCTGCTGATGCAGGCGGATATGGCAGTTCGCATCGACGTTGACGATGGAAAGTATATGATCGCACTGGGCGATAAGCTGTCGGGTCAGCGTGCCGGCGCCGTGCGGAAGATCCAGCAGGATCCACTTGTAGTGCCCCTTTTCTTTCAGGGTTTGCAGCGCAAGCGTGAACTGCGAAAACAGGCGCTGATACGCGGCTTCATTCTCGCGTTCCGTGGTGGTCAGTTGACCAAACGGCAGCAGATCGAGCTGGGAGGTATAGCGCATCCCTGCATCCTGCCAGTTTTTATCATCAAGCAGCGCGCGGGCCCAGCCCTCTTCGCGAGAAAAGTCGACGTTAAACGACATACGCAACAAATTATCGGCGCAGGCGTCAATAACCAGCACCGATTCACCTAAAAGTTGTAATGACCACGCCAGCGCCGCGGTAACTGATGTGGTACCCACACCGCCACGGACACCCTGTAATCCGAGTATGGCCATCAATGGCTCCCTTATTGTTGATGGGCGAATTCAGCTAATAACGGCCAGCGTTTAATAGCCGCGGCCAACTGTTCCCGCTGGGAAATATCGGTGTAATCTATTTCAGGTAAAGAAAAGGCCTGCGTCAGCGCCAGAAAATCGTTTTGGAATGTGTAACCCAGAGTCGAGTCGACTGGGGTTCCAGGTTCGTTATTATCCATTCTTTTTCCATCCCTTTTAAGGAAAATCGCACGCTAAAGAAGTTGCGGGGCTTCCTGCCCTGACAAATTTCATTTACATGCTAAATCTGATGTTCTTTAATTTCAATGTTAGGTTTATTTCTACGCTTTCGCTAGTAAACTGAGATACAGATAAATTAGACGAAAAGAGGGACACCGTGGACTCCATATTTTCTATTGGCATCCAGTCATTATGGGACGAATTGAGCCACATGCCAGTCGGAGGAGTCTGGTGGATTAATACGGACCGTAATGAAGATGCTATCAGTCTGGTAAACCAGACAATTGCTGCTCAGGATAAGGATTCCCGCGTGGCCGTCATTAGCATGGGCGAAGAGCCGAAGAACATTATCACGCTTGAAAGTGACCGCGGCCCCCAGACGGTGCGATTATTTTCCATGACATCGGAAGCCGATAGTCTATACTTTTTGACCCGCGACGTTCAGTGCTCTATTGACCCGGATCACTATTTAGTGATCCTTAAATGTGCAAATAACGTTCTGCAAAATATACCTGCGGAAAAACTGCTGTCGTGGCTGGAAAAAATCAATAAATGGGCAAAATTTCAAAATTGCACGCTTCTGGTCGTCAATCCCGGCAGTAATAATGACAAGCTGTTCTCACTTTTAATGGCCGAATATCGCTCCCTGTTCGGTCTGGCAAGCGTGCGCGACCAGGTGGGCAGCTATCTTTACGATATTGCATTCTGGTGTAATGAAAAAGGCGTGAGCGCCAGGCAACAGCTTACGCTGAAACATATCGAGGGCGAGTGGCACCTGGCGCAGCAGGAAGAAACCGTGGTGCAGCCGCGCAGTGACGAAAAACGCATTCTTAGCCATATCGCTGTTTTAGAGGGGGCGCCCGCCCTGTCGGAAAACTGGACATTGTTTGATTCTAACGAAGCCCTTTTCCATGAAGCCCGCACAACCCAGGCGGCAACCCTTATTTTCTCGCTGATGCAGAATAACCAGATTGAGACGCTGGCACGACAAATCCACACCTTACGCCGCCAGCGCGGAAGTGCGTTGAAAATCATCGTGCGCGAAAATAATACCAGCCTGCGCGCCACCGATGAGCGCCTGCTTCTGGGCTGCGGCGCCAATATGGTTATTCCCTGGAATGCGCCGTTGTCCCGTTGCCTGACGCTTATCGAAAGCGTTCAGGGCCAGCAGTTTAGCCGCCACGTACCGGAAGATATTTCCACGCTGCTCTCCATGACGCAGCCGATGAAGCTGCGTGGGTACCAAAAATGGGATACCTTCTGCGACGCCGTGGGCAACATGATGAACAACACGCTTCTTCCTGCAGACGGAAAAGGGGTCATGGTTGCCCTGCGTCCTGTACCGGGTATTCGCGTTGAACAGGCTCTCACCCTATGTCGCCCGAACCGTACAGGGGACATCATGACCATTGGCGACAATCGCCTGGTGTTGTTTTTGTCCTTCTGCCGGGTAAACGATCTCGATACGGCGCTTAACCACATCTTCCCTCTACCTACCGGGGATATTTTCTCGAACCGTATGATTTGGTTCGAAGATAATACGATTAGCGCGGAGCTGGTGCAGATGCGTGCGCTCCAGCCTGAACAATGGGCCAAACCGCTCGCTATCACGAGCGATGCCAAACCGATCCTCAATGCCAGACATGATGGACACGTCTGGCGTCGAATTCCGGAACCCCTTCGCTTATTAACAGACAACGCGGAGAACGCATCATCATGAATATCAGCGATATCATTCAACTGGTTATATTCTGTGCGCTGATCTTTTTCCCGCTTGGCTACTACGCGCGCCATTCCATACGCCGTATCCGTGATACGGCCAGAGTGCTGTTTATAAAACCTCGCTATGTAAAACCAGCCGGAACACTGACACGGGCATCACACGTCAAGGCAGACCGAAAACATGACTAATTCTACCTATACCGCTTCGTCACCCTCGCCGCTCTGGCAGTACTGGCGCGGCCTTTCCGGCTGGAACTTCTACTTTCTGGTGAAGTTTGGTCTGCTGTGGGCAGGCTATCTGAATTTCCATCCCCTTCTCAACCTCGTGTTTATGGCCTTCCTGCTGATGCCGCTGCCGAATATCAGGCTGCATCGCTTACGCCACTGGGTCGCTGTACCTGCCGGCTTTGCGCTGTTCTGGCATGATACCTGGCTACCGGGGCCGGACAGCATTATGAGCCAGGGGTCGCAGGTGGCGGGCTTCAGTGCAGACTATATCCTTGACCTGACCGAGCGCTTTATTAACTGGCAGATGATTGGCGCGGTATTTGTGCTGCTGGTTGCCTGGCTGTTCCTGTCACAGTGGATCCGCGTTACGGTGTTTGTCGTCGCGATTATGATCTGGCTTAACGTGCTGACGCTGGCTGGGCCCAACTTTTCGCTGTGGCCTGCAGGTCAACCGACCACCACGGTAACCACCACCGGGGGAAGCGCGGCGGCAACCGTCACAACGGCAGGCGATACACCTGTGGTGGGCGATATCCCAACCCAGACCGCGCCGCCGACCTCTACCAACCTGAACGCCTGGCTCTCCAGTTTCTATACCGCGGAAGACAAGCGACAAACTAAATTCCCGGATGCGCTGCCGGCAGATGCTCAGCCGTTTGAACTGCTGGTGATCAACATCTGCTCTCTCTCCTGGGCCGACGTGGACGCCGCCGGTTTGATGTCTCATCCGCTGTGGTCACACTTCGACATTCAGTTTAAAGATTTCAACTCTGCCACCTTGTACAGCGGCCCGGCGGCGATCCGCCTGCTGCGTGCAAGCTGCGGCCAGACATCGCATAAAAACCTGTATCAACCCGCCGGCAACCAGTGTTATCTGTTCGATAACCTCGCAAAACTGGGCTTTACGCAGCATCTGATGCTGGGGCATAACGGCCAGTTCGGTAACTTCCTGAAAGAGGTGCGCGAACAGGGCGGCATGCAGGCACCGCTGATGGATCAAACCGGTCTTCCCGTCTCTCTGCTGGGCTTCGACGGTTCGCCCGTTTATGACGATACCGCCGTCCTGCAGCGCTGGCTGCAGACCATCGAAAAAGACAGCAATCCGCGCAGCGCGACGTTCTTTAACACCCTGCCGCTCCACGACGGTAACCATTTCCCGGGCGTGAGCAAAACGGCTGATTATAAAGTGCGTGCGCAGAAGTTCTTCGACGAGCTGGACGCGTTCTTCACGGAGCTGGAAAAATCAGGCCGTAAAGTGATGGTGGTTGTGGTACCTGAGCACGGCGGCGCGCTGAAAGGCGACAGAATGCAGGTTTCGGGTCTGCGTGATATCCCAAGCCCGTCCATCACTAACGTGCCTGCAGGCATTAAATTCTTTGGGATGAAGGCACCGCATCAGGGCGCACCGATTGAGATTACACAGCCAACCAGCTACCTGGTGATTTCAGAACTGGTTGCCCGCGCCGTTGACGGGAAGCTGTTTGTGGAAGATAGCGTGAACTGGGATCAGCTCACCAGCAAACTGCCGCAAACGGCAGAAGTCTCAGAGAACGCTAACGCGGTCGTCATTCAGTATCAAAACAAACCTTACGTTCGCCTGAACGGCGGGGATTGGGTGCCGTATCCGCAGTAACACGGTATGACGTCCCTCTCCCCATCGGGGAGAGGGACAATCTCGACATTATTGCTGGGCGATCCACACCAGCATTTTCAGACTTGCCGAATAGTAGTCGTCTTTAGAGGTAATTTCGGGTTCACCGGAAGACTGCCCCATCGTAAAATCGCGTACAGCCAGCAAGCCGCCTTCCATCATGTAGGGCACATATTCGTTGGTCGTGACGTTAACCCAGGCGGGAGTTTGTTCCCGGGGAAACTGTCCGAACCAGGCCTTCCACGGCGTCAGCAGCGGGCTTTGCTTATCAGACCAGGCAACGTACAGCGGAACACGAATCGCGTCATAGCTCATTCGCGGCGGCCAGCCTTTAGCAGGAGCCAGCTTGCCACCTGATGCCAGTGAAACCCAGTCAGTGGGCAGATTCGCTTTACCCGAGCCCATTTTCCCCAGCAGGCGTTTCCCGTCCTTAATCAAATCACGCCAGATCGGCAAATGACTGCGTCTGGAGAAGGCCTGCCAGGCCGGAAACACGAAATAGGAAGGATTGAGGACCACGTCACCCTCAAGCTTAAACCCCTGGACGCCGGGCAGCATCACGCGGTAACCGGCATAGCGGATCACGCTGTGGTCAATCAGTGCTTTTGTAATTGCATCCGATGCGGCGCTGTAGCGTTTGTCATGCCAGCGTGCGTCGGCTTTCAGCAACGCCCAGGCAATCAGCACGTCGCCATCTGCAGCGTTGTTTTTGTCGGCGACCGGGTTGGACTCTGCGGGATTATAGCGCCAGTAAAACAGACCATTTTCTTTGTTCTTCAGCTGACTGTCTGTCCATTGCCAGAGCTTATCGAACGTGGCTTTATCGTCGTTGGCCACCGCCATCAGCATGGCAAAACCCTGACCTTCCGTATGCGATACGCCGCCATTGCCGGTATCAACAATACGGCCTTCCGGTTTGAAAAAGCGGGCCTTGTAACTCTCCCAGGCCCGATCCGCATGAGAGAGAGGCGAGAACAGCAGACTCATCATGACGGCCAGCGTCGCGCACACGGGTTTTCGCATAATTAACTCGATCCGGTTATTCGGCACTTCTCAGTGAAATCTCACCGCCCATCCAGGGTTTGATCACGCCATCCTGCTCCAGGAGCAGCGCGCCCTGTGCGTCAATACCGCGGGAAATTCCGTAGATCTCTTTATCACCAATCAGCAGTTTCACCGGGCGGTTGATAAAGTTATCCAGCTTTTCCCAACGAGACAGGAACGATGCCAGTCCTTCCTGCTCAAAAAGCGTGAGTGAACTGCGCAACTCTTTAATCATACGCACGGCAAGGGTGTTACGATCGATGACGATCCCCGCCTCCTGGAGGTTAGTCCAGGCCTGATTCACCACATCATTTTGTACATTGCGCATCACCATGTTGAGGCCTGCGCCGATGACGATTTGCGCCGCATCGCCCGTTTTTCCCGTCAGTTCGACCAGAATACCGGCAAGTTTACGATCGTTGAGGTAAAGGTCATTAGGCCACTTAACACGTACTTTATCCGCCCCCAAATCGTGCAGCACTTCCGCCATGACGATGCCGATGACCAGACTCAGGCCAATAGCAGCGGCCGGGCCCTGATCGAGTCGCCAGTACATGGACAAATAGAGGTTAGCGCCAAATGGCGAAAACCATTTGCGACCGCGACGGCCGCGACCGGCCTGTTGATATTCAGCAACGCAGGCATCGCCGGATGTCAGCTCAGGCAGACGATCCAGAAGATACTGGTTCGTCGAATCAATCACCGGCAGCACCGCAACATTGCCGTGTCCGATCTGGCTGCGGATCGCTTCTTCATTCAGCAATTGAATCGGCTCCGGCAGGCTGTAGCCTTTTCCGGGAACCGTGAACACATCAACACCCCAGTCGCGAAGCGTCTGGATATGTTTATTGATAGCAGCACGGCTCATGCCAAGCTGTTCACCCAGCTGCTCGCCAGAATGAAACTCGCCGTCAGCAAGGATGCTAATCAGGGTTAAGGGAATGGTATTGTCCTTCACGCGATAGCCTCCACGGCATTAACTTCACCTGTGCAGCCAATGAAGCGAACTTCTGGCTCCAGCCAGACGTTAAATTTTTCGCCCACACGCTGACGAACATAATGAGCCAGCTGTACAACATCATCGCTGGTCGCATCGCATTGATTAATCAGCACCAGAGCCTGCTGCTGGTGAACGGCAGCACCGCCTACTGAAATGCCTTTTAGCTGGCATTGATCGATAAGCCATCCCGCGGCAAGCTTCACGCTGCCATCCGCCTGAGGGTAATGTGGCGCGGCTGGCCATCCTTCAAGAAAGACTTTTGCATTTTCGCTGCTGATAACCGGGTTTTTGAAGAAACTGCCTGCGTTTCCATTTACTTTTGGATCGGGAAGTTTGGTCATCCGCATATGGCAAACGGAATCAAAAACGTCACGGGCGGTTACGGTAGCCGGATCGAGACGCGTTAAATCCCCGTAGGTCAACACCGGCTGCCAGTTCTTCGACAGGCGCAGACCCACGGCGACAATCACGTAGCGATCCTGATATTCATGCTTGAAGATACTGTCACGATAGCCAAACCGGCACTGTTCCGCCGTTAAACGCTTTGCCGTTCCGGTCGCCAGTTCGATGCAGTCGACATATTCGCAGACATGTTTCAGTTCGAGGCCGTAGGCACCGATGTTTTGAATAGGTGACGATCCGGCGCAGCCTGGAATAAGCGCAAGGTTTTCCAGGCCCGGCATCCCTTTTTCGAGGGTAAATTGCACCAGCTGATGCCAGTTTTCTCCGGCACCCACGTGCAGGTGCCAGCTATCGGCACGCTCTTCCACATCAATTCCCATGATGCGGTTAACGATCACCGTTCCCGCAAAATCATCGAGAAACAGGACATTACTTCCTTCGCCCAGAATCAGTACGGGTTCGTTATTTTCAGTTGCGCTTTGCCATGCATCCAGCAGTTGCTGTGCAGTATCGGCACGTACAATTTGATTGGCATTGCGTTGAATGCCAAAGGTATTCCAGGGCTTAAGGGAGTGGTTCATAGACGCTATCCTGATGCAAAAACGCAGGTAGTTTACCGTATAAGCAGGGCGTTGGGGGATTAGTTTGTGCAGCGTATAAACGCAAAAAGGCCATCCTTTCGGATGGCCTCTTCACTTAATTGATGCCTGGCAGTTCCCTACTCTCACATGGGGAGACCCCACACTACCATCGGCGCTACGGCGTTTCACTTCTGAGTTCGGCATGGGGTCAGGTGGGACCACCGCGCTAAAGCCGCCAGGCAAATTCTGTTAATCTGTATCAGGCTGAAAATCGTGTCTCTCTTCGCCAAAACACCTTCGGCGTTGTAAGGTTAAGCCTCACGGTTCATTAGTATCGGTTAGCTCAACGCATCGCTGCGCTTACACACCCGACCTATCAACGTCGTAGTCTTCAACGTTCCTTCAGGACCCTTAAAGGGTCAGGGAGAACTCATCTCGGGGCAAGTTTCGTGCTTAGATGCTTTCAGCACTTATCTTTTCCGCATTTAGCTACCGGGCAGTGCCATTGGCATGACAACCCGAACACCAGTGATGCGTCCACTCCGGTCCTCTCGTACTAGGAGCAGCCCCCCTCAATTCTCCAGCGCCCACGGCAGATAGGGACCGAACTGTCTCACGACGTTCTAAACCCAGCTCGCGTACCACTTTAAATGGCGAACAGCCATACCCTTGGGACCTACTTCAGCCCCAGGATGTGATGAGCCGACATCGAGGTGCCAAACACCGCCGTCGATATGAACTCTTGGGCGGTATCAGCCTGTTATCCCCGGAGTACCTTTTATCCGTTGAGCGATGGCCCTTCCATTCAGAACCACCGGATCACTATGACCTGCTTTCGCACCTGCTCGAGCCGTCACTCTCGCAGTCAAGCTAGCTTATGCCATTGCACTAACCTCCTGATGTCCGACCAGGATTAGCTAACCTTCGTGCTCCTCCGTTACTCTTTGGGAGGAGACCGCCCCAGTCAAACTACCCACCAGACACTGTCCGCAACCCGGATTACGGGTCTACGTTAGAACACCAGCCATTAAAGGGTGGTATTTCAAGGGCGGCTCCACGCAGACTGGCGTCCACGCTTCAAAGCCTCCCACCTATCCTACACATCAAGGACCAGTGTTCAGTGTCAAGCTATAGTAAAGGTTCACGGGGTCTTTCCGTCTTGCCGCGGGTACACTGCATCTTCACAGCGAGTTCAATTTCACTGAGTCTCGGGTGGAGACAGCCTGGCCATCATTACGCCATTCGTGCAGGTCGGAACTTACCCGACAAGGAATTTCGCTACCTTAGGACCGTTATAGTTACGGCCGCCGTTTACCGGGGCTTCGATCAAGAGCTTCGCGTTACCGCTAACCCCATCAATTAACCTTCCGGCACCGGGCAGGCGTCACACCGTATACGTCCACTTTCGTGTTTGCACAGTGCTGTGTTTTTAATAAACAGTTGCAGCCAGCTGGTATCTTCGACTGATTTCAGCTCCACCCGCAGGGGCTTCACCTACATATCAGCGTGCCTTCTCCCGAAGTTACGGCACCATTTTGCCTAGTTCCTTCACCCGAGTTCTCTCAAGCGCCTTGGTATTCTCTACCTGACCACCTGTGTCGGTTTGGGGTACGATTTCGTGTTACCTGATGCTTAGAGGCTTTTCCTGGAAGCAGGGCATTTGTTACTTCAGCACCGTAGTGCCTCGTCATCACACCTCAGCGTTAAAAAGGTACCGGATTTACCTGGAACCTCCGCCTACATGCTTAAACCGGGACAACCGTCGCCCGGCTAACATAGCCTTCTCCGTCCCCCCTTCGCAGTAACACCAAGTACAGGAATATTAACCTGTTTCCCATCGACTACGCCTTTCGGCCTCGCCTTAGGGGTCGACTCACCCTGCCCCGATTAACGTTGGACAGGAACCCTTGGTCTTCCGGCGAGCGGGCTTTTCACCCGCTTTATCGTTACTTATGTCAGCATTCGCACTTCTGATACCTCCAGCAACCCTCACAGGCCACCTTCAACGGCTTACAGAACGCTCCCCTACCCAACAACGCATAAGCGTCGCTGCCGCAGCTTCGGTGCATGGTTTAGCCCCGTTACATCTTCCGCGCAGGCCGACTCGACCAGTGAGCTATTACGCTTTCTTTAAATGATGGCTGCTTCTAAGCCAACATCCTGGCTGTCTGTGCCTTCCCACATCGTTTCCCACTTAACCATGACTTTGGGACCTTAGCTGGCGGTCTGGGTTGTTTCCCTCTTCACGACGGACGTTAGCACCCGCCGTGTGTCTCCCGTGATAACATTCTTCGGTATTCGTAGTTTGCATCGGGTTGGTAAGCCGGGATGGCCCCCTAGCCGAAACAGTGCTCTACCCCCGAAGATGAGTTCACGAGGCGCTACCTAAATAGCTTTCGGGGAGAACCAGCTATCTCCCGGTTTGATTGGCCTTTCACCCCCAGCCACAAGTCATCCGCTAATTTTTCAACATTAGTCGGTTCGGTCCTCCAGTTAGTGTTACCCAACCTTCAACCTGCCCATGGCTAGATCACCGGGTTTCGGGTCTATACCCTGCAACTTAACGCCCAGTTAAGACTCGGTTTCCCTTCGGCTCCCCTATACGGTTAACCTTGCTACAGAATATAAGTCGCTGACCCATTATACAAAAGGTACGCAGTCACACCACGAAGGTGCTCCCACTGCTTGTACGTACACGGTTTCAGGTTCTTTTTCACTCCCCTCGCCGGGGTTCTTTTCGCCTTTCCCTCACGGTACTGGTTCACTATCGGTCAGTCAGGAGTATTTAGCCTTGGAGGATGGTCCCCCCATATTCAGACAGGATACCACGTGTCCCGCCCTACTCTTCGAGTTCACAGCCTGTGTGCTTTCGTGTACGGGACTGTCACCCTGTACCGTGCGACTTTCCAGACGCTTCCACTAACACACAAGCTGATTCAGACTCTGGGCTGCTCCCCGTTCGCTCGCCGCTACTGGGGGAATCTCGGTTGATTTCTTTTCCTCGGGGTACTTAGATGTTTCAGTTCCCCCGGTTCGCCTCGTTAACCTATGTATTCAGTTAACGATAGTGCAACGAATTGCACTGGGTTTCCCCATTCGGACATCGCCGGGTCAAAGGTTCATATCACCTCGCCGGCGCTTTTCGCAGATTAGCACGTCCTTCATCGCCTCTGACTGCCAGGGCATCCACCGTGTACGCTTAGTCGCTTAACCTCACAACCCGAAGATGTTTCACTTCTGATTGCGAAAATTTGAGAGACTCGAACACACATAACATGTGTGTCGTTTCAATTTTCAGCTTGATCCAGATTTTTAAAGAGCAAAACTTCGCAGTGCACCTTTTCAGGTTCACTCTGAAGTTTTCTTGGGTTCGCAGTAAAAGATGGTGGAGCTATGCGGGATCGAACCGCAGACCTCCTGCGTGCAAAGCAGGCGCTCTCCCAGCTGAGCTATAGCCCCATCGTTTGCAATCTCTGTACCGCTCATCCTTTAAAAGGAGTCTGGTAGGCCTGAGTGGACTTGAACCACCGACCTCACCCTTATCAGGGGTGCGCTCTAACCACCTGAGCTACAAGCCTGCAGAGATTTTTACTGCTGTTTTTCATCAGACAATCTGTGTGAGCACTACAAAGGCAGGTTCTTTAAGGTAAGGAGGTGATCCAACCGCAGGTTCCCCTACGGTTACCTTGTTACGACTTCACCCCAGTCATGAATCACAAAGTGGTAAGCGCCCTCCCGAAGGTTAAGCTACCTACTTCTTTTGCAACCCACTCCCATGGTGTGACGGGCGGTGTGTACAAGGCCCGGGAACGTATTCACCGTAGCATTCTGATCTACGATTACTAGCGATTCCGACTTCATGGAGTCGAGTTGCAGACTCCAATCCGGACTACGACGCACTTTATGAGGTCCGCTTGCTCTCGCGAGGTCGCTTCTCTTTGTATGCGCCATTGTAGCACGTGTGTAGCCCTACTCGTAAGGGCCATGATGACTTGACGTCATCCCCACCTTCCTCCAGTTTATCACTGGCAGTCTCCTTTGAGTTCCCGGCCGGACCGCTGGCAACAAAGGATAAGGGTTGCGCTCGTTGCGGGACTTAACCCAACATTTCACAACACGAGCTGACGACAGCCATGCAGCACCTGTCTCAGAGTTCCCGAAGGCACCAAAGCATCTCTGCTAAGTTCTCTGGATGTCAAGAGTAGGTAAGGTTCTTCGCGTTGCATCGAATTAAACCACATGCTCCACCGCTTGTGCGGGCCCCCGTCAATTCATTTGAGTTTTAACCTTGCGGCCGTACTCCCCAGGCGGTCGACTTAACGCGTTAGCTCCGGAAGCCACGCCTCAAGGGCACAACCTCCAAGTCGACATCGTTTACGGCGTGGACTACCAGGGTATCTAATCCTGTTTGCTCCCCACGCTTTCGCACCTGAGCGTCAGTCTTTGTCCAGGGGGCCGCCTTCGCCACCGGTATTCCTCCAGATCTCTACGCATTTCACCGCTACACCTGGAATTCTACCCCCCTCTACAAGACTCTAGCCTGCCAGTTTCGAATGCAGTTCCCAGGTTGAGCCCGGGGATTTCACATCCGACTTGACAGACCGCCTGCGTGCGCTTTACGCCCAGTAATTCCGATTAACGCTTGCACCCTCCGTATTACCGCGGCTGCTGGCACGGAGTTAGCCGGTGCTTCTTCTGCGGGTAACGTCAATCGACAAGGTTATTAACCTTATCGCCTTCCTCCCCGCTGAAAGTACTTTACAACCCGAAGGCCTTCTTCATACACGCGGCATGGCTGCATCAGGCTTGCGCCCATTGTGCAATATTCCCCACTGCTGCCTCCCGTAGGAGTCTGGACCGTGTCTCAGTTCCAGTGTGGCTGGTCATCCTCTCAGACCAGCTAGGGATCGTCGCCTAGGTGAGCCGTTACCCCACCTACTAGCTAATCCCATCTGGGCACATCTGATGGCAAGAGGCCCGAAGGTCCCCCTCTTTGGTCTTGCGACGTTATGCGGTATTAGCTACCGTTTCCAGTAGTTATCCCCCTCCATCAGGCAGTTTCCCAGACATTACTCACCCGTCCGCCGCTCGTCACCCGGGAGCAAGCTCCCTGTGTTACCGCTCGACTTGCATGTGTTAGGCCTGCCGCCAGCGTTCAATCTGAGCCATGATCAAACTCTTCAATTTAAGTTTGATGCTCGTGAATTAAACTTCGTAATGAATTACGCATGTTCACTCAGAGACTTGGTATTCATTTTTCGTCCGAGGACGTTAAGAATCCATGTCACTTTGAGTGCCCACACAGATTGTCTGATAAATTGTTAAAGAGCAGTGCCGCTTCGCTTTTCGCTGCGGCGCGGGGTGTGCATATTACGCTTTCCCGCTTCAGAGTCAAGCGTTTATTTTCGCTTTTCTCTCCTGACCCGGCGGCGTGTGTGCCGTTGTTCCGTGTCAGTGGAGGCGCATTATAGGGAGTTATTCCGACGTGACAAGCATAAAATACAAAAAACTTTTCGTTCGCTCACTTTTCAAACTTAACGCTTATTTATGTCGCGAATCGCCCGTTAAATGTGCGATTTCCCGCGCAAAACTGGCCACCTGCGACCAGTCGGTATAAACCACTTCTTTACGCGTATCGGTTTCACCCCCGGTCATCTTCATAATCAGGCGGATCATAAAGCGGTCATACCAGCGGTAGCGAGGATAGCGCAGCGCGCCGGCAAAGACGGCGCACAGGTCTGGCTGCCACGGCGAGCCGAGTAAAAACTTGCGCGTGTAGCTGTTCGTTTGTGGCGTACGCTTCTCGGCTTTACGTGCGACCAGGTTGACCGAGTAAAACGCACCGGGCAATTTGTTGAGTACCGCCGTGTGCTTTTTCACAAAGCGATCCAGCGCCGGATGGAAATGCCCGTAACGAATTGACGCGCCAATTACCACGCGATCGTACTCCTGCCAGGCTATCTGCTCCGCACGGTTCAGGTTCACCACATCAGAGTAAATACCCAGCTCTTTTAATTCCGACGCCAGATAAGCGGCAATCTCACGCGTTTGCCCGTCTCGCGTAGAGAAAAGAATCAATGTTTTCATCAACGGCTCCTTACTCGCGCCAGAATGTAGGGGTGAACAGCACCAGCAGCGTAAAGACCTCAAGACGACCAAACAGCATATTGGCGATGAGGATCCATTTCGCGACCGGGTTCATGCTGGCAAAGTTATCCGCCACAACGCCCAGGCCGGGCCCGAGGTTATTCAATGTTGCTACGACGGACGCAAAGGCGGAGAAATCATCCACCCCCGTCGCGATAATCGCCAGCATGCTGACGATAAAGACCAGCGCATACGCCGAGAAGAATCCCCACACCGCTTCGAGGATACGTTCCGGCAGCGCGCGGTTCCCCAGCTTAATGCTGTAAACCGCGTTAGGGTGGACCAGGCGCTTCAGCTCACGGTTCCCCTGCTTAAACAGCAGCAGAATACGAATCACCTTCAGACCGCCGCCCGTAGACCCCGCACAGCCCCCGATAAATGCCGAGCATAACAGCAGCACCGGCAGGAACAGCGGCCAGCGCGCGATGCTATCCGTGGTAAACCCGGCGGTCGTCGCCATCGATACCACCTGGAAGAACGCCTGATTTAGCGTAGTCAGCGCGGAGTTGTAAACATTATGGAACCACAGCACCAGGGTACAGATGATCACCAGCGTCAGCTGGACGCCAATGAACATGCGGAACTCTGGGTCACGCCAGTACACCTTCAGGCTGCGCCCGCTCAGTAAAGAGAAGTGCAGACCGTAGTTACAGCCTGAAATCAGCAGGAAAATGGCAATGATGGTGTTAATCGTTGGGCTGTCGAAGTATCCGACGCTGGCATCGTGGGTGGAAAACCCGCCGATAGCAATCGTCGCAAAGCTGTGTCCGATGGCGTCGAAAGCCGGCATCCCGGCAAACCATAGCGCCAGCGCACAGGCCACCGTCAGTAATACATAGATAAGCCAGAGGGTTTTCGCCGTCTCGGCAATACGCGGACGCATCTTGTTATCTTTCAGCGGCCCGGGCATTTCGGCGCGATAAAGCTGCATGCCGCCAACGCCCAGAATAGGAAGAATAGCCACTGCCAGGACGATGATCCCCATCCCCCCGAACCACTGCAGCATCTGACGATAAAAGAGAATGGCGTGCGGGAGTGAATCCAGCCCCACCAGCGTCGTCGCCCCGGTGGTTGTTAAACCGGAGAACGATTCAAAAAAGGCATCCGTGATGCTCAGGTTAGGCTGTTCAGAGAAGATGAAGGGCAGCGAACCAACGCTTCCCAGCACCGTCCAGAACAGGACCACAATCAGAAATCCTTCGCGAGATTTCAGCTCACCTTTCTGACGACGGTTTGGCCACCACAGCAGCGAGCCGATCGCCAGCGCGACAAAGAAGGTCTGGGTAAATGCCCGTCCCGCGCCGTCCCGATAGATAAGCGCCACCAGTCCTGGGAGAATCATCGTCCCGGAAAAGAGTATGACCAGCAGTCCAACGATTCGGGTTATGGCACGAAAATGCATCTCTGCCGCTTCCTTTGGTATTCATAAAAGTGAGGTGGGGATTATTCTTCAATCGGCAGCAATTGCAACGAACCACGACTAAAATCAGCCAGTTTTGCTGAAAAAGCAGCCAGCTCCGCCTGCGGAAGCGCCACGCGTAATTGCACCATTGCCTGATATTCACTGTGCGCGATGACGCCGTTAAACTGTTTGAGCAGCGTTTCAATGCCCGATAGCTGAGCGTAATCGCACAACAAAGTATATTCGGTGAGCGGCGTTTTGCGGATAGTTGTGAGCATATTCAGTGCCTGCTGAACTCCGCCGCCATAGGCTTTTACCAGCCCACCCGTGCCCAACAGGATGCCGCCGTAGTAGCGCACCACCACGGCGGTAATTTCACCCACGCCGCTGCCCATCAGCTGCGAAAGCATGGGTTTACCGGCCGTGCCCGCCGGTTCACCGTCGTCGGAAAACCCCAGCTGTTGTGAATCGTCCGGCGGCCCTGCCACCCACGCCACACAGTGGTGACGCGCGTCAGGATGCTCAGCCCGAACGGATTCGACAAACGCCTTTGCCGCCTCTACGCCGTCGGTATGCGCCAGCAGCGTAATAAAGCGGCTTTTCTTGATTTCCTCAACAAAGGTGACCGGTTCAGCCGGTATCAGCCAGCTTTCCATCAGGCCAGCTTCAGGTCTCGCGTCATATTCTCAATACCGTTTTCGTGAACCACCACGTTATCTTCGATGCGAATACCGCCAAACGGCTTCAGCGCGTCAATTTTTTCCCAGTTGAAGTGCTTGCTGAACTGCCCTTCACGCCACGGCGCCAGCAGGGATTCGATAAAGTAGATCCCCGGTTCAATCGTCAGCACCATACGCGGCTCCAGAATACGGGTGCAGCGCAGGTAAGGATATTTAGACGGTGCCGCCAGGTGCGTGCCGGTGTCATCCTGCATAAAGCCCGCAACGTCGTGAACCTGCAGGCCCAGCGGGTGGCCGATACCGTGCGGCATAAATGGCCCGGTCAGATCGTTTTCGACCATCGCCTCTTCGCTCATGTCTTTCACAATCTGATGCTTACGCAGCAGTTTAGCGATGCGCTGATGGAACTGGATGTGATAATCCACATAGCTGGTTCCCGCCTTCATGGTGGCAATCAGCGCCAGCTGTTCATCGTTCACGTCTTTAATCAGCTGCGCGAAATCGGTATCCGCATTCGCCGCCCAGGTACGGGTCAGGTCGGCCGCGTAACCGTTGTACTCGGCGCCTGCGTCAAGCAGGAAGCTGCGCATCTCCGACGGAACGTGGTGATCCAGTTTGGTGTAGTGAAGCACGGACGCGTGCTCGTTCAGCGCGACGATATTGCTGTACGGCACGTCGGTATCACGGTGGCCCGTCGCGGTCAGATAGGCCTGATTGATGTCGAACTCGCTCATCCCCGACTGGAACGCTTCATGCGCGGCACGGTGACCGTTCACCGCCGTTTTTTGCGCTTCACGCATGCAGTAAAGTTCGTAGTCGGTTTTATACGCGCGATAATAGTGCAGGTAATCCAGCACGCCTTTCGGATTGAGTTTGTCTGCCGGAATATCCAGACCCAGCGCGCGCTCCGGAACAGGGCCAATATAGGCGATGTTGCCCCGCGCGGCAGGCAGCTGGCTGCCAATGCCGTCCGCTTTCGGCAGTGCAATCACATCAATCTCTTCCGTCCAGAAAGAGGTCGGCAGCGGCTCTACGTTGTGCCAGTAATCGACCGGCAGGTAGAACCACAGCTTCGGCTTGTTCACGCCATCCACCAGCAGCCAGCAATTTGGAACCTGAGTCACCGGCACCCAGGCTTTAAACTGCGGGTTCACCTTAAACGGATAAGCGTGGTCATCCAGAAAGGTATTCATCAGCTCGCCGGAGTGGATCAGCAGCGCATCCAGCTTAAAGCGGGCCAGTACATCGCGGGTACGTTCCTGTAGGGTAACGATATGATTTTTATAAAGCGAAGCCAGTGAGTCCATCATTCTTCCTTTCGTTTTTTTGACCTCAAGTCATCGCATCTTAGCACACCTCACTCCGGCTGCGTGATTTCCACCGACCGTGATCAATGCAGCAATTTCTTAATGAGTAATTTGCATTTTATTAACATAAATCCCACACTCCGATTCATCTGGTATGACCAGATCCAATTGCTGGATTCAGGAGACTGACATGCTCTACAAAGGCGACACCCTGTACCTCAACTGGCTGGAAGATGGCATTGCCGAACTGGTGTTCGATGCCCCCGGCTCAGTGAACAAGCTTGATACCGCGACGGTGGCCAGTCTTGGCCAGGCGCTGGATGTTCTTGAAAAACAACCTGAATTAAAAGGGCTGCTGCTGCGTTCGAACAAAGCGGCCTTTATCGTCGGTGCCGATATCACCGAGTTTCTTTCGCTGTTCCTGGTCCCGGAAGAACAGCTGAGCCAGTGGCTGCACTTTGCCAACAGCGTCTTTAATCGTCTGGAAGATCTGCCTGTCCCGACCATTTCCGCCGTTAACGGCTACGCGCTGGGCGGCGGCTGCGAATGCGTACTCGCGACCGACTACCGTCTGGCGACACCGGACCTGCGCATCGGCCTGCCGGAAACCAGGCTGGGCATCATGCCGGGCTTTGGCGGCTCCGTCCGTATGCCGCGCATGCTCGGTGCCGACAGCGCGCTGGAAATCATTGCGGCAGGTAAAGATGTTGGTGCAGAACAGGCTCAGAAAATCGGCCTGGTCGACGGCGTCGTGAAGCCTGAGAAACTGGTTGAAGGCGCACTCGCCATTCTGCGTCAGGCCATTAACGGCGATCTCGACTGGAAAGCCAAACGCCAGCCGAAGCTGGAGCCGTTAAAACTCAGCAAGATTGAAGCCACCATGAGCTTCACCATCGCCAAAGGCATGGTGATGCAGACGGCGGGTAAACACTACCCGGCGCCGATCACGGCGGTGAAAACCATTGAAGCGGCTGCTCGTCTCGGACGCGATGAAGCGCTGAAGCTCGAAAATCAAAGCTTTGTCCCGCTGGCGCACACCAATGAAGCTCGCGCGCTGGTCGGTATCTTCCTCAACGATCAGTTTGTGAAGGGTAAAGCCAAGCAGCTGACCAAAAACGTTGAGACGCCAAAACATGCGGCGGTACTCGGCGCGGGCATTATGGGTGGCGGCATCGCTTACCAGTCGGCCTGGAAAGGCGTGCCGGTAGTGATGAAAGACATCAGCGAGAAATCCCTGACGCTGGGCATGACCGAAGCGGCCAAGCTGCTGAATAAACAGCTGGAGCGCGGAAAAATTGACGGGCTGAAGCTTGCAGGTGTGATCTCCACCATTCAGCCCGTGCTGGAATACAGCGGTTTCGACCGTGTGGACGTAGTAGTCGAAGCCGTCGTCGAGAACCCGAAAGTCAAAAAAGCGGTGCTGGCAGAAACGGAAGATAAAGTTCGTCCTGAGACCGTGCTGGCCTCTAACACCTCCACCATTCCAATCAGCGAACTGGCGAGCGTGCTGAAGCGTCCGGAAAACTTCTGCGGGATGCACTTCTTCAACCCGGTACACCGTATGCCGCTGGTCGAAGTGATCCGCGGGGAAAAAACCTCTGACGAAACCATCGCTAAAGTGGTGGCATGGGCGAGCAAGATGGGCAAAACGCCGATCGTTGTTAACGACTGCCCGGGCTTCTTCGTCAACCGCGTGCTGTTCCCTTACTTCGCCGGCTTCAGCCAGCTGCTGCGCGACGGTGCGGACTTCCGCAAAATCGACAAAGTAATGGAGAAACAGTTCGGCTGGCCGATGGGCCCGGCGTATCTGCTGGATGTGGTCGGCATTGATACCGCCCACCATGCTCAGGCGGTGATGGCGGCAGGCTTCCCGCAGCGTATGCAGAAAGATTATCGCGACGCCATTGACGCTTTGTTCGATGCTAACCGCTTCGGCCAGAAAAACGGCCTGGGCTTCTGGCGCTATAAAGAAGACAGCAAAGGCAAACCGAAGAAAGAAGAAGATGCCGCGGTGGATGGCCTGCTGGCCGACGTCAGCCAGCCAAAACGTGACTTCACCGACGATGAAATCATCGCCCGCATGATGATCCCGATGATCAACGAAGTGGTGCGTTGCCTTGAAGAAGGCATCATCGCCAGCCCGGCAGAGGCCGACATGGCGCTGGTGTACGGCCTGGGCTTCCCTCCGTTCCACGGCGGCGCGTTCCGCTGGCTGGACACGCTCGGCAGCGCCCGCTATCTCGATATGGCTCAGCAGTATCAGCACCTCGGCCCGCTTTATGAGGTGCCGGAAGGGCTGCGTAACAAAGCGCGCCATAACGAACCCTACTATCCAGCAGTTGAGCCAGCCCGTCCGGTTGGCGAGCTGAAAACGGCTTAAGGAGTCACAATGGAAAAGGTTGTCATTGTTGATGCGATTCGCACCCCGATGGGCCGTTCAAAAGGCGGTGCATTCCGTAACGTGCGTGCGGAAGACCTCTCCGCGCATCTGATGCGTAGCCTGCTGGCGCGTAACCCGGCGCTGGATCCTGCTGCGCTGGACGATATCTACTGGGGCTGCGTGCAGCAGACCCTGGAGCAAGGTTTCAACATCGCCCGTAACGCGTCGCTGCTGGCGGAGATCCCGCATTCGGTTCCGGCCGTCACCGTCAACCGCCTGTGCGGTTCGTCAATGCAGGCTCTGCACGACGCGGCGCGGATGATCATGACCGGTGATGCGCAGGCCTGCCTGGTGGGCGGCGTTGAGCACATGGGTCACGTGCCGATGAGCCACGGGGTCGATTTTCATCCTGGCATGAGCCGTAACGTGGCGAAAGCCGCGGGGATGATGGGCCTGACCGCCGAGATGCTCTCTCGTCTGCACGGCATCAGCCGTGAAATGCAGGATGCCTTTGCCGCACGCTCTCACGCTCGCGCATGGGCGGCGACGCAGTCCGGTGCCTTTAAGAATGAGATCATCCCGACCGGCGGCCACGACGCTGACGGCGTACTGAAGCAGTTCAGCTACGACGAAGTCATCCGCCCGGAAACCACCGTAGAAGCACTTTCTACCCTGCGCCCTGCGTTTGATCCGGTCACCGGTACGGTAACGGCAGGTACTTCGTCGGCGCTGTCCGACGGTGCCGCCGCGATGCTGGTGATGAGCGAAAGTCGTGCCCGCGATCTGGGCTTAACGCCTCGCGCTCGGGTACGTTCGATGGCGGTCGTGGGCTGCGATCCTTCAATCATGGGTTACGGCCCGGTTCCGGCCTCGAAGCTGGCGCTGAAAAAAGCGGGATTAGCCGCCAGCGACATCGACCTGTTTGAAATGAACGAAGCGTTCGCCGCGCAGATCCTGCCGTGTATTAAGGATCTGGGGCTAATGGAGCAGATCGACGAGAAGATTAACCTCAACGGCGGCGCGATCGCCCTCGGTCACCCGCTGGGCTGCTCCGGGGCGCGTATCAGCACGACGCTTATCAACCTGATGGAACGCAAAGATGCCCAGTTTGGCCTGGCAACGATGTGCATCGGGCTGGGTCAGGGTATCGCGACGGTGTTTGAGAGAGTGTAAATCAGGAAAAGTATCTCAAAGCCAATGACGTCAGAACGAACGCAGCCAACGCAGTTATGGCGTCATTGGCGAAGAGAAAGAGTTTAGTTGCCGTTCTTCCCGCCTGTCAGGGGCGGGTTTTTTATTTAGATAAACGCAAAAGCATCGCCGAACAGGCGGTCTTCACGCGCGTCACGTTCGTTACAGAACAGGTCGCGGGCAATTTTCGCCATCTCGAAACGGCCAGCGATATAGATATCGTGCCCTGCCAGCGTGCCATGATCCTGCAGCACCGCCGTCAGCACCGTCCCGCTACGACCACGCCAGCCCTCTTCCGGCTGCTCAACCACCGGCTCAATGCGCAGGTTAGGATGGGTTACGCTCAGCGCTTCCAGTTCAGACAGGTCGTACAGATGTTTCTCTTCGCGGCCACCCCAGTAGATCGTGATATCACGGTCCGGGTTACGCGCCAGGGCGGTCAACAGAATAGAGCGCACATAAGAGAAGCCCGTACCGCCAGCGATCAGGATCAGCGGACGGTCTTCGTCATCGCGCAGCCACGCATCGCCGTGCGGAATATCCACCACGATTTCACGTTCCTTCAGGATCCGATCCATCACCGCCATCGCATACAGGTTAAGCTCTGACGCACCAATATGAAGCTCAATAAATTCCTGCTCCGCTGGCGTGGAGGCCATGGAGAAAGGACGCTTATCACGCTCATCCATCACGACCATCAGGTACTGACCCGCGCGGAAAGAGAATGGCGCTTCTGGCACTAAACGGACGCGATATACGGTGTCGGTGATGGCATCTACCGAGGTCACTTTACAGCTTAAGGTTGTCATTCGCTCTCTCTGTCGGGAAGTCTATAGGGCTTAACGGTCAGCTCAGGGTTTACCGTTATTCATTATGGCCAGCTCGTCCCAGATCGCGTCAATGCGCGCGGTCACAGCAGGATCTTTTTTGATCGGGCGACCCCATTCACGGTCGGTTTCGCCAGGCCATTTATTTGTGGCATCCAGTCCCATCTTTGAGCCAAGACCGGAAACCGGCGAGGCAAAATCCAGGTAATCTATCGGCGTGTTTTCGACTAACACCGTATCGCGCGCCGGATCCATTCGCGTGGTGATGGCCCAGATTACGTCATTCCAGTCGCGGGCGTTAACGTCATCATCGCAGACAATAACAAATTTGGTATACATAAACTGGCGCAGGAAAGACCATACGCCCATCATCACGCGTTTAGCATGACCAGGATACTGCTTCTTCATCGTGACCACCGCCATGCGATACGAGCATCCTTCAGGCGGCAGATAAAAATCAACAATTTCCGGGAACTGCTTTTGCAGGATCGGCACAAACACTTCATTCAGCGCCACGCCCAGCACCGCCGGTTCATCCGGTGGACGTCCGGTATACGTGGAGTGATAAATCGCATCTTCACGCTGCGTAATATGCGTCACGGTAAACACCGGGAAGTTATCCACTTCGTTGTAATAGCCGGTGTGGTCGCCGTAGGGGCCTTCTGGCGCCATTTCACCCTGCTCGAGGTAACCTTCCAGCACAATTTCCGCACTGGCCGGAACTTCGAGATCGTTAGAGATACACTTCACGACTTCGGTTTTCGTTCCGCGCAGCAGGCCTGCAAATGCATATTCAGAGAGTGTATCCGGCACGGGTGTGACGGCTCCCAGAATGGTGGCCGGATCGGCGCCTAAGGCGACAGACACCGGGAAGCGTTCCCCCGGATGCGCAGCGCACCACTCCTGGAAATCCAGCGCGCCGCCGCGATGCGACAGCCAGCGCATGATGAGTTTATTCTTGCCAATCAACTGCTGGCGGTAAATACCGAGGTTTTGCCGCTCTTTGTGCGGGCCGCGCGTAACGGTCAGCCCCCAGGTAATCAGCGGCGCGGCATCTTCAGGCCAGCACTGCATAATAGGGATTTTAGTCAGATCTACCGCATCGCCTTCCAGCACTTTCTGCTGACACGCCGCGCCGCGCAGGCGTTTGGTGGGCATATTCAGCACCTGCTTAAACTGCGGCAGTTTGTCGAACAGATCGCGAAAGCCCTTCGGTGGCTCCGGCTCTTTCAGAAACGCCAGCAGTTTACCGACTTCACGCAGCGCAGAGACGTCTTCCTGCCCCATTCCCAGTGCAACACGACGCGGGGTGCCAAACAGGTTGCACAGCACCGGCATGGAGTAACCTTTCGGATTTTCAAACAGTAATGCGGGGCCACCGGCACGCAGGGTGCGGTCAGCAATTTCTGTCATTTCCAGATAAGGATCGACAGGAAATGTAATACGTTTGAGTTCACCCTGCTTTTCCAGCAGCGTCAGGAAGTCGCGGAGATCGTGGTATTTCATGCAGTTAATCATGGCCTCTCTGTAAGCGCTTCATTATACGGCGTAAGCCTGCTTGATGCTGTAATTTTGTTAAATAAGCGTGAACTTATGCGTTCTGTTCCATTTTCCCCCATTATAATCAACTTAGCGATCCCGCCAGGGTTTTGATATGCTTGCGCCCCGAACTAAGGGAAAGAGTGATTATGCAGGCCTGGTATTTACTGTATTGCAAACGCGGGCAACTTCAGCGCGCGCAGGAACATCTTGAACGTCAGTCTGTAAATTGCCTGACACCCGTGATCACGCTTGAAAAAATGCAGCGCGGGAAGCGCACAACCGTCAGTGAGCCGTTGTTCCCGAACTACCTCTTCGTGGAGTTCGACCCGGAAGTCATCCACACCACCACCATCAGCGCAACGCGCGGCGTCAGCCACTTCGTTCGTTTTGGTGCCCACCCGGCAACGGTTCCGTCAACGGTCATTCATCAGCTGTCGATTTATCAACAGCCTGAAGGGATCACCGACCCCGAAACTCCTTACTCGGGCGATAGCGTCGTCATTACCGAAGGCGCTTTCGAAGGCCTGCAGGCGATTTTTGCCGAGCCGGACGGGGAAGCGCGCTCTATGCTGTTGCTCAATCTGCTGAACAAGCAGGTGCTGCAGAGCGTTAAAAACACCGACTTCCGCAAGCTTTAAACGTTTATCCCGAACAGATTACGCACGTTGTCATCCGTCTGCGCCGAAAGCCAGTGCGGATCCTCTCCGCGCCACTTCGCAACGCTCTCCACAATGTGCCCCAGATACGCGGGCTCATTGCGCCGCGATGCCGGTTTGGGTTTCATATCGCGCGGTAGCAGATAAGGCGCATCGGTTTCAAGAAGCAGCCGGTCAGCCGGGATTACCGGCAACAGCTCACGAAGTTCAAGCCCGCGGCGCCCATCGCACACCCAGCCGGTAATACCCAGATAAAGCCCTCGCGCCAGGCAATCCAGCGCTTCCTGCCGTGAACCGGTGAAGCAGTGCAGTACCGCGCCGGGCAGTTTCTCCAGCCACGGATCCAGAAGCGCCAGGAAACGCTCATGCGCGTCGCGGCAGTGCATAAACACGGGCATTCCAAGCTCTGCCGCCAGCGCAAGCTGGGCAGTAAACGCCTTTTCCTGCTCTTCAGGCGTGGAAAAGTTACGGTTGAAATCGAGACCGCATTCGCCGATCGCTACAACGTCTGGCGTCTTCGCCAGCCTGTACAGGGTGTCGCCACTTTCCGCGGTCCACTGGCTGCTGTCGTGAGGATGCACGCCAGCGGTAGACCAACAGCGATCGTAACGTTGCGCCAGCTGCTGCGCCTGCTCGCTCTCATGCAGGTTGGTGCCCGTCAGCAGCAGTCCTTTCACCCCGGCGGCAAACGCACGCGCAACCACCTCATCACGATCTTTCGCAAACTGCGAGCTGGTCAGGTTGAGTCCGATATCAAACATGCAAATCCCCATATAACAACCGCCCTGACGGGCGGCTGGTTTTACTCTTCAGTGGTCTTGTCGGACGTATCGTCTTCGTCATCCGCTCGACGTCCTTTACCCACGTAGAAACGCGAGAAGAAAACGCCGACCTCAAACAGACAGTACATCGGTATGGCCAGCAGCGTCTGCGAGAACACATCCGGCGGTGTCAGCAGCATGCCGACAACAAATGCGCCCACAAGGATATACGGACGCTTCTTACGCAGGTCATCCGGGGTCGTTACTCCTACCCAGCAGAGCAGCACAATGGCCACCGGCACTTCGAATGCCACGCCAAACGCCATAAACAGCGCCATCACAAAGCTGAGGTAGCTGGCGATATCCGTCGACACCTGCACCCCTTCCGGCGCGGTATGCGTCAGGAAGCCGAAGGCCAGCGGGAAGACAACGAAATAGGCAAACGCCATGCCGATATAGAACAGCAGCGAGCTGGACACCAGAAGCGGGATCACCAGCTTGCGTTCATGCTTATATAGCGCGGGCGCCACAAACGCCCACACCTGGTAAAGAATGACCGGCGCAGAGGCAATCAACGACACCCAGAAGGTCAGCTTGATGGGGGTAAAGAACGGAGAAGCAACGTCTGTTGCAATCATCGTTGCGCCCAGCGGCATCTGCTTGATCAGCGGCGCAGAGACCACCTGATAGATATCGTTGGCAAAATAGACCAGGCACAGGAATATGAGTAAAACCGCAATAATGCAGTTTAACAGGCGCTTACGCAGCTCAATGAGGTGCGTAATCAGCGGTTGAGTATCATCTACTGCCATGTTTACGCTTTATCACTCGACGAGGGGGATGATTCGGAAACGGACGCAACGGGCTTCACTTCCGCCGCTTTTGCCACCGGCTCTTCCGGCTGCGCCTGTTTTTTCAGTTCGGTTTCCTGCGGCGTCTGTTCCGGCGCGGCAGCCTGATGTTCAGCACTGGCAGGCGTAACGCCCTCGCGCTGCTCCTCGCTGCCCTTCACCACCGGGTTATGAATGGTGTTCGCTTCATCGCTCGCTTTTTCAGGATCGTTAACGCTGTAAGAGCGCTTCATGGATTCCGCCGCTTCGCGCAGCTCATCCATTGACGCTTTCAGTTCCGGCGTCAGGTTATCCATGCTCGCCTTCTCGACCTTTTTCAGGCTTTCCTGAAATTCCTGCAGCTTAAGCTCCTGCGCCAGTTCATTCTGAACGGTAGATGCCAGCGATCTCAGCGCACGAACCCAGCCCGCAACGGTTTTCACTGCCACCGGCAGACGCTGCGGCCCCAGCACAATCAGGCCAATCACAAAGACCAGCAGGAGCTCACTAAAACCAATGTCGAACACGACTTACACCTGCTCTTTATCGTGGCGTTTAGCGTCTTCCTTTTTGGCTTCTTCTTGCTTGTCGGCGATGGATTTAGCAGTAAAGTCAGCGTCCTGGCTGGTTTTATCCTGCTTGCTCTCATCATCGCTCATCGCTTTCTTGAAGCCTTTGATAGACGCGCCCAGATCGGAACCAATAGAACCGAGCTTTTTGGTGCCAAACAGCAGCACGACGATGACGGCAATGATCAACAATTGCCAGATACTGATACCACCCATACATGTTCCTCAGGGATAGATGATTAATGAGTCAGGTCGCATTATACGTGTGCGACCCGTCGATAGCGACGCACGCTCAGCGCGTTTTTCGCCAGCCGGCTAGCCAGACTACCACCCCGCCAGCCATCAGCCAGGCGGGCATCATCTGCCAGTCCGGACGGTTGATCAGCAGCAGCGTACCGCTCAGCAGCAGCGTTGCGCCAATCCCAAAGAGATAGCGTGACTGCCCCTGGCGAACACGGCTGGACTGAAGTTCGCGGGCGATTTTATCCATGCTGTGCTGAAGGTTCTTGCTCTGACGCAAACTGTCATAAACCAGTTCAGGAATTTCAGGCATTTTTTCTATCCAGAACGGGCCTTTCTCTTTCAGCGAGCGCACCAGCGCCGGAATGCCAACCTGATCCTTAATCCAGGATTCAAGGAAAGGTTTCGCGGTCTTCCACAAGTCTAACTGAGGATAGAGCTGTCGGCCTACACCCTCAACGTAAAGTAATGTTTTCTGAAGTAAAACTAGCTGCGGCTGAACTTCCATATTAAAGCGGCGAGCCGTGTTGAACAGGTTCAACAGCACGTGCCCAAAGGAAATTTCCGCCAGCGGTTTTTCAAAAATCGGTTCACAAACGGTCCGGATCGCGAACTCGAACTCTTCGACGTTGGTATCCGGCGGCACCCAGCCGGAATCGACGTGCAGCTCGGCCACCTTACGGTAGTCGCGGTTGAAGAACGCGATGAAGTTCTCAGCCAGATACCGTTTATCTTCCTTGTTCAGTGAACCCACAATTCCGCAGTCGATACCGATATACTTCGGATCCTCAGGATGCTCGTAGCTTACGAAGATATTGCCCGGATGCATGTCCGCATGGAAAAAGCTGTCGCGGAACACCTGTGTAAAGAAGACCTGTACGCCACGCTCGGCCAGGAGCTTCATGTTCGTTCCCTGTTTCTCCAGAGCGACCACATCCGAAACCGGAATACCGTAGATACGCTCCATCACCATCATGCTCTGGCTGCAGTAGTCAGAATAGACTTCAGGCACATAGAGCATCGGGCTGTTTTCAAAGTTGCGACGCAGCTGAATGGCATTCGCCGATTCGCGCAGCAGGTTTAGCTCATCAATCAGCGTTTTTTCATATTCCCGCACCACTTCAAGTGGACGAAGACGACGCCCGTCCGGCAGCAGGCGTGGCACCCAGCGCGCCAGACGATAAATCAGCTTCATGTCCGCTTTGATGACTGGCAGGATGTCCGGACGAATGACTTTAATAACGACTTCTTTGCCGTTTTCTTTCAAACGTGCGGTGTGCACCTGCGCAATAGAGGCCGATGCCAGTGGCTTAATGTCGAAATCGTCAAACCAGGTCTCGACGGGGACATTTCCCATCGCCTCTTCAATTTGCTTTTTCGCGCGCGCGCCGTCAAACGGTGCGACGCGATCCTGCAGCATCGCAAGCTCATCGGCAATCAGAGGCGGGAAGAGATCGCGGCGGGTAGACAGCATCTGCCCGAATTTAATCCATACCGGGCCGAGCTCCTGCAGCGCGAGGCGCAGACGCTCACCCAGCGGTTGACCTTTATGGCGATTGGGCATCCAGAAGAGCATCCGCCGCCAGATACGAAGCGGCAGCGTGATACGCATTTTGGGGATAAGCTCGTCGAGCCCGTAGCTCAAAAAGGTGCGAATAATAAAATAGAGGCGCCGAATTTCACCAGGCGTCATTTGCCCTCCAGTTTTTCCAGCCGTTTGGTTAACGCATCAACCGCACGTTCAATAGCAGCGGTTTCTTCCGCAAACCATGCAACTTCCAGTGGCCCGGGCGCCATTCGCCACTCCTCAGTCAGCACTTCCGTCGCATAGCGTTGCTGGCGCTGGAGGCTTTTACGCGCAAAGGAGGCGCCACCATGAAGGACTTTCCCGATGCCTTCGGCGGCAATGTCGCCGATAAAAGGCGCGAGCAGCTCTGCCGGATCGAACTCAGCCAGATCGGTGAGCGCAACGAAGTTCTGCACAACCTGAATGTCGCCTTCCACTTCCAGCTCACCGCTGCGGATAAGCGCCGTTAACTGCTGGCGATCGCGCAGTTTTGGCAGCGCGCTCATATGCGTGATGACCGAGCAGTCTGCTTCACCTTCCCACGCCCCCAGAACGTCAAGCTGGCGTTCGCTGAATACCAGCACAAGCGGCGTCGAGAACTCTTTTAAAACAATGCGTAATACCTTTCCGTTAAGCCGCTGACGTGCAGCTTTCAGCGCAGGGGCGCGATACAGAAAAGCGTTCAGTACATTCTCGATGCCTGCGGAGACTAAGGGTTTAAAGGGCACGGGACACCTCCACTCAGAATTTGTAACCGCGATGCAGCGCGACGACACCGGCCGTCAGGTTGAAATATTCAACGTTCTCAAATTCCGCGTCCTGCATCATGGCTTTTAATGTGTCCTGATCCGGGTGCATACGGATAGATTCCGCCAGATAGCGGTAGCTTTCAGCGTCGTTAGCCACCAGCTCACCAATTCGCGGCAGCACGTGGAAGGAATAGGCGTCGTAGGCTTTGCTCAGCGGCTCAATGATCGGTTTAGAGAACTCGAGCACCAGCAGACGTCCCCCCGGCTTCAGCACGCGGTACATGGAGCGCAGCGCTTTTTCTTTATCGGTCACGTTACGCAGACCAAAAGAGATCGTGATGCAGTCAAAGGTGTTATCCGGGAATGGCAGCGCTTCGGCGTTTGCCTGCACATATTCCACATTCCCCACCACGCCGATGTTACGCAGCTTTTCGCGTCCCATTTTCAGCATGGAGTCATTAATATCGGCGAGAACAACGCGACCGGTTTCGCCCACCAGACGGGAGAATTTCGCGGTTAAATCGCCCGTGCCGCCGGCTAAGTCCAGCACCGTTTGTCCACGACGTACGCCGCTACAGTCAATGGTGAAGCGCTTCCACAAGCGATGAATGCCGAACGACATCAGGTCATTCATCACATCGTACTTCGCCGCCACGGAATGAAATACGTGGGCCACCATGTCAGCTTTCTGCGCTTTGGCAACAGTCTGAAAGCCAAAGTGCGTTGTGTCTTGTGAATCGTCAGCCATCTCAGAGCCTGCTTATCAGTAAAATGTTCGTGAAGTGTAACAGATTGGGCGCGTTTGCCCTACGTTTCAACCACCGCGAAAGAAACGCGCTGGGGTCTCATCTGGTGATGAATCCATCGCTAACGTGTTGTCTTCACTGTTTGTATTTTGTTCGTCCGCGCCTTCTCGCAGGCGAAACTCGTCGTCCTGGGCGGTGGCCTGTTCGACCAATTCCGGATTAATCTCGCGTTTAACCTCAACCCCCAGGCTACGGAATGATTCGGCCTGTGCCAGCAGATTGCCGCGTCCGGAGGCGAGTTTTTTCATCGCCTGGCGGTAGTTTTCCTGCGCACGATCCAGGCTCTGCCCGACTGAAGACATATCATCCACGAAGAGGCGCATTTTGTCGTACAGCTTGCTGGCACGATCGGCAATCTGCTGCGCGTTGCGGCTCTGATGCTCATAGCGCCACAGGTTCGCAATGGTGCGTAACGCCACCAGCAGCGTGGTGGGGCTGACCAGCATAATGTTATTTTTGAGCGCTTCGGTGATAAGTTCAGGCTGTCTGTCGAGTGCCAGCAGGAACGCGGGTTCTACCGGGATGAACATCAGGACATAGTCCAGCGAGCGCAGACCCGGCAACTGCTGGTAGTCTTTTCTGCCGAGCAGGCGAATATGATTACGCACGGAGGCAATGTGCTCCTGCAGCGCAGACTCGCGGGTGTAGTCATCGTCCGCATTAAAGTAGCGTTCATACGCCACCAGCGTCATTTTGGCGTCAATCACCACATCTTTGCCCTGCGGCAGCCGCACGATCACATCCGGCTGCATGCGTGAGCGGGCGTCGTTTTCGATACTCACCTGCGTTTCGTATTCGTACCCTTCCCGCAGGCCAGAAGCTTCCAGGACGCGGGTCAGCACCACTTCTCCCCAGTTGCCCTGGGTTTTGTTATCCCCTTTAAGCGCGCGGGTCAGGTTGACCGCTTCCTGCGCCATCTGGGCATTGAGCTGCTGGAGATTGCGAATCTCATGCGCCAGGGTGTGACGCTCGCGGGCTTCCTGACCAAAGCTGTCCTGCACCTGACGGCGAAAACCGTCAAGCTGTTCGCGCAGGGGCGTCAGCAGGCTGTTCAGGCTCTGGCGGTTCTGTTCGTCAACGCGGCGGTTGCTGTGCTCAAAAATTCGGTTGGCGAGGTTCTCAAACTGTTCGCTGAGGCGCTGCTCGCTGTTGATCATCTGGCGGATTTTGTCTTCCGCATGCAGCTGGGTGGATTCAAGGCGGGTGGTCACTTCGCGGAGATCGGCTTCCAGTGACGTGTTGATATCACGCAGGTTGCGCAGCTCGTTATTAAGCAATTCACACTCGTCGCGCCAGTGTTCGCTCAGCGCAAGCTGCTGTTTTGTCGCGCTTAAATCGGCGACCATCTCTTCTCGCTCGGCCAGCTGGTCGGCCTTCTGCTGCGCATGCTGGTAGCTGGAAATCAGCCAGCCAATCCCTAAGCCCACCAGCGCAATCACCGCGTAAATCAGGATTGAGATATCCACAATGCCCCCTGCATCAACGTATTACCCGCACAAAATAGAATTGTGCTGTATAAACGTCCAGTTTGAAAGGGTTTTCCTGCGAGGCGCTACGCAAAAAATAAAGGCCGAACGCGTCGGCCTTTGATTTCGGAAGAGAGGATTAGATCAGGCGACGCGCTGCTTCCACCACGATTTTCACTGCATGACTTTCGGTCTGCTTCATGGTTTCGGCGTTCGGGATCTCCTGCTGGGTGCGGTTAACGATCACGCCCGCCACCATACCGGCACGCAGACCCTGGCTTGCACACATGGTCAGCAGCGTTGCGGATTCCATTTCGTAGTTCATCACGCCCATGGACTGCCACTCTTCCATTGAGCCTTTGAAACGGCTTACCACGCGGCCTGAGAAGGTGTCGTAACGCTCCTGGCCCGGGTAGAAGGTGTCGGAAGAGGCGGTGACGCCCACGTGGGTAGTTGCGCCTACGGATTTCGCGGCTTCAACCAGCGCGGTGGTGCATTCGAAATCAGCCACTGCCGGGAATTCCATCGGTGCAAAGTGCAGGCTTGCGCCGTCCAGACGAACGGACGCGGTCGTGACCAGCACGTCACCGACGTTGATGTGCGGCTGGATAGCGCCGGTGGTACCGATACGCAGGAAGGTACGGATGCCCAGCTGTGCCAGCTCTTCAACAGCAATAGACGTAGACGGACCACCGATACCGGTAGAACACACGATCACCGCTTTGCCATCCAGCTCTGCGCGCCAGGTGGTGAACTCACGATGGGCAGCCAGCTTGACCGGCTTATCCATCAGCGCGGCGATCTTTTCCACACGCTCAGGATCGCCAGGGACGATAGCGAGCGTAGCCCCTTGTAAATCGTTTTTGGTGAGGCCGAGATGAAAAACATCAGACTTAGACATAGGTGACTCCTCTGTGGGTCGGTTAGTCAGAAGAAGTAAAACGGTACTTTACAGAAGCAGTAAGCATATTTTCGTGACACACCTCACCATGAATGAAAATGATTACATTGAATTTCCATAAAAAAGTGATTTACATCACATTAACAAGTTATATCGCCAGGTGCTGCACAAAAGATAGACCGTTTAAGGCACTGTGAGTTGTTAACCTGGTGTCTATATTTACCTTTGCGCTAACTCATTGGTACGGAGAATGCCATGACTGAAAAAACCGGTTTTGCACCTGCTGCGGCCCCCCATGCTTCAACCATCGTGTCGACGCCAGAAGCGGCAATTACCGCGGGCGAGACCTCCATTCCCTCGCAGGGGGAGAATATGCCTGCATATCACGCACGGCCAAAATCGGCAGACGGTCCGCTGCCCATCGTGATTGTGATTCAGGAGATATTTGGTGTTCACGAACACATTCGCGACCTCTGCCGTCGGCTGGCGCTGGAAGGGTATCTGGCCGTTGCGCCAGAGCTCTACTTCCGTCAGGGCGATCCGAACGACTACAGCGATATTCCAACACTGCTCAGCAACCTGGTCAGCAAAGTCCCGGACGCGCAGGTGCTGGCCGATCTCGATCACGTCGCCAGCTGGGCGGCGCGCAACGGCGGCGATCCGCATCGTCTTCTGGTCACCGGTTTCTGCTGGGGCGGACGCATTAGCTGGCTGTATGCCGCGCATAACCCGCAGCTCAAAGCCGCTGTCGCCTGGTACGGCAAGCTGGTGGGTGAAAAAACGCTGAATTCACCGAAACATCCGGTCGATATCGCCACGGAGTTGAACGCCCCCGTGTTAGGGCTTTACGGCGGCCAGGACACCGGTATTTCGCTTGATTCGGTAGAGACCATGCGCCATGCGCTCCGCGCGGCAAATGCGAAGGCGGAGATTGTGGTGTATCCGGATGCCGGGCACGCGTTTAACGCCGATTATCGTCCGAGCTATCACGCAGAATCAGCCAAAGATGGCTGGCAGAGAATGCTGGCGTGGTTTAGCCAGTACGGCGGTAAGAAAGCGTAATAAAAAAAGCCCGGTGGCGGCTATGCCTTACCGGGCCAACAATTCATCACGCCTGGCGCAAATTCTGTGCCGCCTTCACCATGTTCGCCAGCGCCGCGCGCGTCTCCGGCCAGCCGCGGGTTTTCAGTCCGCAGTCCGGGTTCACCCACAGGCGCTCCGCCGGGATGCGCTGGGCCGCTTTTTTCAGCAGAGCTTCAATCCACTCCACGCTCGGCACGTTCGGGGAGTGAATGTCGTACACGCCCGGCCCGATTTCATTCGGGTAGTCGAACTCTTCAAACGACTCCAGCAGCTCCATGTCTGAACGCGAGGTCTCGATGGTAATCACGTCGGCGTCCAGCGCGGCAATCGAATCCATGATGTCGTTAAATTCGCAGTAGCACATGTGGGTGTGGATCTGGGTGTCGTCCTTCGCCACCGCGGCGTTGATGCGGAACGCCTCCACGCCCCACTGCAGGTAGGCATCCCAGTCGCTGCGGCGCAGCGGCAACCCTTCGCGCAGGGCGGGCTCGTCAATCTGGATAATACCAATGCCTGCCGCTTCCAGATCCGCCACCTCATCACGCAGCGCCAGGGCGATCTGTTTGGCGATGGTTTCACGGGTCACGTCTTCACGCGGGAACGACCAGCAGAGAATAGTCACCGGACCGGTCAGCATCCCTTTTACCGGCTTGTCGGTCAGGGACTGGGCATACTTCGCCCACTCAACCGTGATCGCTTCCGGACGGCTGACGTCACCGATGACCACCGGCGGCTTGACGCAGCGGGAGCCGTAGCTCTGCACCCAGCCGTTCTGGGTAAAGACAAAGCCGTCCAGGTGCTCACCGAAGTATTCCACCATGTCGTTACGCTCGGCTTCACCGTGCACCAGCACGTCCAGCCCCAGGCGTTCCTGCTCGATAATCGCCTGCTTGATGTGTTCCGCGATGCCGGTGCGGTAGTGATTCGCATCCAGATTGCCCTTTTTAAAGTCCAGGCGCAGGCCGCGGATTTCCGTAGTCTGCGGGAAAGAACCAATTGTGGTGGTCGGCCACGCAGGCAGATTAAAGCGGGCGCGCTGTGCTTCGGCGCGCACCTCGTACGGACTCTGGCGCTGGCTGTCCTGGGCGGTGATGGCCGCCAGGCGTTTCTCCACCGCCGGGTTGTGCACGCGCGCCGAGTGACGACGCGCCTGGATCGGGGCGCTCCATTCGGTAATCGCCGCCGTGTCGCCGCTGTTCAGCGCGTCGCGCAGCAGCGTCAGCTCTTCACATTTTTGCAGGGCGAAGGCAAACCAGCTTTTCACCTCAGCATCCAGACGGGTCTCTACGCTCAGATCGATCGGGCTGTGCAGCAGCGAACAGGACGAGGCCACCCACAGCTCGCGTTTGCCGACGATGTCTTTAATTTGCGCGTATTTCTCGGTGAGATCGGCGCGCCAGACGTTACGGCCGTTGATCAGCCCGGCGGAGAGCAGCCAGTCCGCTGGCAAACGCTTATGCAGTTCCGCGACATCGTCTTTACCGTGTACGAGGTCAACGTGCAGGCCCTGCACCGGCAGCGCGGTAATGGTCTTCAGGTTCGGCGTCACGCCTTCAAAATAGGTTGTCAGAAGGAGTTTTACCTGACCGGTGAGCGCGTCATACGCCGGTTTGAAGGCATCGAGCCAATCCTGCGGCAGCTCAAGCACCAGCGCCGGTTCGTCGATTTGCACCCACTGAATGCCGCGTTTGCCCAGCTCACTCAGCACCTGTTTGTAGACCGGCTGAATATCCTTCAGCAGGCTGAGTCGGTCAAACGGCTCGCCCTTTACTTTGCCCAGCCACAGGTACGTTACCGGCCCGAGCAGCACCGGCTTCACCTGGTGGCCCAGCGCCAGCGCTTCATCCACTTCGTCCAGAAGCTGCGTCCAGGTCAGCCTGAACTGCTGGCCTTTGACGAACTCCGGCACCATATAGTGATAGTTGGTGTTAAACCACTTGGTCATTTCCGCCGCTGCCGCTGGCTCCCCCGTTGGCGCGCGGCCACGGCCGATGCGGAACAGAGTATCGATATCTACCGATCCATCTTTGTTCTGATGACGAGCCGGCACGTTGCCAAGCAGCAGGCTGGTCGTCAGAACATGGTCGTACCAGGCGAAATCGCCCACCGGCAGCAGGTCAATACCCGCCTGTTTTTGCTGATCCCAGTGGCGGGCGCGCAGCTCGCGTCCTGCCGCCAGCAATTCTTCGCGGGTGGCATTACCCGCCCAGTAGCTTTCTTGCGCTTTTTTCAGCTCGCGACGCAGGCCGACGCGAGGGAAACCGAGAGTGTGATTGCGGATTGTCATGGTGTGCCCCTTGTGAAATTCGTTATTTAGACGTCCAGATGTTTACACATCTATAATTGGCAGGTACTGTATATTCCTCAAGCGCAATATGTTCATGGCGAAGTGAAGGACTTTCATGATCGAGATTAAACACCTGAAAACGCTACAAGCGTTGCGGAACTGCGGTTCGCTCGCGGCGGCTGCGGCCACGCTGCACCAGACCCAGTCTGCCCTTTCTCACCAGTTCAGCGATCTGGAACAACGCCTCGGCTTCCGTCTTTTTGTGCGTAAGAGCCAGCCGCTACGCTTTACGCCGCAGGGTGAAATTCTTCTTCAGCTGGCGAATCAGGTACTGCCGCAAATCGCCAGCGCGCTGCAGGCGTGTAACGAACCGCAGCAGACCAAACTGCGCATCGCCATTGAGTGCCACAGCTGTATTCAGTGGCTGACCCCCGCGCTTGAGAACTTCCGCCAGAAGTGGCCGCAGGTGGAGATGGACTTCAAATCCGGCGTGACCTTTGACCCGCAGCCGTCGCTGCAGCAGGGCGAGCTGGATCTGGTCATGACCTCTGACATCCTGCCGCGCAGCGGCCTGCACTATTCGCCGATGTTTGATTATGAAGTGCGCCTGGTGCTGGCGCCGGACCATCCGCTGGCGGCCAAAACGCGCATCACGCCGGAAGACCTGGCGACAGAGACGCTGCTGATTTATCCGGTGCAGCGCAGTCGTCTGGATATCTGGCGCCACTTCCTGCAGCCAGCAGGCATTAGCCCGCAGCTGAAAAGCGTGGATAACACCCTGCTGCTGATTCAGATGGTGGCGGCCAGAATGGGTATCGCGGCGCTGCCGCACTGGGTGGTGGAGAGTTTTGAACGCCAGGGTCTGGTGCAGACCAAAACCCTGGGTGAAGGACTGTGGAGCCGACTGTACGCCGCCGTGCGCGATGGCGAGCAGCGTCAGCCGATTACGGAGGCGTTTATTCGCTCAGCGCGGAACCACGCGTGCGACCATCTTCCGTTTGTGCGGAGCGCGGAGCGACCCATCGGCGATGGACCCACAGCGAAGCCAGGATCACCGCTCCCCCAATAATAAAGCTCGGCCAGTGCGGCTGTTGCTGCCAGATGGCGAGGTTGACCAGCAGCCCTGCCGGGACATGCACGTTGTTCATGATCCCCAGCGTACCGGCGTCTACCTGCGTAGCGCCGTAGTTCCACATGAAGTACCCCAGCCCTGACGCCACCACGCCCAGCCAGACCAGAACACCCCACTGCACGGTGGTGGTCGGCAGTTTTTGCGGGTTACCGAGCATAAACCACGCCGCCACCGCGACAATCGCGGCGCCCATATAGAACCAGGCGAACGCGTTATGCTGCGGCATCGGACGGGTTTCCATCAGGCGTTTGTAGCCCACCATGCCGATGGCAAAACTGATGTTGGCGAGCTGGACGAACATCAGCCCGGTCCAGAAGTGATCGCTGACTTTGTCATAGCGAATAATCGCCGCGCCGATCACCGCCAGCGCGGCGCTCAGCAGGTATCCCCAGCGCAGGCGGCGCCTGCTGAGCAGGTCGTAAATCAGCGTGATATAGAGCGGCGTCAGCACGGTAAAGAGCAGGAATTCGGAGACGGACAGGTAGACGTAAGCCCGGAAGCTGAACAGATACATGATGCCGAGCTGCATCGCCCCCACCAGCATGTACAGCACAATCGTTTTCAGCGATTGCCCGCGCGTGCACAGAAACGGCAGGAACACCAGCGCCGCCAGCCCCACGCGCATCAGCACCGAGAAGTAGCTGTCGACCGAACCGGCAAGGTATTCGCCAATCAGGCTAAAGGAGAAGGCCCACAGGATAGTGGTGATAATGAGTAGCGCCACAATGCTTGTCTCTCAGAAAGAAGGAGAGGCATTGTAGCGAACTCTTTAGTTGACAACTGAGCAATAAATAATCGAATGAAGATTATTCAAGGAACAGTTTGCGCAGATACTTCGGTACCGCGTTGTCAGCGTTAGAGCCAATCACTTCCAGCTCAGGGTGCAGATCCTTCAGACGCTGGTGCGCGTTCTGCATGATGCAGCCCTTGCCCGCCATCGAAAGCATCTCGGCGTCGTTCATGCCGTCACCGAAGGCGATACAGTCTTTCAGCCCGAAGCCCAGACGTTTCGCAACCGCTTCCAGCGCGTGACCTTTGGAGACGCCACCCGCCATTACTTCCAGACAGGTCAGGGTTGAGAAGCTCACGTTAACGCGATCGCCCCAGCGGGCGTTGATCGCCTGTTCCAGCGGGAGCAGCTCTTCGTGACTGTCGCAGGTGAAGAACACCTTGCTGATCCCTTCCGGCTCCAGCAGGCCAGGTTCGTAAAGGGAGTAGTTGAATACCGCTTCCTTGAAGAAACGCATTTCATCCGGGCGGTGGCGGTTCATAAACCAGTCGTCGTCGCGGTAAACATTAGTGACGATAGCCGGGTTGCTATGCACCACGCCGAACAGATCGGCGGCAATATCGCGATCCAGGTTATGGGTAAAGATCAGGTTGCCGTCGGTATCATGCACGCGCGCACCGTTGGAGGTGATCATGTACGATTTGATCTCAAGATTATCGCGGATCTGCCCCACGTCCACGTGGTGGCGGCCGGTGGCGAACACAAAGTTCACGCCACGGGCAGTCAGGAGTTTTAAGGTCTCTTTCGCGTAAGGCGACAGGGTGTGGTCGGGGGAAAGCAGCGTGCCATCTAAATCAGATGCAACAACCTGGTACATAGGGATTTCAACCTCTGGTGGAAAACAAGAATCAATTATGCCTGTTGAAAAATTCAACAATGGCGTTAAGCGCGACTGAGCGCATAGCGTCCTTTTCAAAAAGGATCTCATGGAACGCGCCGTTAATGACCAGCGGTTTACCCCCTTCACAAGGGTGACCGGCGGCAGCGCGCAGTTCACAATAGCGGTCATGCATGCGGTTATCGACCACACGCTCTTCTTCCGCCTGGATCAGAAGCGTCGGCGTGTCATCATCGCCTACGCCCGCCAGCACCTGCTCACCGGCCAGAATACCCTCCCGCACCCAGTGCCAGGTCGGGCCGCCGACGCGCAAGCGCGGTTCATCGGCATAAAAGCGCAGGTTGCGGCGATAACGCTGCCGGCTGTGGGTTAAGACGTTGATGGCGAACGGCAGCGCGCGCCAGCGTCCTGTGCCAATGGCGTAACCTTCACGAATGCGCTGATGGCCCTCAGCCCAGTCAAGAAGATGGCGCACCATCCAGTCAGGAAAACGAATGACGATACCGTACATCGGCGCGGTGAGCGCAATGGCGTCGCACTGGTGCGCATAACGCTGCAAAAACAGCGTCGATATTGCGCCGCCCATGGAGTGCGCAAGAATATACCGCTTGCGCCAGGGGCCGGGCTGAACGTCCTGCTGCCAGAACGCGGCAAAATCGTCGACGTAATCGCTGAAGCGATCGACGTGCCCGCGGTGCGTGTCCGGCAGCATACGTCCGGACAGCCCCTGTCCACGATGGTCGATGATCAGGGCATCGAACCCCATATGGACCAGGTCATAGGCCAGCTCGGCGTATTTAACGTAGCTTTCAATACGCCCGGGGCAGACCACAATCACCCGGTCATTTTTTTCATTTCGGAAACGAACGAAACGCACCGGGACGCCCCCGACGCCCGTAAACTCATCTTCCTCACGCTGCCGCCAGAAATCGGTCAGCGGCCCCATAGAGAAAGCAGCAAAAGCGTTTTCTCGTGTTTCCCAGTCCTTTTTCTGCTGAAACATTGGGTTTCCACTCACGTAATCCAGGGAATATCGTTTTTTTCGTCACCGGTCACAAAATGACTCAATAATAGCGTATTGTGGCATAAAAATAGACGGTTCGGGAGTTTCAAATGACCTTCGAATGGTGGTTCGCCTACCTGCTGACATCCATTATCCTCAGCCTTTCTCCGGGTTCGGGTGCTATTAACACCATGACCACCTCCATCAACCACGGCTACCGCGGCGCGGCGGCGTCGATTGCCGGTTTGCAGACCGGGCTGGGCATTCATATTGTGCTGGTCGGGATCGGTCTGGGAACCCTGTTCTCCCGCTCCGTGCTGGCCTTTGAGGTGCTGAAATGGGCCGGGGCGGCGTATCTCATTTGGCTCGGCATTCAGCAATGGCGCGCGGCAGGCTCCATCAACCTGAATACGCTGGCTCAGACGCAAAACCGCGGCCATCTGTTTAAGCGCGCGGTGTTCGTCAACCTGACCAACCCGAAGAGCATCGTTTTCCTCGCCGCGCTGTTCCCGCAGTTTATCGTTCCGCATCAGCCCCAGGTGATGCAGTACGTGGTGCTGGGCGCGACCACCATTATCGTCGATATCATCGTGATGATTGGTTACGCGACGCTGGCGCAGCGAATTGCGGCGTGGATTAAAGGGCCTAAGCAGATGAAGGCCCTGAATAAAGTCTTTGGCTCGCTGTTTATGCTGGTTGGCGCGCTGCTTGCGTCAGCGCGTCATGCTTAGCGAGAAATGATGAGATGAATGCCGAAGCCGGCGAACAGCGCGCCGGCGAAGCCGTCAATCCACTTCGCGATACGCTGATAGCCGCGACGCATCGCCGGTAAGGCAAACAGGCTGGCCACGATAGTAAACCAGGCAAAGGTTTCAACGACGATCAGCAGGAAGATGCCCCAGCGCGCGCCCGCGCCGACGCTATCGCCGACAAACAGCGAGAACACCGAGCCGAAATAGATAATGGCTTTCGGGTTCGCCAGATTGGTCAGCAGCCCTTTTACAAAGCTGCGGCCGCCCGTAGCCAGCTCCACCTTTGGCTCTTCCGGTTTTTTCTCTTCTTTCTTCAGCGCCCCGCGCAGCATCTGGTAGCCCATCCAGCACAGATACAGACCGCCGCCGACCATAATGATGTTATGCAGCCAGGCCATCTTCGCCAGGATAAGGTTCAGACCGAGCAGCGCAACGGCCGCCCAGACCATAACGCCCATGGTGATACCGAGCACGCCCATCATCGCCTCTTTACGGGAGCGGCTGACGGCCGTTTGTGATACGAAGAAAAAGTCCGGGCCGGGGCTCATCAGCGCAACGATGTGCACTAACGCCACGGTGAGAAATAGCATTAACATAATTAGCTCGCGAGGAAATAATTCAGTGAGTCATCATCCTGGCACTTTTTCGCCCGGCTGACTACTCCTCATCATCACCATCGGCGTGAGAGCGGATGAGCGCCATAAACTCTTTACCGAAGCGCTCCAGCTTGCGCGTTCCCACGCCGTTGACGCTGAGCATTTCGCTGGCGCTGAGCGGCATCTGTTCGGCCATCTCGATCAGCGTCGCGTCGTTGAACACCACGTAAGGCGGGATATTTTCTTCGTCGGCGATGGCTTTACGCAGCTTGCGCAGTTTGGCGAACAGCTTGCGGTCGTAGTTGCCGCCGTAGGATTTCTGCATCACGCGTGGCTTCAGGGCGATGACGCGCGGCACGGCGAGCTTAAGCTCAACGTCACCGCGGAGGACCGGACGCGCCGCCTCGGTCAGCTGCAGGGCGGAGTGATGGGCAATGTTCTGCGTGGCGAAGCCGAGGTGGATCAGCTGGCGAATGATGCTCACCCAGTGCTCGTGGCTCTGCTCCTTGCCAATACCGTAGACCGGCAGCTTGTCGTGACCCATATCGCGAATACGCTGGTTGTTGGCGCCGCGCAGCACCTCCACCACGTAGCCCATCCCGAAGCGTTGATTCACACGGTAAATGGTCGAGAGCGCCTTACGCGCGTCCATCAGGCCATCGTACTGCTTTGGCGGATCGAGGCAGATATCGCAGTTGCCGCACGGCTCCTGGCGCCCTTCACCAAAGTAGTTGAGCAACACCAGACGACGGCAGGTTTGCGCTTCGGCAAACGCGCCCATCGCGTTGAGCTTGTGGCGCTCGATATCCTGCAGCTGTCCCTGCGGCTTCTCTTCCAGACAGCGGCGCAGCCACGCCATATCGGCCGGATCGTAAAACAGCATCGCTTCCGCAGGCAGCCCGTCACGCCCGGCGCGGCCGGTTTCCTGATAGTAGGATTCGATATTGCGCGGGATGTCGAAGTGCACCACAAAGCGCACGTTGGGCTTGTTGATCCCCATTCCGAACGCCACTGTCGCGACGACGATTTGCAGGTCATCGCGCTGGAATTTTTCCTGCACGTCGGCGCGGATGTGGTTCTCTAATCCGGCGTGATAGGCGGCGGCGCTAAAGCCACGGTTTTGCAGGCGCGCGGCGGTGTCTTCCACCTTCGCACGGCTGTTACAGTAGATGATGCCGGACTTGCCGCGCTGCTCCTGGACGTAGCGCAGGAGCTGATCCAGCGGCTTGAACTTTTCCATCAGCATATAGCGGATGTTGGGGCGGTCAAAGCTGCTGACCTGAATATAGGGGTCGTTCAGCCCGAGCAGACGAACGATATCCAGCCGCGTGGTGTCATCCGCCGTGGCGGTAAGCGCCATAAACGGCAGCTCGGGGAAGCGCTGACGCAGCTGGCCGAGGGCAGCGTATTCCGGGCGGAAATCGTGTCCCCATTGCGAAATACAGTGCGCTTCGTCCACCGCCAGCAGGACCGGGTTCCAGTGCGCCAGGTGATCGAGGAAGTTATCCAGCATCAGGCGTTCCGGGGCGATATACAGCAGGCGGATCTGTCCGGTACGACAACCGGCCATCACCTCTTGCTGCTGCTCCCGGGTTTGGGTCGAGTTGAGACAGGCCGCCGCCACGCCGTTGGCAAGCAGCTGGTCAACCTGGTCTTTCATCAGAGAAATGAGGGGGGATACCACGACCGTCAGGCCGTTAAGCACCAGCGCAGGCACCTGATAACAGAGGGACTTGCCGCCACCGGTCGGCATTACCACCAGGCAATCACGACCTTCCAGCACCGTTTCAATGATGGTTTCCTGGCCAGGGCGGAACTGCTGGTAGCCAAAGGTTTCATGCAAAACCTGTTTAGCCAGCGACTCCTGATTCAATACTTCCGCCTGCGCCACGTTAACCCCATATGCCAGAAATGAAACAGGCGCTATTTTCAGCGCCTGAGAGAGAAACTTCAACGTTTAACGCAAAAACATTCGAACAGCCTAGAGAATATCGTTCAGCATCACGCCCACGCCGATGCGGGTCTGGTTGAAGTTGTAATCGATAAGCGACTCGCCGTAACCGCTGTACACCTGAGTATAGATGCGGACATGCTTAGTCATTGGATAACTTAAGCCCACTTCCGCACCGCCGTAGCCGGTGTTCCAGTTGTACTGGCCTTTGGCGCTGAGCACGGCATCGCCTAACTGATAGCCGACTTTAAGCTGGTAGTAGCCCATATATTTGGTGATATCCGGGTTGTCATCCGTACTGCCGACCACATACCACGGCTTCACTTCCACCATCCAGTTACCGTTCTGCGCCATCAGACGCGTATAGGCACGGTTCCAGCTGCGGGATGTCGGGTCAGAGCGACCGTTGGAATCGTGGTTAAAGCCCACTTCGACATCGCGCAGCGTCCAGCCCGCAAACTCATAATCCGTTGCAAAACCGAGGAACAGCTGCGGCTCATAGTTGGTTTCACGGAACGGCGAGGACTCTCCGCTGTTAGAGAGCTGCCACCAGGATTTCTGCGTGTAAGACGCCCCGAGCACCGAGTTCGGCCCCAGAATACCGCGCCAGAACGGGAACGCGAGGCTGAGCTGGAACTTCACCTCATCTTTACGCGCATTATCAGACCAGTTATAGGAGCTTATCGCCTCTTTGTTGAGATCGCTGGTCTGGGTGTAAATCACATAGTTGGTGTCATACGGATAGAGCGTGAACGGATTGTCATGCTCCTGAAGAAGGTTCGCGATAATGCTACCGTGAACGGCAGGTTTATCATGCACCTCTTTGATCGTCGCTTCCTGCGCATATGCTGTGAGGGGCAGCGCAACCGCCGCCAGTAACCAGGCCAGATACGTCCGCATCGGGGGTGTTCTCCTGCAAAAGAGTAAAATTAGCTGAATAGTTATGTGGCGAACATTCTACAGACTTCTGCGACAACTGCTGCATCCTCGTTTCTGAAAGTGGAATTCCTTGTTGCCGAGGCATAAAATCAACATTTCGTTAACAATAAGGATGTGATGCCTCATGTCAGCCATGCTTACCGCCGAAGAAGTGTTAAAACTCGTGGGCGAGATTTTTGTCTACCATATGCCGTTTAACCGCGCGCTGGGACTGGAGCTGGAGCGTTACGAGAAAGACTTTGCCCAGCTGAGCTTCAACAACCAGCCGATGATGGTGGGCAACTGGGCGCAAAGTATTTTACACGGCGGCGTGATTGCCTCCGCGCTGGACGTGGCGGCAGGTCTGGTCTGCGTGGGCAGTACGCTGACCCGCCATGACACCATCAACGAAGACGAACTCCGGCAGCGTCTGGCGCGCATGGGCACCATTGATTTACGCGTCGACTATCTTCGCCCGGGGCGCGGAAATCGCTTTACCTGTACCAGCAGCCTGCTGCGCGCGGGGAATAAAGTTGCCGTGGCGCGCGTTGAATTACACAATGAAGAACAGGTGTATATCGCCAGCGCAACCGCCACTTATATGGTGGGTTGAGGCGGCAAAATCGGGTAAAATTAATTCACTTTTTTGTAACGGATTTTCCCGATGGATGCTAAACAGACGCGGCAGGGCGTTTTACTCGCCCTTGCCGCTTATTTTATTTGGGGTATCGCCCCGGCGTATTTCAAGCTTATTGCCTACGTTCCGGCCGATGAGATCCTGACTCACCGCGTTATCTGGTCATTCTTCTTTATGATTGCGCTGATGAGCCTCAGCCGTCAGTGGTCGGGCGTCAAAACGCTGCTGCAAACCCCGAAAAAGATTTTCCTGCTGGCGCTCTCCGCGGTGCTGATTGGCGGCAACTGGCTGCTGTTTATCTGGGCGGTGAATAATCATCACATGCTTGAAGCGAGCCTGGGGTACTTCATTAACCCGCTGGTGAACATCGTGCTGGGGATGATTTTCCTCGGGGAGCGCTTCCGCCGGATGCAGTGGGTGGCGGTGATTCTGGCCTTCTGCGGCGTACTGGTGCAGCTCTGGACCTTCGGCTCGCTGCCGATTATTGCCCTCGGCCTGGCGTTCAGCTTTGCGTTCTACGGCCTGGTGCGTAAGAAGATTGCGGTTGAAGCACAGACGGGGATGCTGTTTGAAACCCTGTGGCTGCTGCCGGTAGCGGCGATTTATCTCTTCGGCATTGCCGACAGCCCAACCAGCCACATGGGCAGCAACCCGTGGTCGCTGAACCTGATGCTGATGGCGGCGGGCGTGGTAACCACCATTCCACTGCTGTGCTTCACCGGTGCAGCGACGCGCCTGCGTCTCTCTACGCTGGGCTTCTTCCAGTACATTGGCCCGACGCTGATGTTCCTGCTGGCGGTGGTGTTTTACGGCGAAGTGCCGGGGGCGGATAAGATGGTGACGTTCGCCTTTATCTGGGTGGCGCTGGCGATTTTCGTCGCCGATGCGATTTATACCCAACGCAGGGTGCGTAAAGGGCTGTAAAGTTGCCCTCACCCTAACCCTCTCCCACAGGGAGAGGGAATTCGCCTCGCTCTTACAGCCAGTTCCGGCGCTTGAAATAGAGATACGGCGCCAGCCCCGCGAGGATCATAAAGATAATCGCCCCCGGATAGCCAAAGCTCCACTTCAGCTCCGGCATAAACTCGAAGTTCATCCCGTAGCTGGAGGCTACCAGCGTCGGCGGCAGGAACACCACGGAAACCACCGAGAAGATCTTGATGATGCGGTTCTGCTCGATGTTGATAAAGCCCATCGCCGCCTGCATCAGGAAGTTCACCTTCTGGAACAGGGATTCGTTGTGCGGCAGCAGGGATTCGATATCTCGTAAGATCTCACGCGCCTGCTCCAACTGACCGCCCGGCAGACGCGCCTTGCGCACCAGGAAGTTCAGCGCGCGCTGGGTATCCATCAGACACAAGCGCACCTTCCAGCCGATATCTTCCAGCTCCGCCAGCGTGGAGAGCGCTTCGTCGTACTCATCGCCCTGATGGCCTTCCATGATCACGCGGCTCAGCTTTTCCAGATCGCTGTAGATGTTTTCAATTTCGTCCGCCAGCTGTTCAATTTTGGTCTCGAACAGATCGAGCAGCAGTTCGTAAGCGTTACCGTCCACCATTGCCTGGCTGCGGGCGCGCATGCGGTAGAGGCGGAATGCCGGCAGCTCACGCTCGCGCAGGGTAAACAGACGGCCGTCGCGAATGGTAAACGCCACGGTGGAGTTACCCGCGTGGTCTTCCGCATCTTCAAAGAAGAAGAAGGAGTGAATATGCAGACCGTCTTCGTCTTCAAAAAAACGCGCGGATGCTTCGATGTCTTCCAGTTCCGGGCGGGTTGCCAGGCTTTGCCCCAGTTCAGATTGTACGCGAAGGCGTTCATCGTCGTCCGGCTCGACCAGATCCACCCATACGGCATCAATGAGGGGCTGTGACTCTTCGGCTTCAAGCCGAGTCAGTCGGTTATTTTCGAGTTGAAATGCGCTCAACATGACCGGGACTCCCAATGCAAAAAATATCGGACAGTTCGGTGGGCACACAGAAACAAATTGGGTTTCAGACCATTAAACAGCCTGACTCAGCGCGACGGGAATAATGCAGGTCGCTGACAACCACTAAGGCCATCAGCAAGAGGAGATAGCCTTAGGAGTTGTTCCTGGATGACAGGGAATTGAGCCAGTATCTACTGGGTGTGTCCAAGGCGAATGTCCTCTTAGCGTAATCGTGCGCGCATGTTACGCCAGCTATAACTGTGGCGTCAACACGCAACGGAACGCTGAAGGGCATTAATTGACCTTCACTGTATAAGGCTAGCAGATTATTACAAAATAATGATATTTTTCTGAATGTTAGACCGTTTCCAGCTTCGCGTAGGCCGCCACCAGCCATTTGATCCCCTGCCCCTGGAACGCCACCTGCAGGCGGCTGTGCTCGCCGCTGCCTTCCAGATTCACAATGGTGCCTTCGCCAAACTTCGAATGGCGCACGCGCTGGCCCAGCTTGTAGCCAGTGTCCGTTTCCGCAATCGGCGAGCCCATACGCTGATGGCTGACCGGACGGCTGATGCTCGCCCGCAGACGCACCTCTTCCACGCACTCCTCCGGCAGTTCGCCGATAAAGCGCGACGGACGGTGATAAACCTCTTTACCGTACAGACGGCGGGTTTCGGCGTAGGTTAGCGTCAGCTTTTGCATCGCGCGCGTTACGCCCACGTAGGCCAGACGACGCTCCTCTTCCAGACGGCCGCCTTCATCCAGCGACATCTGGCTCGGGAACATCCCCTCTTCCATCCCGACGATGAACACCTGCGGGAACTCCAGGCCTTTCGCGGAGTGCAGGGTCATCAGCTGAACCGCATCCTGCCAGGTGTCCGCCTGCCCTTCACCCGCTTCCAGCGCGGCGTGGGAGAGGAACGCCTGCAGCGGCATCAGGTCTTCGTCTTCTTCGTTGTAGCTGAACTGGCGCGTTGCCGTGACCAGTTCCTCTAAGTTCTCAATACGGGTCTGGCCCTTTTCGCCTTTCTCCTGCTCGTACATGGTGCGCAGACCGGAATCTTTAATCACCCGGTCGGTCTGCACGTGCAGCGGCATGTCGGCCGTTTCCTGCGCCAGAGCGTCAATCAGCTCAAGGAAGCGCTGTAATGCGCTGGCGGCGCGTCCAGCGAGGGCTTTTTCCTGCAGCAGCTCGCGGCACGCCTGCCACAGCGTCAGTTGGCGATCGCGCGAGGCCTGACGCACGACGTCCAGCGTGCGGTCGCCAATCCCGCGGGTCGGCGTATTGACCACGCGTTCAAACGCCGCGTCGTCGTTACGGTTCGCAATGAGGCGCAGATACGACAGCGCATCTTTGATTTCCTGACGTTCGAAGAAGCGCATACCGCCGTAAATGCGGTACGGCATGCTCACCTGCAGGAGCGCCTCTTCCAGCACGCGCGACTGGGCGTTGCTGCGGTAGAGAATGGCGCACTGCTCCAGCGCGCCGCCGTTATCCTGCCAGGTTTTGATGCGGTTCACCACGAAGCGGGCTTCGTCGAGTTCGTTGAAGGCGCAGTAGATCGAAATCGGTTCGCCGTCGACGCCGTCGGTCCACAGCTTTTTACCCAGACGCCCGTTGTTGTTTTCAATGAGGGCGTTGGCCGCGCTCAGGATGTTGCTGGTTGAACGGTAGTTCTGCTCCAGACGGATAGTTTCCGCGCCGGGAAAGTCGTTGAGGAAGCGCTGGATGTTCTCCACCTGCGCCCCGCGCCAGCCGTAGATCGACTGGTCATCATCGCCCACGATCATCACCTTGCCGGTATCACCGGCCAGCAGGCGGATCCACGCGTACTGAATGTTGTTGGTATCCTGGAATTCGTCCACCAGAATATTGGTGAAGCGTTCGCGGTAGTGCTGCAGGATGTGCGGTTTGTTGAGCCATAGCTCGTGAGCGCGCAGCAGCAGCTCGGCAAAATCCACCAGACCGGCGCGATCGCACGCTTCCTGATAGGCCTTGTAGACGTTCTGCCAGGTCTGCTCGACCGGGTTGCCGAAGCTCTGAATATGGTGCGGGCGCAGCCCCTCGTCCTTCTGGCCGTTGATGTACCACATCGCCTGACGCGGCGGCCACTGCTTCTCGTCGAGGTTCATCGCCTTGATCAGGCGCTTCAGCAAGCGGAGCTGGTCTTCGCTGTCGAGGATCTGGAAATCCTGCGGCAGATTGGCGTCCATATGGTGCGCGCGCAGCAGGCGGTGCGCCAGGCCGTGGAAGGTGCCAACCCACATGCCGCCCTGGCTGGTGCCCATCAGCTGGGCGATACGGTGGCGCATCTCTGCCGCCGCCTTGTTGGTGAACGTCACCGCCATGATGGAGTACGGGGAGCAGTTCTCCACGCTCTGCAGCCAGGCGATACGGTGAACCAGCACGCGCGTCTTACCACTGCCCGCTCCAGCCAGCACCAGCAGGTTGGTGCGCGAGGCGGCAACCGCGTCACGCTGTTTGTCATTAAGGCTGTCGAGCAGGTAAGAAACGTCCATTGGCACCGTCACGTCATGTCGGGCAGGCGAATGTTTCAACTCGCCAAAACCCTGTTAATTTATACAGAACAATTGATGATTATATCAGCGTCGTGAGGGATGCCAACCGCGAAATTTCCACGTGCGGCAGAAGACGGCTATCGGAGGCGATCATCAGGTCAGCGTTTTCCGGCTTGATCCAGCAGGCCTGCATCCCGCAGCGGATAGCACCGGCCACGTCCGTGGTCAGGTCATCTCCCACGTGCAGAATGTTACCCAGCGGCAGGTTAAGCTTATCTGCCGCCAGATGGTACATATCATTAAATGGCTTCGCGCGCCCGTGCGGGCCCGCGCGCAGCACAAATTCAAAGTAATCGCTCAGGCCAAACAGCTCGGGCTGGGCATTGCCGTTGGTGATGGCCACCAGCGGCCACTTTTCGGCAAGCTTCGCCAGCGTGTCGTGGGTTTCCTGCGGCACGTCGATACGGCTGCGCCATTTGGCAAAGTTTTCCATGGCTGCTTCCGCCCCGATGGCCGCGTCCTGCGCGCTCAGGCCGGCATTGAGCATCGCCTGTTCAACCGCACGACGACGCCATTCGGTCACGTCGTGGTAAATGTCCGGCTCGGTTTCCCGCAGGGACTGGCGCAGCTTCTGGAAGTCCTTGTTCTGTATCGCCTTCAGCGCAGGATGGTAGTTCTGCACAAACGCCAGCGACTCCTGCTCGGTACGCAGGATCACCTCGCGGTTGTCATAAAGAGTGTCATCAAGGTCAAACGTCAGGGCTGAGATCTGACCGAGTGGGCGGTAAAAACGCATTATTTCCCCCGTTTGGCGCGTGGATGCGCCGCGTCATACACCGAGGCAAGGTGCTGGAAGTCTAAGTGGGTATAGATTTGTGTGGTCGACAGGTTCGCGTGGCCAAGCAGTTCCTGCACGCCGCGCAGATCGCCGCTCGACTCAAGCATGTGTGTCGCAAAGGAGTGGCGCAGCTTGTGCGGGTGAACGTGGCTGTTCAGCCCCTGCTTAATGCCCCACTCCGCAAAGCGCTTCTGCACGTTACGCGCCGAGATCCGTTTGCCGAGCTTCGACAGGAACAGCGCATCTTCGTCGGAGCCAAACAGCCCGCGCAGGTCAAGCCAGTGCTCAATCCAGGAAACCGCATTGCGGCCAATCGGCAGGCGGCGCTCTTTGCTGCCCTTACCCATTACCCACACTTCGCCCGATTCCAGATCGAGATGCTTGAGGTCAAGGTTGACGAGTTCAGACAGACGCAGCCCGGCACCGTACATCACCTCCAGCATCGCGCGGTCGCGCACGGCGAGCGGGTCGTTAAGGTCGATATCCAGCAGGCGATTTACGTCGTCAACGTCGATATTTTTAGGCAGATGGCGCGGCGCTTTCGGCGTGGCGATCCCCTTTGCCGGGTTGGCTTTTAAGCCCCCCTGGCTGACCAGCCAGTCGAAGAAACTGCGCAGCGCTGAGAGCCTGAGCGCCAGGCTTGCCGGGCTGAGATTTTTTTTACGGCTACGCACGACGAACCCGCGCACCGTCGCAGCGTCACATTGTTGCCAGCTTTTCAGGCCGATTTCGTCGGCGATCTGCATGATGGCATCAAGCTGACGCTGGTAGTTGAGCAGGGTAATGGGGCTAAGCTGACGCTCCACGCCCAGATAGCGCAGAAAGCGCGAGACGTCATTGGCGAGCAGTCCGTCCGTCATACGCGCTCAATCCAGCGCTCCAGCAGCTCGGGCAGCATCAGGGCAATCTCCTGCAGCAGGTGCGTGGCCTGCCCCTGCTCATAGTGATGCGCGTCGCGGCTGGTAAATAATATGACGCCCAGATCGCCATCGCGCCCCATCAGCGACATCGCCACCGAGCCAATCGCTTTGGCTTCCGGTAACACCACCAGTAGCTCAGGTCCGTTAAGCGGCCCCAGATAGTGGTGCTCATGGCCCAGACGCTGAATGCGCAACGGTTCAAACGCCTGACGGCTCAGCGCCAGATGGGTGAACCCCGACGGCGCGCCGATGCGCCAGCGGTCAGGGAAAAGACGAATCGTTGCGCCCGCCAGCCCCAGCTCCCGGGCCCAGCGGTGGAAGCGGCTGAGGAACTCGTCAAGGCTGTGCGCCGACGCCAGACGCGCCTGCAGATGCAGCAGACGATAGAACAGGCTTTCGTTGGTGCTGGCCTGCTCCATCAGCAGCGTCATATTCTCTTCAAGCTGATTGATGTGGTTGCGCGAGCGCGCCATGTGCCATTCGACCAGCGACACGGTCCCGCGAACCGGATGCGGCACGCGCATCTCTTCGACGACGCGTGCATTGCGAATAAAAAACTCAGGATTGCGCAGCAGATAATCAACAACAGCTCTGTCGTCCAGTTCCGTCACTGTTTCCTGCAGTTCTTCCCCTGGTTGTTTCATAGATGGATAAACCCGTCATAGACATGTGCCGCCGGGCCAGTCATATACAGTGGATGACCCGGTCCTTTCCAGGCGATATCAAGCCGACCGCCCGGTAATTCCACGCGAACCTCTTCAGCCAGTAACCCCTGGGCGATGCCCACGGCCACCGCTGCACAGGCACCGCTTCCGCAGGCCTGCGTCTCGCCCGCGCCGCGCTCGTAAACCCGCAGGCGAATGTGTTCGCGCTTCACCACCTGCATAAAGCCGATGTTCGCGCGCTCCGGGAAACGTTCGTGGCTTTCCAGCACCGGGCCGAGCGTTTCGACCGCGGCGGTTTCCACATCATCAACCTGAATCACGCAGTGTGGGTTACCCATTGAGACGACGCCGCACAATACTGTCTGCTCGGCTGCACGCATAATATAGGTCTTTTCCGCTTTGTTTGCGCGAAACGGCACGACGGAGGGCTCGAAATTAGGCTCGCCCATGTTCACGCGCACCAGCTCATCATCGGTGACGCTGAGCACCATGCGACCATTGGCCGTGCTGACGCGAATATCACGCTTGTTGGTCAGCCCTTTCAGGCGGACAAAGCGGGCAAAACAGCGCGCGCCGTTGCCGCACTGGTTAACTTCGCTGCCGTCCGCGTTAAAAATACGGTAGTGAAAATCGAGGTCGGGATCGTACGGTGGCTCGACCACCAGCAGCTGATCGAACCCCACGCCCAGATGCCGATCCGCCAGGCGACGGATCAGTTCCGGGGAGAAAAACACATTCTGCGTTACCGCGTCGACGACCATAAAATCGTTGCCAAGGCCATGCATTTTAGAGAACTGCATCATTTGCTCCATTGCGCGGGTACAGAACGTTGTCGTCAGAGATTAACCTGAGTCGGGCCACCGTTGTCGCCACGGTCGTTAGTATTTGGCGTGGTAGACTCAATGCCGCTGTTAACCGGTTTCGTCGGCGGCGGCGCGGTTTTATCCGCAGGAGGGAAGTACAGTGGTCCCTTCAGTCCGCAGCCAGTCAGGCTAAACAGCGTGATGAGAACGGCAAGCGTTCGGAAAGCGTTTTTCATTATAAAGTTGCCCGTAAGTTCAAATCTGTTTCTATCATCGCAGGAGAAGACACAAAAGCAAGAGTTTGCCGCTTTCCTGCAACGGGAATTATTTAGGGTTATACTGCCGGCATCACGAAAAACAGGAACAAAACCATGAACGACAGTGAATTCCATCGCCTTGCCGACAACCTGTGGATGACCATCGAAGAGCGTCTTGACGACTGGGACGGCGACAGCGATATCGATTGCGAAATCAACGGCGGCATTCTGACCCTGAGCTTCGAAAATGGCAGCAAAATTATTATTAACCGCCAGGAGCCGCTCCACCAGGTCTGGTTGGCCGCGAAACAGGGCGGCTATCATTTCGATCTGAAAGACGGAGAATGGGTTTGCGACCGCAGCGGCGTCACGTTCTGGGATCTGCTGGAACAGGCAGCGACCGCGCAGGCCGGTGAGGAAGTGAGTTTCAGGTAGTTTTGTTGCCGGGTGGCGCTGCGCTATCCGGCGAAAAGACTCAGGAGAAGTACTGCTGCAACAGCGGCGCGGTGTCCTGATTGGCAGGCGCGGCAGGCGTGACGGCCTGTGTCCGGAACGGGATCACCTGCGTACGACCGTCGACGTTCACAATCTGGTAGAACTGCGGCAGGTTAAAGTTGATAAAGCTTGAGCCGTAGGTGAAACGGTCATGCGAAGAGGAGTAGAAGCGGCTGACGTCGCGCACCAGCTCCTCTTTACTGCCTTCACAATGGTGATACACCTCGGCGCGGTTGGTCTCATCCAGAATGTAGATGTTGAACCCGGCATCGTCGCCCGACTCTTCAAAGAAGAACTGAATAATCCCTTCGCTGGCGAATCCGTCCACTACCTGCGGGAGCTTAACGTGGTTGGTTTCCACCTGCACCGACAGGCCATGCAGCTTGTTGTGTGAAATCGCGCCGTAGAACTCGATGGCGTTTTCCAGCTTCTGTACCGACACGTTCAGGCGTTCGAAGAACAGGCCCCAGGTCTGACCGGAGACGCGCAGCGCCTTAAAGCGCCCGGTTTCCTGGCGAGTACTGGAGAGACGCAGTTCGATACACTCAGAGACCAGCTGCTGCACGCGGGTACGAATTAAACCGCGCAGGTGCTGGCTGTAGCAGAACACCTCAACGCTGTCCGGCGGTGCGGCATCCTGGTGCATCTTGCCGAGAATCGTTTTCAGCGCTTCGATCATTGCCTGCTCACCGTTGAAATGCAGGGTACGCACTTCGTTCCAGGAGTTGCGGTACAGCAGATCCACACTGCCTACCAGGCAGTTTTGCTGCTCGCCAAAGCTAAAGACGTCCAGCTTGCGGAAGTCAAAGTGAACCACCTGATTGCGGAAGGCCGCCGTCGGGTCGTATTCCAGGTTGACGATAATTGCCAGATGGCGAATTTCGCACGGGCTGTAGAGCGCTTTCGGCGTTGGGGCAGGCAGACGCAGCGGGAAATGGTGCGACACATCCGCGACCATCTCCTGCAGCTTAGCGAGATCGACCACCTCGTTGCCTTTGATAAACAGGCGCGTGCGCGAGGTCAGCAGGCCGTTAAACCAGGCCCAGGCCACCAGCTTGTTCAGGTAGCGGTTATACTCCAGCGGCTGATGGCTGATGATGGAATCCATGCTTGGCGCACGGTTGTACAGATACCACCCGGTGCGGTTCGCGCGGCCCGGCGGCACGTAGATAAAGGTCAGGTTCGGTTCTGACAGGTCAGGCGAAATCTGCGGGTTAACCAGGGTGACTTTACCCGGCAGCGCTTCAAACGCGGCGTACAGCTTACGGGTTAATACCCCGATGTCCTGCGGGCTGGCGGAAACGCTGAGGTTGTTACGGCGCGCAAAGCGGATCAGGTTACGGTAGCTTTGCATCATCGCATCGAGCAGTTCGTTGTGCGCTTCACGCACCTGATCGATTTTCCAGTTGGCCCGGTTGTCGAGCATGGACAGACGCGCTTCGTCCCATCCCCACTCTTTCACTAACTGACTGACCACTTCACGACGCCAGCCCACGCAGGCGCGCTCGCGGCTCAATTTCTCACAAACTTTGAGATAGAAACATCGACGCACCAGGTCAAGACGCGTGGTGTCATCAATGGCTTTCAGGTATTCGGTCACGCGCTCCAGCATCATGCAGTAGGCGTCCAGCCCGAAGGAGACGATCTCCCCGTCGTGCAGACGCTGCTTGATATCTTTCGCCAGCAGGCGCGGCGTGGGGTATTCCCAGGAATAGGCTTCCAGCAGCAGCGTTTTCAGCACCGCTTTGTACGGCGAGTCGATACTCTTATAGAGCTGCCAGAGGCTTGCGCCAAAGTACTCTTCGGCTGACAGAGAGCTGAGGCCGCCGAGGTCCAGCCATTCGTTTGGCGTCAGTACACCCTGCGCGTAAAGCGACATGACGTAGTCATCGTAATGCTCTTCTTCTTCGCACGGGACCATATTCCACAGAATACGCTTCCCGGCCAGACGCACAGCAGTACGGTAAAATTCATCCAGCAGTAAGATGTGCTGAGTCGAGCCGCAGTCCTCACCACCCAGACTGCCGCTTTCGTTATGGCGGAAACGGTTTTCATCAATCAGGAAGAAGCTTACTTCCACGCCGAGCGAGGCCGCCCAGCTCTCCAGCAGGCTGCACTTGCGTTGCAGCAGCTGACGCTCGTCGTTATCGAGCCAGGACTGATGGCAGACCCAGATGTCCAGGTCCGAAGAACAGCTTTGCCCTACCGATGAGGTGCTCCCCATAGAGTAAACGCCGGTAATCGGCAGTTCACCTTTTGGAGACTCCTGTGGCGGCATGCCGCGGTAGAGTTCCAGTTCGTTGAGGTAATGCTGTTGGGTTTCATCAGGCGTGAAAAGGCAAATGCCCTGGGGAACGTTACCGTCAAGGTAGCCAGGCATTAGCGGATGGTGATAGTGCAATAATGTCGGCAGCAGACTGTATACCTGCTGGAAAGCAGGGCCCATGGCAGCAAGCGCGCGATCCACACGCAGTTGATTAATGGCATCCAGTCTCTGTTTCAGAGTCTCAATATAGAGGTACAAGACGTATCGCCTGATGTTTCCGGGTGTCGCAAGCTATTCAAAACACGAATAACAGCGGACCCGCAGTATTTCAAAAAGATAACCGTTACCCTTTTTCGCCCTTATCATTTTTGGTGGTAGCGACGAAAAAATGGTCTAAAACGTGATCAATTTAACACCTTGCCGGTTGACCGTAAAGAAAGATGCGCTACATACAAGTGTAGCACCGTTCTGTACGTGTAAATTCCTGAATACGGCTATGGCTGACGAATACGCCGCCTTGTCCCTCTCACGCTTCATCAACCGTAAAACTGCCATCCCAGAGTCAACAATGTTAGGATGGTTAGCGATTGATAATGACGGTAACAAGCATGTTAGACAATGTTTTGAGAATTGCCACACGCCAAAGCCCCCTCGCGCTCTGGCAGGCACATTATGTGAAGCAGCGCCTTGAAGCCTGCCACAGTGGATTGCGCGTCGAGCTGGTGCCGATGGTCACGCGCGGTGACGTGATCCTCGATACGCCTCTGGCGAAAGTGGGCGGCAAAGGCCTGTTTGTCAAAGAACTGGAACTGGCATTGCTTGAGAACCGCGCCGATATCGCCGTACATTCAATGAAAGACGTGCCCGTCGAGTTCCCGGAAGGGCTGGGGCTGGTGACCATCTGCGAGCGCGAAGATCCGCGCGATGCGTTTGTCTCCAACCGCTATGACTCGCTCGACGCGCTGCCGGAGGGTAGCGTGGTTGGCACGTCCAGTTTACGCCGTCAGTGTCAGCTGGCAGAGCGCCGTCCTGACCTGATCATTCGCTCGCTGCGCGGTAACGTCGGCACGCGTCTGGGCAAGCTGGATAACGGCGATTACGATGCCATTATCCTCGCCGTTGCCGGCCTGAAGCGTTTGGGGCTGGAGTCGCGCATTCGCGTGGCGATGCCGCCAGAACTGTCGCTGCCGGCCGTGGGCCAGGGCGCCGTCGGCATCGAGTGCCGTCTGGACGATGCGCGTACCCGCGAACTGCTCGCACCGCTGAACCATGACGAGACCGCTATTCGCGTAAAAGCCGAGCGTGCGATGAATACCCGCCTCGAAGGGGGATGTCAGGTACCGATTGGCAGCTATGCTGAATTAACAGATGGCGAACTGTGGCTGCGTGCGCTGGTGGGCGCTCCGGACGGTTCGCAGATGGTACGCGGCGAACGTCGCGGTAAAGCGCAAGATGCCGAGCAGCTTGGCGTGTCGCTGGCGGAAGAGCTGCTGGATAACGGCGCCCGCGAGATTCTGGCTGACGTTTATAATGGAGAGCCCCCTGCATGAGTATTCTTGTCACCCGCCCTTCTCCCGCAGGAGAGCAGTTAGTGAGCCGTCTGCGCACACTGGGGCAGGTGGCCTGGAGTTTTCCGCTCATTGAATTCTCCCCCGGTCGGGAGCTCTCCGCGCTCGCCGACCAGATGAATACCCTTCAGGAAGGCGACCTGCTGTTTGCGCTGTCGCAACATGCCGTGGAATTTGCCCACGCACAGCTGCAACAGCAGGGTTTGACCTGGCCAGCCGCTCCCCGCTATTTCGCGATTGGCCGCACAACGGCACTGGCGCTGCATACCGTAAGCAGCGCGGACGTTCGTTACCCGTTAGATCGGGAAATCAGCGAAGTCTTGCTACAATTACCTGAATTACAAACTATTGCCGGAAAGCGTGCGCTCATTTTGCGCGGCAACGGTGGTCGCGAGCTGCTGGGCGAAACGCTGCGTGAACGCGGTGCAGACGTTACGTTCATTGAGTGCTATCAGCGCTGTGCAAAACACTATGATGGCGCGGAAGAGGCGATGCGCTGGCACGCGCGCGGCATTAATACGCTGGTGGTCACCAGCGGTGAAATGTTACAACAGATTTGGTCGCTGATACCGCTCTGGTATCGCGAAAACTGGTTACTCCGCTGTCGGCTTCTGGTCGTCAGTGAGCGTCTGGCGAACCAGGCCCGGGAACTGGGCTGGCAGGATATTCGGATCGCTGATAACGCCGACAACGATGCGCTGCTGCGCGCATTACAATAACTCTCAAATGGGAAGCCATAATGACGGAACACGACAAATCCTCCGCCGTGGTTGAAGAGACCAGGGAGACTGTGGAAACGACGCCACAGCCAGAGACGACAGAGAAAACCGCTGAGAAGAAAAACGGCAGCAACAAAACGAGCCTCGCGCTGAGCGCGATTGCCATCGCCATTGCGCTGGCAGCAGGGGTTGGCCTGTACGGTCTGGTGAAGCAACAGGGCGCTAACCAGACGTCCACCAGCGATGCGCTGGTGAATCAGCTTACTGCCCTGCAAAAAGCGCAGGAGACGCAGAAAACCGAGCTGGAAACGGTGATTAAGCAGCAGGCCGCCGCGCTTGCCGAGGCGAACAGCAAACAGGAAGAGCTGACTAAACAGCTGGGCGAAGTGCAGCAGAAAGTCGCCACGATTTCCGGCACCGATGCCAAAACCTGGCTGCTCTCGCAGGCTGACTTCCTGGTGAAGCTCGCCGGACGTAAGCTCTGGAGCGATCAGGACGTCACCACTGCCGCCGCGCTGCTGAAAAGCGCCGATGCGAGCCTGGCAGACATGAACGACCCGAGCCTTATCACCGCGCGTCGCGCGATCACCGAAGACATCGCCAGTCTCTCCGCCGTCTCGCAGGTGGATTACGACGGCATTATCCTCAAGGTGAACCAGCTGTCGAATCAGATTGATAACCTGCAGCTGGCGGATAACAACGACGACGACTCCCCGATGGATTCCGACGGTACCGAGCTTTCCAGCTCCCTGAGCGAATGGCGCATAAACCTGCAGAAAAGCTGGCAGAACTTTATGGACAGCTTCATCACTATCCGCCGTCGCGACGAAACCGCCGTGCCGCTGCTGGCACCGAACCAGGATATCTATCTACGCGAGAACATTCGTTCCCGCCTGCTGGTGGCGGCTCAGGCCGTGCCGCGTCATCAGGAAGAGACCTACAAACAGGCGCTGGATAACGTCTCGACGTGGGTACGCGCCTACTACAACACCGATGATGCGACGACCACCGCCTTCCTCGAAGACATTGATAAGCTGAGCCAGCAGAACATCACCATGAACGTTCCGGATAAGCTGGCCAGCCAGCCGATTCTGGAGAAGCTGATGCAGACGCGCGTGCGTAACCTGCTGGCGCAGCCGGGCGTGCCGGCAGAGCCGTCGGGCGGAGCGGCACCAGCTCCGGCTCCGGCGCCTGAAAGCGCACCACAAGGAGAGTAATGATGCTAAAAGTTCTCTTACTCTTCATCCTGCTGATCGCCGGGATCGTGCTGGGACCCATGCTTGCGGGTCATCAGGGTTACGTCCTGATCCAGACGGATAACTACAACATTGAAACCAGCGTAACCGGCCTGACGATCATTCTGATCCTCGGCGTGGTGGTGCTGTTTGCGATCGAGTGGATCCTGCGCCGCATTTTCCGCACCGGTGCCCACACGCGCGGCTGGTTCGTTGGCCGTAAACGCCGCCGCGCCCGCAAGCAGACCGAACAGGCGCTGCTTAAGCTTGCCGAGGGTGACTATCAGCAGGTTGAAAAGCTGATGTCGAAAAACGCCGACCATGCCGAACAGCCGGTGGTGAATTATCTGCTCGCTGCCGAAGCGGCGCAGCAGCGCGGTGACGAAGCCCGCGCCAATCAGCATCTGGAGCGGGCGGCAGAGCTGGCTCACGGCGACCCGATTCCGGTAGAAATCACGCGCGTTCGCCTGCAGCTGGCGCGCAATGAAAATCACGCGGCGCGTCACGGTATCGATCGCCTGCTGGAAGTTGCGCCACGTCATCCGGAAGTGCTGCGTCTTGCCGAGCAGGCGTATATTCGTACCGGCGCCTGGGGTTCGCTGCTGGACATCATTCCGTCGATGGCGAAGGCCGAGGTGGGCGACGATGAACATCGTGATGAGCTTCAGCGTCTGGCATGGATTGGCCTGATGGATCAGGCGCGCGCCGACCTGGGCAGCGACGGTCTGAAAACGTGGTGGAAGAATCAGAGCCGTAAAACGCGTCAGCAGGTTCCTCTGCAGGTTGCCATGGCGGAACATCTTATTGAATGTGACGATCATGACACGGCTCAGGAGATCCTCCTCGACGGCCTGAAGCGCCAGTATGACGATCGTCTGGTGATGGTGATCCCGCGCCTGAAAACCAATAATCCTGAGCAAATCGAAAAAGTGCTGCGACAGCAGATTAAAGCCGTTGGGGATCGCCCGCTGCTGTGGAGCACGCTCGGTCAATCGCTGATGAAGCACGGCGAATGGCAGGAGGCGAGCCTCGCCTTCCGCGCGGCGCTGAAGCAGCGTCCGGACGCGTTTGACTACGCGTGGCTTGCCGATGCGCTGGAAAAACAGCATAAGCCGGAAGAGGCAGCCGCCATGCGTCGTGATGGGTTGCTGTTAACGCTGCAAAATAACGGTACGCAGCAGTAAATAAAAAGGAGGCCAGAGGGCCTCCTTTTTTTATCGCCTTTCTCCTGCTACATTCTTTTCACCCACATCCGCAAACGAATCCGCCAATGTAACGATGTCTTTTCATTAACCTTTTTTCACACACGCGCACATTTTGCAGCGTGGACTAAATCGTTTTTGAAAGGAAATCTCCATGAACTCGCTTTTGTATGCGCTTATTCAGGCGCTGCGCTGCCACCGCTGGCTGCGCCTGCTTGCCTGCGCTTTTATCTTTTCTTCACTGGGGAATGGTTTAACCCAGGTTGTAGTCTTCGGTTTGCTGCTAGCGTGGTCAGCCCCGCCCGCTCTGCTCACTCTCGCTTTTCTTTTCGCTACGGTACCAGGATTCATCGGCAGTATCTTCGGCGAAAAGCTGTGCTCGCGCTTTTCACCGATATCCCTGCTGATACTGACCGAGGGGCTGGGTCTGCTCGCCCTGCTCTTTCCCCTGCTTGGCGTGGGTTACCACAGCGTTGCCGCATTGCTCGCCGTGCAATCCACCGAAGCCCTGCTCAGCGGGATGAGCTGGCCCGCGCTGACATTGCTCTTTAAGCGCGGACTTAGCGAAGCAGAGCTGCCCGCTGCAACCTGTCTGGAAAATGTGATTTTTGCTTCTCAAGTGTTGTTAGGGACCGGACTCGGCGTGCTGCTGTTTCAGAAGACATCCGTGTTTACCCTGCTGGCCATTGATGCCGCCAGCTTTTTTGGGTCACTGTTACTGCTATGGCTGGCTGGGCGTCGGTTTTCTCCGACACCTGGCCCCACCACTATGGAAAAGGGGGATTCTGCAACATTACGCTGGCAGGCGTTGACCGTTCGGCAGAAACGCAGCCTGCTCATCCTGCCGGCGCTGGCCGCCGTCGGCTCACCGGCGATGGCGCTTCTTCCGGCACTGGCCCAGCAGCTCCGTCCTCAGGATGCGGCGGGCCTTGCTTTGCCTCTGCTTTTCGCGAGGAGTCTGGGGCAGCTTTGTGGCCCCCTGCTGCTAAAAAAAGAGAGCCTGACGCGCATTGCGGCCCACACGCCGCGAATAATCGTTTGCCTGAGCATCTTTCTGGCCGCTTATGACATGCTGCCGTTTTTGTCCGGGTGGACGTTATGCGCGCTGGGGATGATCTTTATCGCGCATCTGCCCTCAAATATTCTCTTCGCAGCGGGCACGTTTGGCGTACTCAGTAGTTTTCCTCTCACGCAAACCGCTTCGGCCAGCGGTAAAGCCTGGCGCTGGCAAACGCTCAGCGCCTCTCTTTTCACCGGCATTGCAGCGGCGGTGGCTTCAGGATTTGGCTCAGTACAGGCGCTCTATGCTGTCTCTGCATCGGCCCTGCTGATGGTTGCCCTGATCATGCGCCTGTATCGGGAATAAGGCATAAAAAAACGCCTGCTATAAAAGCAGGCGTTAAAACAGGTCTGTAAGACAACATATTTGGTGCTTCACTCAACGTTGTGTCCATGGTGTCTGATGAGGCCGAAGCGACATCTGTCAGTGGACGATAAGCACCGTAAATGGCTCTGCGTCATTCCTGAGTTTATGAGGCACTAAGGCGAACATAAGAGATGGAATGAGCATCTACACGTATATTATTGCACGTAACGTGCCAACATGACACCCAGATCTTTTACATAACGCAACATTTTAAGATAAAAGGAAATTATGCTGCTATGCGCCGTCTTAGGCTCTACAACGTATCGGTAAAAGGCGGGAATATGTCGCCAGGAGGAGACAGCAAAACCCATAAATAGTTATTTATTTAATTTTCAATGAGTTGCATGTCGCTGGATTGCGACAAAGAAAAAGGGCGCTGTCGGGGCATGACTACAGGGGTGAGAAGCCGGAGAAAACAAAAAACCCCGCCGAAGCGGGGTTCAAAATTGGTCGGCGAGAGAGGATTCGAACCTCCGACCCACTGGTCCCAAACCAGTTGCGCTACCAAGCTGCGCTACTCGCCGATGTACTGCTTTTTGAATTTTTAGTTCAATTCATTTAAAAAGTCGTGGTGCGAGGGGGGGGACTCGAACCCCCACATCCAAAGGACACTAACACCTGAAGCTAGCGCGTCTACCAATTCCGCCACCTTCGCAATTCACAACTCTTTCAAATAATGGGGTGGCTAATGGGATTCGAACCCACGACAACTGGAATCACAATCCAGGGCTCTACCAACTGAGCTATAGCCACCACTGTATTCTTTCACGCGGTACTGACTACTTCTCAGACCACCGCAGCTCCAGCACCGGGTTAATGGTGCGCCCGACAGGATTCGAACCTGAGACCTCTGCCTCCGGAGGGCAGCGCTCTATCCAGCTGAGCTACGGGCGCTTAGCGCCGTTGCGGGGCTGGATATTACGTACCTCCGTCCCCGCTGTCTAGTGCTTTTTTGAAAAAAATGCGCGTTTGGTTATGGTTTGCACATTTTGCCGCTTATTCCTCCACTTTATGCGTGGTGGCGCGGCGACCCAGGCCAAAAAGCTTATATGCGGCCGTCACAGCCGCCAGGAAGATCATCCCGACAAACAGCGACATGCGGGTATCTTCATTAAAGTACATGCCGATTAATACACAAATCAGGAACGCCATCGTCAAATAGTTCGCATAGGGGAACAGAATTGAGCGGAACGGATGGTTTTCGATCGCTTTTTTATGCGCATGGCGGAAACGTAGCTGGCTGATGAGGATAACGAACCACGGCACCATGCCCGGCAGTACGCTGGCGCTGTAGACGTAAACGAATACGCGCTGCGGGTTAGGAATGATGTAATTCAGGCAAGAGCCAATCAGCAGGATTACAATGGAGACAGCCACACCCGCCACCGGTACGCCGGCACGTGAGACTTTACTCATCGCCGCAGGCAGCTGGTTATTCTTCGAAAGCGCATAGAGCATACGCCCGCAGCTGTACATCCCGCTGTTACAGCCTGACAGCGCTGCCGTCAGGACCACAAAGTTGATGATACCCGCCGCCGCCGTGATACCAATTTTGGCAAAGGTTAATACAAACGGGCTACCCGTCGTGCCAATTTCGTTCCACGGGAAGATGGTCACGATGACGAAGATCGCGCCCACATAGAAAATCAGGATGCGCCACAGCACTTTGCCCACCGCGCTACGCAGCGTGACCTGCGGGTTTTTCGCTTCACCGGCGGTAATACCGATCAGCTCCACGCCCTGATACGAGGCCACAACGATACACAGCGCCGTCAGGAAGCCCTTCCAGCCGCCGGCAAAGAAGCCGCCGTTTTCGGTCAGGTTGCCAAAGCCGATAGCGTGCCCACCGTTGCCAAAGCCGAAGAAAATCACGCCCAGGCCGACGACAATCATCACGATGATCGTGGTGACTTTGATCATTGCGAACCAGAACTCAATTTCACCGTAAAGGCGCACGGCTGCCAGGTTTGCCAGCGCCACCAGCCCCACGGCAATGAGCGCGGGTATCCACTGGACCATGTCCGGGAACCAGAACTGGACGTAGACCCCTATCGCGGTGATCTCTGAGATGCCCACCGCCATCCACATAAACCAGTATGACCAGGCCGTCAGGTAGCCGAAGAACGGGCTCATATAGCGATGCGCGTAAACGGCGAAAGAGCCGGTTACCGGCTCCAGGAAGAGCATTTCGCCCATGGAACGCATAATGAAGAAAACAAACAGCCCGGCGATAATATACGCCAGTAATACGGAAGGGCCTGCCCATTTGAGCGTGCTTGCGGAGCCCATAAACAGGCCCACGCCGATAGTGCCGCCCAGCGCTATCAGTTCAATATGACGAGCTTCCAGCCCACGCTGTAGCTCCGGTTGTTTCTCTGCCATAGATCCTCGATTGTGTTTGCTGTTTCCCGGCTTAATACCGGGTATTGTTTTTTAGGGGTACTAAAATACGGAGCGAATGGTTTCCTAAAATCTGCCAAATGGCAAACGATGCATTAAAAAAATGAATGCATTGCACAGATTATCAGCAGTTTTGCAGGCGAGTTGCAGCGCGAATAGCATATCGCGCTACATTTTGATTACATTTTCCCGGTGTAATGCCAGGCGAGGTAGCGAAGCAGACGGATCTGTCGTTTAATGCGCGTCGGTTGCGATAGCAGGCGGTACAGCCACTCCAGCCCCAAATTTTGCCAGACCTTAGGCGCACGCTTAACGTGGCCGGTAAAGACGTCGTACGTGCCGCCGACGCCCATGTAGAGGGCATCAGGACAGACCAGACGGCAGTCGCGCATCAGGATCTCCTGGCGCGGGGAGCCCATCGCCACGGTGACAATTTTCGCCCCGCTGTCACGAACGCGCTCAAACAGAGCCTGTCGATCTTCCGGTTTGAAGTAACCATCCTGGCTGCCGACAATATTAACATTCCATTGACGACGCAGTTTCTCCTCCGTCTGGGCCAGTATCTCCGGCTTTCCGCCAATCAGGAACACGGGCATACCCTGCACACCGGCGCGGGCCATAAGCTGCTCCCAGAGATCGGCCCCCGCCACGCGGGATACATTAGCGTCAGGATACTTTTTACGGATAGAGCGGACCACGCTGATCCCGTCCGCGTATTTAAATTCAGCCGCTTCAATCAGGCTTTTAACTTCCGCATTATCCTCAACCGCCAGCATTTTTTCCGCGTTGATGGCCACCAGCGTACCGGATTTCATCTTGCCGTCGGCGAACAGAAAGTCCAGCGCGTGCTGCATGTCACGCCAGCCAATAAGCTGCAGGCCACGTAGCGCATAGCGCGGTGCAGAAATTTTATCAGTCATTACTATCCTTACTCAGACTTGCGACAGCGTTGTGCTGCCCTGCCGCTCGCGCTTGTGCACGAGCCCTGCGCTGTCAAACAGCCAGTACAACAGTTTGGCCAGCAACAGGCAGAGGCCGAAAACAACCATGAAGAACACCACGCGCGACACGAACGAGTCCAGCCCTTCGCGCGCCAGAACGATCATATTGAAAATGGCACCAAAGCAGAAACTGTGCAAAATGGCGGCTTTATAGCGGTTGGTCTCTTCGTTGCCACGCAGGTAAAGCCAGTCGAACCACTTGATAATCAGCCCTACGGCAACCGCCCCGGGGAGAATGAACCACGCGCCCCCCATCACCACCAGGGAACCAATCAGCGTCGGCGAGATTGCCAGACCGGAATGGTTGTTCAGCACTTCCCAGGTAAAGTAATTTGCCGTGTTAAGCACCACGCCGGGCCGGTCCGGCCATAGCCAGGAAGGGATAAAGACGTAGAAGTCACGAACAATCGGCGCCAGTCCCTGGAAATCAATCTTGTCGTAGTTTTGCAGCAGCAACGCCAGGTTTTCCCACGGCGAGAAAGTATCGCGCGTCAGGTAGAGGAATGTGTAAAACGCCTCATCGCCCGTCACGTTCATCCCGTAGCGCTTCAGCGCCAGCCAGAACATCCCAACAATGCCAAACACGCCTGCCGCAACCAGCATCCACAGCGAGATCCAGCCGCGGATGATGCCGATAAACAGGAAGATGGCGAAGGCGATGATAATGTTCGCGCGCGTGCCGCCCACAATCATGTAGGTCAGAATGCCAAACGCGACGGTACTGACCAGGAAAAACAGCCACGCTTTGCTGTCCTGGCGCAGGAAAAAGACCACCAGCATCGCCGGGATGAAGAAGTAGAAGAAACGCTTAAGCGCCACGCCCGAGACTTCGGCCGAAAAAATCTGGCTGTAGGAGTGGAGCTTAAACAGCAGAAAGCCGTTATGCATGAAGAAGATACCGACGCTGACCAGGGCAATGGTCATCAGCATCACCCACGTCAGGTGGGTTTCCACCCGATTCATAGTAAAAAGCGGCCGACGCGGGACAGCAGCCTGCGCTGAACGCAGACGCGTTTTATAGGTGACGTAGTAGACCGCATAGAAGCAGGTTGCCGCCAGAAGCGCCTGGAGCAGGATTTCCGGCGGCGCGACGCTCACGTCAAAACGGAAGACCAGAATGCTGGTGAGCGGGAAGCCGAAAAAGAACGTCAGCAGAAACAATAACGAGAAGAAGACGTTAAAGTTGAAGCGCACCCGACGGAATTCAAACCAGGTGAGCGTGGCGATAAACAGGGCGCTCAGAAGCCAGACAACCAGTAAGCCGCTGAATTGCAACTGACTCATGCTTTGTCTCCTGAAGCGATACGCAGCGCGCGGTGCCACGGCGTGAGGTAATTCGGGCTGAAAAAATCGATGCTATTTTTATCCACCAACGTGAGCTGGCGTTGGGCTTCCCGTACCACCTCAACATTCAGCGTGTCTGAGGTAAACAGCACCGGAATATGCTGCTCGGCCATGTCCTGCCAGAACGGGTTGTCGCGGTTGAGCACGCACGGTACACCCGCCTGAATCAGCAGACACAGCGTGCCGATTCCCTGCTGTCGGGCAAAGATGAAATAGCCAAGATCGCATTTTCTCAGCAGCGCAAGATAGTCATCAAATTCCAACTTATTGCTGAGAATGTGCAGATTTTCTGCACTAAATAGCGCAAGTCCCTGCTGGCGAACCTCAGCAATATAGGCGTCGTTGTTGGCGGGATAGCCCATCGGCACCACCACGTTCACCGTGTCGCCAAACTGCTGATGCACAGCCCTGAGCGCCGCGACGTGTTCGTTACTGCGATCGCCGGAATTCCCCACCAGGATCGTCAGCTTGCCTTCACGCACCGCGTCATTCGCCATGGCGTTCAGGGCCGGATCCATGCGGGTTGGGAAATAGAGCAGTTCTCCGCGCACGTTTGGGTGCTGTTTAGCAAAATAGTTGAGATCGCCTCGGGTGGCAAACACACAGCCCACGCGCCCCTGCGCCATGCGGCGCAGCGGATAGAAAAGACGGAATTTCCAGCCGCGGGTGACTTCATAGAGATCGGCTCCCCAGATATGCCAGCTGCACTGGGAGGGTTTAATCCCCCCGCTAAGCAGTGCCAGCCACAGGCCGGTATTGAACTGCCCGTGGAAAAAGAAACGTTGCTTACGATCCGCTTTGGCTCTGGCAACGACCGCCTTCGCCAGCGCGGCCTTATCCGGCCAGAAGCGAATCGTCAGCGCCGGAAACGCCTCGCTCAGGCCCTTATCCTGACCTGCAACCATAAACTCACGCGCATCAGGATTACCCGATGCCAGCTCGTCGTTGAAGAACCGCAAAACGGTCTGGTTATGGTGTGGGATATCCGATCCCAGGATGTGAATCAGTGCAGTCATGCGCGTTTACGCCACAATAAAAATACGCCGCAACAGGCGGCGAAATAAACGATATAGGTTGCCATGTAGGCCTGAGCCGCACCCAGCGCACCGTGCGCGGGTATCAACCAGTGTGAAAATGCTGTCAGTAACGCAAACTGGCTAATTTCCGCCAGGATATACAGCCGCAGGGACGCTTTTGCGATCACCAGATAGCCGAAAACGTAAGCACCCACTTTCAGCACATCACCCACCAGTTGCCAGGCAAAGAGATCGCGCATGGCGGTGAACTTCGCCGAGAACAACAGCCAGATGGCGACATCGCGCAGTAACCAGACGGTAAAGCTGGCCGCCGCGACGGCCGGCAGCACAAAGCGCAGCGATCGGAAAATCTCACGGGTAATATCCTGTCTGGACGTCAGACGCGATAAGGTTGGCAGCAGGTAAACGCTAAAGGAAGCCGTAATAAACTGGAGATAAGCGTCGGAAATACTGCTTACGCCCTGCCAGATCCCCACTTCATCCCAGCTATAATGCGCCGCCAGCAGGTTTCGCATCATCACGTAGGCTACCGGCAGCGTGACGGAGGTGATGAGCGCCATCAGGGTAAATTTGCCCAGCTGGCTGGCAAGCATCGTGTCCCATTGCGGTTTCAGGTAGCTCAAAGGGATGACGCCCCGACGCATCAGCATCAATGCCGCAGGCATAACCACCAGCGCCGGGACCAGCGCAAGCCCAAGCAGTGCGCCTTCATAGCCGCCCAGGCGATAGCAGAAGTAATAGGCAATCACGCCGATGACGCTACCCAGGATTAAGGCAAGCGCGTTCCCGGCGGCATCACGAAAACCTTTCATCAGCGCCAGCAGCAGGTTTGCCCAGGCAATGCCCATCTGAACCAACGCGACCAGACGCACCAGCCCCTGATAATGGGTGTACCCGAACAATCCCTGGCTGATGGGCGCCGCTGCCAGCAGAAAGACAATCGCCATCAGGGTCGAAAAACCCGTGACCATCGCCGAAGAGGTGCCCACCACCCTGCGCAGCTGAGCCGCATCATCGTGATACTGCGCAACGTATTTGGTAACGCCGTTGAAGATACCGGCACCGGCCAGCACGCCAAGGACGGTAACGAGCTGGCGGAAATTACCCGCCAGCCCCACGCCTGAGGGGCCAAAAGAGACGGCCAGCAGCTTGACGACCAGCAGCCCGGCGCCAATTTTTACAAGCGTGGACGCGGCGGTCCACACCGATGCTTTTGCCAGAGACATATCAGCCGAAATAACTCAGAAGGGTATTAATCACCGTACGCTGGTTAACAGGCGCGAGGTTGTAGAACAGTGGCAGGCGAAGCAAACGCTCACTTTCTTTCGTGGTGTAACGATCTTCACCCGCGAACGTGCCAAACGCTTCGCCGGCCGGGCTGGAGTGCAGCGGGATATAGTGGAACACCGCCATAATTTCGGCCTCTTTCAGCCAGGCGATAAGCGCGCTGCGATCGTCGTTATCGCGCAGCTTGATGTAGAACATATGCGCGTTGTGGACGCAATCCGCCGGGATGGTCGGCAGCTCAATACGCCCGGCTTTGGCCAGCGGCTCAAGCGCATCGTAATACGTTTGCCACAGGGAAAGACGCTGAAGGTTGATACGTTCCGCCGCTTCCAGCTGCGCCCACAGGTACGCCGCCTGCAGATCCGCCATCAGGTAGCTGGAGCCGATGTCGCGCCAGGTGTATTTGTCTACCTGACCCCGGAAGAACTGGCTGCGGTTGGTGCCTTTTTCGCGGATCACTTCCGCACGCTCCACGAGAGCCCGGTCGTTAATCAGCGTCGCGCCACCTTCTCCGCCCGCCGTGTAGTTTTTGGTTTCGTGGAAGCTAAAGCAGCCGATGTGGCCAATAGTGCCCAGCGCGCGTCCCTTGTAGGTGGACATCACGCCCTGCGCGGCATCTTCCACCACGAACAGATTATGTTTTTTGGCGATGGCCATGATGGTGTCCATTTCACAGGCCACGCCCGCGTAGTGAACCGGCACGATCGCGCGCGTTTTGTCAGTGATCGCCGCTTCAATCAGCGTCTCATCAATGTTCATGGTATCCGGGCGGATATCCACAAAGACGATTTTCGCTCCGCGCAGGACAAAGGCGTTCGCCGTGGAAACGAAGGTATAGCTCGGCATAATCACTTCATCACCGGGCTGGATATCCAGCAACAGTGCCGCCATTTCCAGCGATGCCGTACAGGACGGGGTCAGCAGCACTTTGGCGCTGCGAAAACGCTGTTCCATCCACTGCTGACAGCGACGGGTAAAACCGCCGTCACCACAGAGTTTGCCGCTGCCCATGGCAGACTGCATATAGTCGAGTTCAGTTCCGACAACGGGTGGTGCGTTAAATGGAATCATCTTGTCACCTGTATAACCAGTAGGCGGTGGCGTCGATGTTGGCACCACTCGCAATATAACGTTTAAGCGCGGCGGTGTTGCCCAGTTGGGTCGCGACCCGCAGCGTCACAAGCTGTTGCTGCTGAGCCCAGTGCAGCGCCGCCTGCATGAGTTTTTCACCCATGCCGCGCCCGGCTAATAAGCCGATACGCGCCTCGCGCTCGTTGAGCTTACGCAGCGAGACGAACCCCTGGATTTGACCGTCCCCTGCACGGAAAACCAGGCAGACGTGGTCAAATGTGCCTTTGACCGCATTCTCTATCCACTGGGCATAGAAACGTCCGCTATCGTCAGGTGCATACCAGGGAGCACGAAAGCGGCTCTGTGCAAATGCCTGGGCCGCCATCTGACGCAGCACGGGGATGTCCTGTTCGTTTGCAATTTCCGCGCCGGATGCATCGTGCCGGGTAAGGGTAATGGAAAGGTCTACCTCACCTTCAACCAGCTGAAAGCCGTGTTGCTGGAGCGCGTCAAGCTGATCGGCACGCTCCGCCGGGATCTTAGCCTGCACCCGTTGCCAGGCGATAAAATCCGGTTCAGCCAGCGCCGGCGCGTCATCGCGCAGACGCACGATGGCCGACGGCAGGCCGAAAAAGGCACTCTCCCACTGCAGGGACTCGAGTACCCCATTCAGGCTGTTCAACGCCAGACACCTTTGGTATCAACAATATACTGCTGACGAACGGCATCGCCGGACGTCGCTTTAAACTCTTTATGATCCACCAGCAGCACCAGCACGTCCGCCGTCGCCAGCGCGTCGTCCAGCGCCGTCAATGTGCAGTGTCCCGCCAGTTTTGCCGGTAATTCATGGATATTCGGCTCAACCACCAGCGTTTCACCCTTGTGCCATTCGGCAATCATCTCGGCAATTTCCATCGCCGGGCTTTCACGCAGATCGTCAATATTGGGTTTGAATGCCAGACCAAAGCAGGCAATTTTCAGCTCGCTGGCGCGCTTGCCGCTCTCTGCCAGGCAATCCGCTACCGTCGCTTTAACCTGGTTGAGCACCCAGTGAGGCTTGCTGTCGTTCACTTCACGCGCGGTGCGAATCAGACGCGCCTGAGCCGGATTTTGCGCCACGATAAACCACGGATCGACGGCGATACAGTGTCCGCCCACGCCCGGGCCTGGCTGGAGAATGTTCACGCGCGGATGGCGATTCGCCAGGCTAATCAGCTCCCAGACGTTAATCCCCTGATCGGCGCAGATCAGCGACAGTTCGTTTGCAAAGGCGATATTGACGTCGCGGAAGCTGTTTTCCGTCAGCTTGCACATCTCGGCTGTGCGGGAGTTGGTCACCACGCATTCACCTTCGAGGAAAATCTTGTACAGCGCGCTGGCACGTTCGGAACAGACGGGCGTCATACCGCCAATGACGCGGTCGTTTTTAATCAGTTCGACCATAACCTGGCCCGGTAGCACGCGTTCCGGACAGTAGGCGACGTTAATATCCGCCTGCTCACCCGCCTGCTGCGGGAAGCTTAAATCAGGGCGCGCGTCGGCCAGCCAGTGTGCCATCTGCTCGGTAGCGCCGACCGGAGAGGTTGATTCCAGGATCACCAGCGCCCCTTTCTTCAGCAAAGGGGCTATGGATTTTGCCGCCGCCTCGACGAATGCCATGTCGGGCTCGTGGTCGCCTTTAAACGGGGTAGGGACGGCAATCAGGTAGGCATCCGCTTCAACTGGCGTCGTGCTGGCACGCAGGAAGCCCCCCTCCACCGCCTCTTTCACCACGCGGTCAAGATCGGGCTCCACAATATGAATCTCGCCACGGTTAATGGTTTCTACCGCCCGTGCGTTGATATCCACACCGACAACCTGTTTCTGACGAGAGGCAAACGCGGCCGCAGTAGGCAAGCCAATGTAGCCAAGACCGATGACAGAGATGGTAGTAAAACTCATAGCGATACCCGATTGTGTTTAAGTGCATGCAAAATACGGCCACAAGCCTGCCCGTCTCCATACGGATTATGGGCCCGGCTCATCGCCTGATACGCTTCATCGTCATGCAGCAGGCGCGTGACCTCTTCGACGATGAGCTGCGCGTTGGTGCCAACCAGACGCACCGTACCGGCTTTGACGGCTTCCGGACGTTCGGTCGTTTCACGCATCACCAGCACCGGTTTGCCGAGGGATGGTGCTTCTTCCTGAATGCCGCCGGAATCGGTGAGGATCAGCCAGGCGTGGTTCATCAGCCAGACAAACGGCATGTAGTCCTGAGGTTCAATCAGAAGGACATTTTCGACATGGCCCAGGATCCGGTTAACCGGCTCGCTGACGTTAGGGTTAAGGTGTACTGGATAGACAATTTGCACATCGTCGTTATGCGCGGCGATTTCAGCCAGCGCGTGACAGATTTGCTCAAAACCCCGGCCAAAGCTTTCGCGGCGGTGGCCAGTAACCAGAATGGTTTTTTTGCCGTTGTGGAGAAACGGATAGCGGGCAGCGAGCTCTTTCTTGAGATCGTCGTTTGCGAGGACGCGGTCACGTACCCAAATTAACGCATCGATGACCGTATTGCCGGTCACAAAGATTTTGTTATCGGCGATATTTTCACGCAGCAGGTTCTGACGCGAGTTTTCCGTTGGCGCAAAGTGGTACATCGCCAGATGGCCCGTTAACGTGCGGTTGGCCTCCTCCGGCCACGGCGAATAAAGATTGCCGGTACGCAGACCCGCCTCAACATGCCCCACGGGAATTCGCTGGTAAAACGCGGCCAGGCTTGTCGCCACGGTAGTAGTGGTGTCACCGTGTACCAGCACGACGTCAGGCTTGAATGACTCCAGGATCGGCTTAAGCTCTTGCAGAATGCGACAGGTTATCTCCGTTAATCCTTGCCCCGGTTTCATAATATTAAGGTCATAATCCGGGACGATGGAGAAGAGCGTTAAAACCTGATCGAGCATCTCACGGTGCTGGGCAGTGACGCACACTTTCGCTTCAATATCGGGATCGCAGGCCAGCGCATGAACCAGAGGTGCCATCTTAATGGCCTCCGGCCTGGTGCCAAATACGGTTAGTACTTTCACATCGATTCTCTTCGATTAGGCGATGAAGGCCGCAGCCTTCATCGTAGACGGCGTTCTTAGTTTTTGCGACGACGCGTTAACGCCACGCCAGCGCCCGTCAGTGCGCCTACAATCCCCCACATAATCATCAGGAATGCACGACGCGGACTATCGCGTTTTACAGGTTCTTCAGGCGTTCGCAAATAACGATAGGTCTGAAAACGCGGGTCCAGGGACGGACCTACATTAAGCGTATTGAGCATCGCGCGATTTTGATCGTAATCGAGGTCAAAATCAGGCCCAACGGCTTTAAGGTTTTCCAGACGCGCCTGCAGCATAGGGCGACCAAGTAGGAACATTTCAGAGTCAGGCAGCTCATCGGCGGGCACGTCCGTCTCAGTACGGGAAATATTGTGCTGTTCCGCAATTTTCAGCGCCTGCTCAATGTTATGCACGCGGCGACCGAAAATGGTATTCGCCACCTCTTCCTGACGTTTCACCTGGGCTTTCATCTGGATTGTACGAGCCGCCCAGGCACCTTTAAGCTCTTCGTTAAGATGGCTTGCGGCACGCTGGCTGGCAAACGCGACGTACTGACGCAGCAGGTTGTTGGCATCCGGCGCGGTTTCTGCAATCAGCTTGACGCTGTCATTCACGTTACGCAGCGCGTCGCCCGGCATAAACTGAATATTGTTAATCAGATCGTCCAGCAGGGCGGCGTCGGCTTTTGTATTATCAACCCGGCGCTGCTTGTAGTAATCCGTCTGGGACCAGAAATCGCGTCGGGTATCCCACGAAGCCAGCTGCATCACAAACTCTTTATAGGCTTCATCCATAACGGAAGCCTGGTCTGGCGTTGCAAGACTGGCTTTGATATCCAGGTTACGCAGGAATTGCTGCTGGGAATAGTATCCCCCGAGCATGTTAACCGTTGGCTTGTCTGTAATTGCCGTGGCGCTCCACTCTTGTTTTGCAAAGAACGTATAGGCCAGCGCTAACAGTGCAAACCCCAGCGCGATCCCCGCAATCCAAAGTTTGCCTGCCCATAACACGCGAAACAAACCCCGAATATCCAGTTCATTCTCAGTTACCACTGATTTCGCTCCCGCCAACGGTTGAGTCATCATAGTTCCGGTTTTACTTAGTTAATGTTGTGTTTTTGCCACTGTTACGACGCATCCGGCGTTTAAGACGTTTAATAAATCGCGCCACTTTCCATGCGCGTTTAATGCAGTAGCCGTACAGGAAAAATGCCAGCAAGAATAATGCCAACATAACCCACTCAGGAATAATATGGGAATATTCTGCAGCTACACCAATCGCGGCTAAAATAGCGGCGGCCAGAGTAATCAGCACAAACGCCTGACGAGAAGTAAAACCCGCACGCATGATGAGATGATGAATGTGTTGGCGGTCAGGAGAGAAAGGACTCATTCCTTTGCGCAGGCGGCGATACATAATCGCCACCATATCCATTAATGGAATCGCGATAATCCACAGCGCGGTTACGGGACTTATCGGATGGGTTTGACCCTGTGTGGTTTCAAGCAGGATCCAGATAACCGTAAAACCAATCAGCGTACTGCCCGCGTCTCCCATAAAGACTTTATAGCGACGGCCTAGCACTCCGAGGTTTAAGAGGATATAAGGCAGAATGGCGGCAATCATGGCAAAACACCACATTGCCAGACTGTACTGGCCATCAAACCATAAAATAATGCCGATAGCGGCAAACGAGACGGATGACAACCCACCGAGCAGGCCGTCAATGCCATCCACCATGTTGAAAGCATTGATTGCCGCCCAGACGGCAAAGAGTGTCAGGAAGAAGCCAAATGGACCCAGGACTAACTCCCAGGGGCCAAATACATAGCCAAGGCTTCGCAGATACAGTCCGCCCACAACCATCATCACCACGCCAATGGCCGCCTGAACGGTCGCGCGTATTTTCACCGCGATATCGAACCGGTCATCAAGAGCCCCGACTAACACCAGGACACCGGCGCAGGCAATGTACAAGGCGGCATGCGGAATATAATAATCGGCAATTCCAAACGTGAAGCAAATCCCTGCGTAAACAGAAATCCCGCCGACTAAAGGAATAAGTCCCTGATGGCGTTTACGAAAATTCGGCTTATCCACCAACCCTATTCGTTTTGCCACCTTTCGCGCAATGAACAAAAAACAGGTTGTGAATAAAAAAATACTGATCAGTTCAGTAACGGCGGTGAATAGATTCACAATGGATTGCTCTCAACAAATGTTAGTCCCGGAAGTATAACCATGAAGCTACAGCCTCAGAAGTAATAAAGATGGCTTCTCACCACTTCCTTTGTATATTTTTCAATCAATTATTTCTTTAGCTGCACAAACGGCCCTATTGTCGCACCGACCGGTCAAAATTGGGAGTAGGTGGTACTAGCGTATAGTCCATAAAAGAAAAACGCCACGTAAAAACGTGGCGTTCGCTGGCTTTATTTACGTTACGAGCGTTTCATCATGTCGAAGAAATCGTCGTTGGTTTTGGTCATCGCCAGTTTGTTAATGAGGAACTCCATCGCGTCGATTTCACCCATTGGATGGATGATTTTGCGCAGGATCCACATTTTCTGCAGCTCTTCCTGCGTGGTGAGCAGCTCTTCTTTACGGGTACCGGAACGGTTGTAGTCGATAGCCGGGAAGACGCGTTTCTCAGCGATTTTACGAGAAAGGTGCAGTTCCATGTTACCTGTACCTTTAAATTCTTCGTAAATCACTTCGTCCATTTTAGAACCGGTATCGATCAGCGCCGTCGCGATGATAGTCAGGCTGCCGCCCTCTTCCACGTTACGTGCGGCACCGAAGAAGCGTTTCGGACGATGCAGGGCGTTAGCATCCACACCACCGGTCAGCACTTTACCAGACGCCGGAACCACGGTGTTGTAGGCACGCGCCAGACGGGTGATGGAGTCAAGCAGGATGATCACGTCTTTCTTGTGCTCAACCAGGCGTTTCGCCTTCTCGATAACCATTTCCGCAACCTGAACGTGGCGAGATGCCGGTTCGTCGAAGGTAGAAGCAACCACTTCACCTTTAACCAGACGCTGCATCTCGGTCACTTCTTCCGGACGTTCGTCAATCAGCAGCACCATCAGCACGCAGTCTGGGTGGTTATAGGCAATGCTCTGCGCGATGTTCTGCAGCAGCATGGTTTTACCCGCTTTTGGCGGTGCCACAATCAGACCACGCTGGCCGCGACCAATTGGTGATGCCAGATCCAGAACACGCGCGGTTAAGTCTTCAGTTGAACCGTTACCACGCTCCATGCGCAGGCGAGAGTTCGCGTGCAGCGGCGTTAAGTTCTCAAAGAGGATCTTATTACGCGAGTTTTCCGGTTTGTCGAAGTTAACTTCATTGACTTTCAACAGCGCAAAGTAGCGTTCACCCTCTTTAGGAGGACGAATCTTACCTGAAATGGTGTCACCAGTGCGGAGGTTGAAACGGCGGATTTGGCTGGGGGATACGTAGATGTCGTCAGGGCCGGCGAGGTAGGAGCTGTCTGCAGAGCGGAGGAAACCAAATCCGTCTTGCAATATCTCCAGCACACCGTCGCCAAAGATATCTTCGCCACTCTTAGCGTGCTGCTTCAGGATGGCGAAAATGATGTCCTGCTTGCGCATACGAGCCTGGTTTTCCAGCCCCATATTTTCGCCGAGAGTGATCAGCTCAGAAACCGGCGTATTCTTTAATTCGGTAAGATTCATAATGGTGTGGGTTCTTAAACTCGGGGTGATTCTCGAACTTAATGTTGTGAATGGTATGGCAGGGTCATCCATGCCTGTTTAGCGGCCATCGACTCATGTCTGTTCGCTGTCTGGTCACAGGGAAAGAACGCAGAACTGAAACGACAAGACGGATTGAGTGACAAGCCCGGAATTTAGCCACTTCACGCACTGTTCATGTTAACAACGGGAAGTATCGGGTAAAACAAGATTCAAACAACAAGATATGTTTAAAACGAAGTCATAGCTAACTTAGCACGACTTCAGCCGGGCGTCCAGAGTTCCACATCATTTAGCCGGGAGCTCTGAACGCACAGCGGAGAAACCTTACGCCAGGTTAGCGTCCAGGAACTCTTTCAGTTGACCTTTGGACAGTGCGCCCACTTTGGTCGCTGCCACTTCGCCGTTTTTGAACAGCAGAAGGGTCGGGATGCCACGGATACCGTATTTTGGTGCGGTGCCCGGGTTCTGGTCGATGTTCAGCTTGGCAACGGTCAGTTTGCCCTGATATTCGTCGGCGATCTCATCCAGAATCGGGGCGATCATTTTGCAGGGACCACACCATTCAGCCCAGAAATCGACGAGGATCAGCCCGTCAGCCTTAAGTACGTCCGTGTCAAAACTGTCGTCAGTCAGGTGAATAATTTTATCGCTCATATATAACTCCACAGGAATAAGCCTGGTACGTTGGTTTTGTCTCCACCAACGACGTGTTGATGTCGCATTAACCAACTAAAGGTTGACTTTATTTCACCGGATACGCTTTCGTAAAGCAATAGTAAGCTGATATTCTACCACACTATGAGCAAAACACATTTAACAGAACAGAAGTTTTCCGACTTCGCGCTGCACCCGAAGGTGATTGAAGCCCTTGAAAATAAAGGGTTTCATAACTGCACGCCCATTCAGGCCCTCGCGCTGCCGCTGACGCTGGCCGGTCGCGATGTTGCCGGGCAGGCGCAAACCGGTACCGGCAAAACGATGGCGTTTTTAACGTCAACGTTTCATTATTTACTTTCTCACCCAGCGATTGCAGACCGCAAAGTTAACCAGCCGCGCGCGCTAATTATGGCCCCGACGCGAGAACTGGCGGTACAGATCCACGCAGACGCTGAACCCCTGGCGCAGTCTACCGGCCTGAAGCTTGGCCTGGCCTATGGCGGCGACGGCTACGATAAACAGCTGAAAGTGCTGGAAAGCGGTGTGGATATCCTGATCGGTACCACCGGCCGTCTTATCGATTACGCCAAACAGAACCACATTAACCTCGGCGCAATCCAGGTTGTGGTGCTCGATGAAGCTGACCGCATGTACGATCTGGGCTTCATTAAAGACATTCGCTGGCTATTCCGCCGCATGCCGCCGGCCAATCAGCGTCTGAATATGCTGTTCTCCGCTACTCTTTCTTATCGCGTACGCGAGCTGGCGTTCGAACAGATGAACAACGCCGAATATGTAGAAGTGGAACCGGAGCAGAAAACGGGTCACCGCATTAAAGAAGAGCTCTTCTATCCTTCCAATGAAGAGAAAATGCGTCTGCTGCAAACGCTGATCGAAGAAGAGTGGCCAGATCGCGCCATTATCTTTGCGAACACCAAACACCGCTGTGAAGACATCTGGGGCCATCTGGCTGCAGACGGTCACCGTGTTGGCCTGTTGACCGGCGACGTGGCGCAGAAAAAACGCCTGCGTATTCTGGAAGAATTCACCCGTGGCGATCTCGATATTCTGGTCGCAACCGACGTTGCCGCTCGTGGTCTGCACATTCCGGCCGTGACGCACGTCTTTAACTACGATCTGCCAGACGACTGCGAAGACTACGTACACCGTATCGGTCGTACCGGTCGTGCGGGCGCAAGCGGTCACTCGATTAGCCTTGCGTGTGAAGAGTATGCGCTGAATCTCCCGGCCATTGAGACGTATATCGGTCACTCTATTCCGCAGAGCAAATACAATCCGGAAGCACTGTTAAGCGAACTGCCGCCGCCTAAGCGTCTAACCCGCCCACGCTCCGGCAATGGTCCGCGTCGTTCAGGTGGCGCGCCGCGTAATCGTCGTCGTTCAGGTTAAGAAAATATGCTCAGCTCCACCTCGCTTTATGCGGCAATTGATCTCGGTTCGAATAGTTTTCATATGCTGGTTGTGCGCGAGGTGGCGGGAAGCATACAAACGCTGACGCGCATCAAGCGCAAGGTCCGCCTCGCGGCGGGCCTGAGCAGCGATAATCACCTCTCCCCTGAAGCCATGGAACGTGGCTGGCAGTGTTTGCGGCTCTTTGCCGAGCGTCTGCAGGATATCCCGCACGCCCAAATCACCGTGGTCGCCACTGCGACACTCCGCCTGGCGGTCAACGCCGTGGATTTTATTGCCAGAGCGCAGGAAATTCTGGGTTGTCCGGTACAGGTTATCAGCGGTGAAGAAGAAGCTCGCCTGATTTATCAGGGCGTTGCACACACCACGGGAGGTGACGATCGCCGTCTGGTGGTGGATATCGGCGGTGCCAGTACCGAGCTTGTGACCGGCACCGGCGCGCAGGCAACGTCGCTGTTCAGCCTGTCGATGGGCTGCGTGACCTGGCTTGAGCGCTACTTTACCGATCGGAACCTGGCGAAAGAGAACTTCGACGAGGCAGAAAACGCCGCGCGCGAAGTGTTACGCCCGGTGATGGACGAGCTGCGCTATCACGGCTGGAAAGTCTGCGTGGGTGCCTCGGGTACCGTGCAGGCTCTGCAGGAAATCATGATGGCGCAGGGAATGGACGAGCGGATTACGCTTGCCAAACTTCAGCAGCTGAAACAGCGCGCCATTCAGTGCGGACGCCTGGAAGAGCTGGAAATTGAAGGCCTGACGCTGGAACGCGCGCTGGTCTTCCCGAGCGGGCTGGCTATTCTTATCGCCATTTTCACCGAGCTGAACATCCAGTGTATGACCCTGGCCGGCGGCGCGCTGCGCGAAGGTCTGGTCTACGGGATGTTGCATCTGTCGGTCGATCAGGATATCCGCAGCCGTACCCTGCGCAACGTGCAGCGTCGTTTTCTGGTTGATATCGATCAGGCAGGACGCGTATCGCAGCTGGCGTCACGCTTCGCCGATCGGGTCGCGAACGTCTGGGATCTTGATCATCTGAGCCGGGATTTATTGCTGAGCGCCTGCGCGCTCCATGAAATCGGGCTGAGCATTGATTTTAAGCAGGCACCGGCTCATGCAGCGTATCTGGTGCGAAACCTGGATTTACCGGGCTATACGCCTGCGCAGAAAAAATTGCTGGCCACGCTGCTGCTGAACCAGACCAATGCCGTCGATCTCTCCTCTTTGCATCAGCAAAACGCCGTCCCGCCGCGCGTGGCCGAGCATCTGTGCCGCCTGCTACGTCTGGCGATCCTGTTTGCCAGCCGCCGCCGCGATGATTTGCTGCCAGCCATTAATCTGGTGGCCGATGACGAGAAGCTTTCGCTGACGCTGCCGGAGAACTGGATTGATCGTCACCCGTTAGGGGCAGAAATGATCGAACAGGAGTGCCAGTGGCAGAGCTATGTGCACTGGGTGCTTGAGGTGAAGTAATACGCTGAACATTGCCGGGTGGCGGCTTCGCCTTACCCGGCCTACAGGTCCCTACGGACTTATCCTTTCTCTTTGGCTTTTGCCAGCATAGCGCGGATGTTCGCCACGTTAGCCTGACCCTTGTGCATCCGCTCTTCTGCGGTAATCACTTTGCGCTCCTGTTCCCAGATCAGGTCATCCTGCGGCAGTTCCAGCAGGAAACGACTCGGCTCCGGGCGTACCAGTTCACCATACTGGCGGCGCTCTTTACACAGCGTGAACGTCAGCTCTTTCTGCGCGCGGGTGATCCCCACGTAGGCCAGGCGACGCTCCTCGTCGACGTTATCTTCATCAATGCTGCTCTGGTGTGGCAACAATCCCTCTTCCATGCCGACCAGATACACATACGGGAACTCCAGCCCTTTTGACGCATGCAGCGTCATCAGCTGAACCTGATCGGCCTCTTCTTCGCTCTCGCCGCGCTCCATCATGTCGCGCAGGGTAAAGCGAGTGACCACCTGCGTCAGGGTCATCGGCTCGTCGATTTCAGAGCCCTCCAGCATTTCGGTCATCCAGCTGAAGAGCTGGTTAACGTTTTTCATGCGCATCTCAGCCGCTTTCGGGCTGGCTGAGGTTTCATACAGCCAGGACTCATAGTCGATGCCATGAATGAGATCGCGCACGGCCGCCACCGGCTCCCGCTCCGCGAGACGCTGCACTTCGCCGAGCCAGTGGGTGAAGCGGGTTAACGAGTCATACCCGCGTCCGGTTAACGTCTGGCTCAGCCCCATGTCGAAGCTGGCAGTAAACATACTTTTGTTGCGGGTCATCGCCCACTCGCCGAGCTTTTGCAGCGTCGCCGGGCCAATCTCGCGTTTAGGCGTATTCACGATGCGCAGAAACGCGCTGTCATCATCCGGATTAGTGAGCACGCGAAGATAGGCCAGCAGATCTTTGATTTCTGGTCGTGAGAAGAACGACGTGCCGCCCGAGATTTTGTACGGAATGCGGTTCTGCATCAGCATCTTTTCAAAGACGCGCGACTGGTGATTACCGCGATAGAGGATCGCGTAATCCTTATATTCGGTTTTGTTGACGAAGTGGTGAGCGATGAGTTCGCCCGTCACGCGCTCCGCTTCATGATCCTCATTGTTGGCGCTGAGCACTTTCAGCTCCGTGCCGTAGCCCAGTTCGGAGAAGAGACGCTTCTCAAACACGTGCGGGTTATTGGCAATCAGGATGTTTGCCGCCTTCAGGATACGCCCGGAGGAGCGGTAGTTCTGCTCTAGCTTAATCACCTGCAGGGCCGGGAAATCTTTGCTCAGCAGCACCAGGTTTTGTGGGCGCGCGCCGCGCCAGGAGTAAATTGACTGGTCGTCGTCGCCTACTACGGTGAAACGCGCGCGCTGCCCCACCAGCAGCTTTACCAGTTCGTACTGGCTGGTGTTGGTGTCCTGATATTCATCCACCAGCAGGTAGCGGATTTTATTCTGCCAGCGCTCGCGCACCTCGTCATTGCGCTGCAGCAGCAGCGTGGGCAGCAGGATCAGGTCGTCAAAGTCCAGCACGTTGCACGCTTTCATATGCGCATCGTACAGACCGTAGCAGTGGGCGAAGATCCGATCCCGTTCACCTTTGGCGATCGCCGCGGCCTGGGCCGGCGTCATCAGATCGTTTTTCCAGTTCGAGATCGTCGAGATCAGCTGCTGCAACAGCACTTTGTCATCTTCGATCAGCCCCTCGGTGAGCTCTTTAAGCAGCGCCACCTGATCGGTATCGTCAAAAAGCGAGAAGTTGGACTTCATTCCCAGCGCCGCATACTCGCGTTTGATGATATCCAGCCCCAGCGTGTGGAAGGTGGAGATCATCAGGCCGCGCGCCTCTTTACGGCCCAGCGTCTGACCGACGCGCTCTTTCATCTCGCGCGCCGCTTTATTGGTAAAGGTGACCGCCGCAATGTGTCGCGCCTGATATCCGCAGTTGTGGATCAGATGGGCGATTTTGTTAGTGATCACGCGGGTTTTACCCGAACCGGCCCCTGCCAGCACCAGGCATGGTCCAGTAACGAATTCGACCGCTTGTTGTTGTCCAGGGTTTAAACGCATGGGAGTGTTGCTCAATCTTCGAACGGGGTGTGGATTGTAGCAGAAAGCCGGGCGCAGATTTACCGGCTAATGATAAAGTGGAGAAATCGCGTTTAACCCGTAGAGCAGAACCATGAAAAAGAGCGCAGCAGCCCTGCATATTCTGGTAAAAGAAGAGAAACTGGCCCAGGAGATCCTGGCCAAGCTGGAGCGCGGCATCAGCTTTGATCATCTGGCAAAGCGTTACTCTAAATGCCCGTCCGGACGCAATGGCGGGGATCTCGGCGAGTTTCAACAAGGTGCGATGGTCGGTCCGTTCGATCGGGCGGTCTTTAGCTGCCCGCTTCTGAAGCCCTACGGCCCGGTAAAAACCAAATTTGGCTACCATATCATTAAGGTGCTTTATCGCCGCTGACGCGTGGTATATTGCGCCCCGATTTATTTCAACCTATTCAAGGCACGATCATGGCAAAAACAGCAGCAGCAGTGCACATCCTCGTTAAAGAAGAGAAACTGGCTTTGGATCTTCTGGAGCAGATTAAAAACGGTGCCGACTTCGGCAAGCTGGCGAAGAAGCACTCCATCTGCCCGTCAGGCAAGCGCGGCGGCGACCTGGGTGAGTTCCGCCAGGGTCAGATGGTTCCGGCGTTCGATAAAGTGGTGTTCTCCTGCCCGGTGCTGGAGCCAACCGGCCCGCTGCACACGCAGTTCGGGTATCACATTATTAAAGTATTGTATCGGAAATAAACAGCAAGGCCTTCTCTAAGAGAAGGCCTTGAATGTTTGCCCCTCTCCCCGTGGGAGAGGGCCGGGGTGAGGGCATCAGCCCGCGCCAGGTGTTAACCCGCTACCGCGATACGCTTCATATCGGTCATGTAGCCACGCAGTTTGTGACCCACTTTCTCGATCTGGTGGCTGCGAATCGCTTCGTTCACATCGCGCAGCTGCGCGTTATCTACGGCACCTTCCGCAATCGCTTTACCCAGATCGCCCGTCTGCAGAGTGGTCATAAACTCTTTCAGCAGCGGTACGCAGGCGTAAGAGAACAGGTAGTTCCCGTATTCTGCGGTATCAGAGATAACCACGTTCATTTCGTACAGACGCTTACGGGCGATGGTGTTCGCGATCAGCGGCAGCTCGTGCAGAGATTCGTAGTACGCTGACTCTTCGATGATGCCGGAATCAACCATGGTTTCGAACGCCAGCTCAACGCCTGCTTTCACCATCGCGATCATCAGTACGCCTTTATCGAAGTACTCCTGCTCGCCGATTTTACCTTCATACTGCGGCGCGGTTTCGAACGCGGTTTTACCGGTCTCTTCACGCCAGGTCAGCAGGTTTTTATCGTCGTTCGCCCAGTCCGCCATCATGCCGGAAGAGAATTCACCGGAGATGATGTCGTCCATGTGTTTCTGGAACAGCGGTGCCATGATGGTTTTCAGCTGTTCAGACAGCGCGTATGCACGCAGTTTTGCCGGGTTGGACAGACGGTCCATCATCAGCGTAATACCGCCCTGCTTCAGCGCTTCGGTGATGGTTTCCCAGCCGAACTGAATCAGTTTTTCCGCGTAGGCCGGGTCAGTACCTTCTTCCACCAGCTTGTCGAAGCACAGCAGAGAACCGGCCTGCAGCATGCCGCACAGAATGGTCTGCTCACCCATCAGGTCAGATTTCACTTCGGCAACGAAAGAAGATTCCAGCACGCCCGCACGGTGGCCGCCGGTCGCCGCTGCCCACGCTTTGGCAATCGCCATACCTTCGCCTTTCGGATCGTTTTCCGGGTGAACCGCGATCAGGGTCGGCACGCCGAAGCCACGTTTGTACTCTTCGCGTACTTCCGTACCCGGGCACTTCGGCGCCACCATCACCACGGTGATGTCTTTACGGATCTGCTCGCCCACTTCAACGATGTTGAAGCCGTGGGAGTAACCCAGCGCGGCGCCGTCTTTCATCAGCGGTTGTACGGAACGCACAACGTCAGAGTGCTGTTTGTCCGGGGTCAGGTTAACCACCAGATCCGCCTGCGGGATCAGCTCTTCGTAGGTGCCCACTTTGAAGCCGTTTTCGGTCGCTTTACGCCAGGAAGCACGCTTCTCGGCAATCGCTTCTTTACGCAGGGCGTAGGAGATATCCAGACCGGAGTCACGCATGTTCAGGCCCTGGTTCAGACCCTGTGCGCCACAGCCGACGATGACCACTTTTTTACCCTGAAGGTAGCTCGCGCCATCGGCAAATTCGTCGCGCGCCATGAAGCGGCATTTGCCCAGCTGCGCCAGCTGCTGGCGCAAGTTCAGTGTATTAAAGTAGTTAGCCATGGGTGATACCTCGTGATGTTGTGTGTCTTATTGTTCGGTTCGCGTTTCAGCGAGAATATACCCACATTACAACAGGAAATTTATTGCGGAAATTGATATATTCACAACGTCATATTGCAATTTTTGCAATATAAAAAGAGGGAGTGGAATCGGTGGATTTACGCGATCTGAAAATGTTCCTGCACCTGGCGGAAAGCCGCCATTTTGGCCGCAGCGCCCGGGCGATGCACGTTAGCCCCTCCACGCTTTCACGCCAGATCCAGCGCCTTGAGGAAGATCTCGGCCAGCCGCTGTTCGTGCGCGATAACCGCACCGTCACCCTCACGGAAGCGGGTGAAGAGCTGCGTATTTTTGCCCAGCAGACGCTGTTGCAGTACCAGCAGCTGCGGCACTCGATTGACCAGCAGGGGCCGTCACTTTCCGGCGAACTGCATATTTTCTGCTCCGTCACCGCCGCCTATAGCCATCTGCCGCCCATCCTTGACCGCTTCCGCGCGGCGCATCCGTCGGTTGAAATTAAGCTCACCACCGGCGACGCCTCCGACGCAATGGAAAAAGTGGTGACGGGCGAAGCGGATCTCGCCATTGCCGGGAAACCTGAAACCCTGCCGGGCGCGGTGGCATTCTCAATGCTTGAGAATCTGGCGGTGGTACTGATTGCCCCGGCGCTGCCCTGCCCGGTGCGTAACCAGGTGTCGGTGGAAAAACCGGACTGGTCGACGGTGCCGTTTATCATGGCCGATCAGGGGCCGGTGCGCCGCCGCATCGAGCTGTGGTTCCGTCGTCAGAAAATCAGCAATCCGTCGATTTACGCCACGGTCAGCGGCCACGAAGCGATGGTGTCGATGGTGGCGCTGGGCTGCGGCGTGGCGCTGCTGCCGGAAGTGGTGCTGGAAAACAGCCCCGAACCGGTGCGCAATCGCGTGATGATTCTGGAGCGCAGCGACGAGAAGACGCCGTTTGAGCTTGGCGTGTGCGCACAAAAAAAGCGGCTGCATGAGCCGCTTATTGATGCGTTCTGGCAGATATTGCCGAACCACTAGCCCGCCAGGAAGAACCTGAACGCCGGGTTATGGGTTTCATCGTGGCACTCATAGCCCAGCTCGTTCAGCCGCGTTTCGAAATCAGGCTCGTGCTCGCCCAGTTCGAACGCCGCCAGCACGCGGCCGTAGTCGGTGCCGTGGCTGCGGTAGTGGAACAGAGAGATATTCCAGTGCGTGCCAAGCGTGTGCAGGAATTTGAGCAGCGCGCCCGGCGATTCCGGAAACTCGAAGCTGAACAGACGTTCCCTGAGCGGCTTAGATGGACGCCCGCCGACCATATAGCGCACGTGCAGCTTCGCCATCTCATCGTCAGAGAGATCGACTACGCTGTAGCCGCCCTCATGCAGCAGGTTGAGGATCTCTTTGCGCTCCTCCACACCGCGGCTCAGACGCACGCCGACAAAAATGCAGGCGTCTTTAGCATCGGCAAAACGGTAGTTAAACTCCGTCACCGAACGGCCGCCCAGCAGCTGGCAAAACTTCAGGAAGCTGCCCTTCTCTTCAGGAATGGTCACCGCCAGCAGCGCTTCACGCTGTTCGCCCAGCTCGCAGCGCTCGGAAACGTAGCGCAGACCGTGGAAGTTCACGTTGGCGCCGGAAAGCACGTGCGCCAAACGCTCGCCGCGAATGTTGTGCTGCGCGATGTATTTTTTCATCCCCGCCAGCGCCAGCGCGCCGGACGGTTCCGCCACCGCACGCACGTCTTCGAACAGATCTTTCATCGCCGCGCAGATGGCATCGCTATCCACCGTGACGATATCGTCGAGATATTCCCGGCACAGGCGGAAGGTTTCGTCGCCAATGCGCTTCACCGCCACGCCCTCGGCAAACAGCCCGACGCGCGGCAGGTCCACCGGATGACCGGCATCCAGCGCCGCTTTCAGGCAGGCAGAGTCTTCCGCTTCAACGGCGATGACTTTGATCTGCGGCATCAGCTGTTTGATCAGCACCGCCACGCCTGCGGCCAGGCCACCGCCGCCCACCGGGACGAAGACGCGGTCGAGATGGGCATCCTGCTGCAGCAGTTCCAGCGCCAGCGTGCCTTGTCCGGCAATCACCATCGGGTGATCGAATGGCGGCACCCAGGTAAAGCCCTGCTGCTGCGCCAGCTCGATCGCTTTGGCTTTCGCTTCGTCAAAGTTGGCGCCGTGGAGCAGTACCTCGCCGCCGAAACCGCGCACCGCGTCGACTTTGATATCTGCGGTAGCAACCGGCATTACGATCAGCGCTTTCAGCCCCAGACGGGCAGACGAGAACGCCACGCCCTGAGCATGGTTGCCCGCCGACGCGGTAATTACGCCGCGCGCTTTCTGCTCGTCGGTCAGCCCGGCCATCATCGCGTAGGCACCGCGCAGCTTGAAGCTGTGCACCGGCTGACGGTCTTCGCGCTTCACCAGAATGACGTTGTCGAGGCGCGAAGAGAGTTTTTCCATTTTCTGCAGGGGTGTGACCTGCACGGCTTCATAGACCGGCGCGCGCAGCACCGCTCTCAGGTATTCCGCCCCCTCAGGGGCGGCGGATAAGGGTTGCGACTCGGCCATCGTTAGCCCCCAAGTTTCGATTTATCGCGCACCGCGCCTTTATCTGCACTGGTGGCAAGACTCGCGTAGGCGCGCAGGGCGAAGGAGACTTCACGCTGACGGTCTTTCGGCGTCCAGGCTTTGTCGCCGCGCGCTTCCTGCGCTTCACGACGGGCAGCAATCTCCTGGTCACTCAGCTTGAGCTGAATGCCGCGATTCGGAATGTCGATTTCGATCAGGTCGCCGTCTTCGATGATGGCAATGTTGCCGCCGCTTGCCGCTTCCGGCGAAACGTGACCGATAGAGAGGCCGGAGGTGCCACCGGAGAAACGTCCGTCGGTGATCAGCGCGCAGGCCTTACCGAGTCCCATGGATTTCAGGAAGGTGGTTGGGTAGAGCATCTCCTGCATGCCGGGACCGCCTTTTGGCCCTTCGTAGCGAATGACAACCACGTCGCCTTCCACCACTTTGCCGCCGAGGATCGCGTCTACCGCTTCATCCTGGCTTTCGTACACCTTCGCCGGACCGGTGAATTTCAGGATGCTGTCGTCCACGCCTGCGGTTTTCACGATGCAGCCGTTTTCCGCGAAGTTACCGTACAGCACGGCCAGACCGCCGTCTTTGCTGTAGGCGTGTTCCAGCGAGCGGATGCAACCTTCGGCGCGGTCATCGTCGAGGGTATCCCAGCGGCAATCCTGCGAGAACGCCTGCGTGGTGCGGATACCGGCAGGGCCGGCGCGGAACATTTTTTTCACCGCGTCATCTTTGGTCAGCATTACGTCGTACTGGTCCAGCGACTCAGGCAGCGTCAGGCCGAGTACGTTTTTCACTTCACGGTTCATCAGGCCCGCACGATCCAGCTCGCCCAGAATGCCCAGTACGCCGCCCGCGCGGTGTACGTCTTCCATATGATATTTCTGGGTACTCGGCGCGACTTTACACAGCTGCGGCACTTTACGGGACAGCTTGTCGATGTCGCTCATGGTGAAGTCGATTTCGGCTTCCTGTGCGGCGGCCAGCAGGTGCAGAACAGTGTTAGTGGAGCCGCCCATGGCGATATCCAGCGTCATCGCGTTCTCAAACGCGGCCTTGCTGGCGATACTGCGCGGCAGCGCGCTGGCGTCGTCCTGCTCGTAGTAGCGTTTGGTCAGCTCAACGATGCGCTTACCGGCGTTGAGGAACAGCTGCTTACGGTCTGCGTGGGTCGCCAGCAGCGAGCCGTTGCCCGGCTGAGACAGACCCAGCGCTTCGGTCAGACAGTTCATGGAGTTTGCCGTGAACATACCGGAACAGGAGCCGCAGGTCGGACACGCGGAGCGTTCCACCTGGTCGCTCTGCTCGTCAGAGACTTTTGGATCCGCGCCCTGGATCATCGCATCGACCAGGTCGAGCTTGATGATTTTGTCGGAGAGCTTGGTTTTCCCCGCTTCCATTGGGCCGCCGGAGACGAAGATCACCGGAATGTTCAGGCGCAGGGAGGCCATCAGCATCCCCGGGGTGATTTTGTCGCAGTTGGAGATACAGACCATCGCATCGGCGCAGTGGGCGTTAACCATATACTCTACGGAGTCGGCGATCAGCTCGCGCGACGGCAGTGAATAGAGCATGCCCCCGTGCCCCATCGCGATACCGTCATCCACCGCAATGGTGTTGAACTCTTTCGCCACGCCGCCGGAGGCTTCGATTTGCTCGGCAACCAGCTTGCCGAGATCGCGCAGGTGCACGTGGCCCGGTACGAACTGGGTGAAGGAGTTCACCACGGCGATAATCGGCTTGCCGAAATCGGCGTCGGTCATTCCGGTGGCGCGCCACAGTGCGCGGGCTCCCGCCATATTACGGCCGTGGGTGGTGGTGGCTGAACGATACTTAGGCATGCTTTATTGACTCCCGTCTGACTATTTAATGGGACGGTGCGTGCCGTCCCAAATTTATGCTTAGTGATTAACCTGATCCAACCAGCCGTATTTATCTTCTGTCTCGCCGGTGAAGAGGCCGAAGAACGCTTGCTGAATACGTTTGGTGACCGGACCGCAGCGGCCTTCGCCCACCTGGATACCGTCCACGCTACGTACCGGCGTGATTTCAGCCGCCGTACCGGACATAAACACTTCATCCGCCAGATACAGGGATTCGCGGGAAAGCACCTGTTCGCGCACTTCGATACCCAGATCTTTCGCCAGCTTGATGATGGCGTCACGGGTGATGCCCGGCAGCGCGGACGAAGTGAACGGCGGCGTGAACAAAATGCCGTCTTTCACTTCAAACAGGTTTTCGCCCGCACCTTCAGAGATGTAGCCATTTACGTCGAGGGCGATACCTTCCTGATAGCCGTGGCGGCGCGCTTCGCTACCGACCAGCAGGGACGAAAGGTAGTTACCGCCTGCTTTCGCGGCGGTCGGGATAGTGTTTGGCGCAACGCGGTTCCAGGAAGAGACCATTGCGTCGATCCCCTGCTCCAGGGCTTCTGCACCCAGATAAGCACCCCACGGGAACGCGGCAATGATCACATCTGTGGTATAGCCCGCTGGCGGGTTCACGCCCATGCCGACGTCACCCACGAAGACCAGCGGACGGATATAGGCGCTGGTCAGGTTGTTTTTACGGATCACGTCGCGGCAGGCTTCCATCAGCTCGTCAACGCTTTGTGAAACCGGGAAACGATAAATTTTGGCTGAGTCATGCAGACGCTGCATGTGTTCGCGATGGCGGAACACCACTGGCCCTTTGTGAGAATCGTAGCAGCGGATGCCTTCAAATACGGAGGTACCGTAGTGCAGCGCGTGGGACATCACGTGGACCTTCGCGTCCTCCCAGCGAACCATCTCACCGTTGAACCAAATGTAATCAGCTTTTTTTGTCGTCATTTTTTCGTCCTGTCACGCTTAAGCGCGGATTTGTTGTGATGTGGTTGTGCTCTGGCAGATGGCAACATGGGCAACGTCTACCAGCTTTGATAACTGACTAAACAGTAAGTCGACCGACCGCGGGCTGGCAACGGTTAATTCGATACTGATATTCCGGGCGTCAGTGGCCGTCTCCATATTCATAGAGCAAATCTGAAAACCACGATGACGCACCACGCGCAAAACGCGTTCTAAAGTTTCCGGGTTGAAGCGAGCCTGTACGGCGACCTGATGCTGCATCATGATAATTTCTCCATCATTTGTGAGTTACTGGCACCAGGCGGTACCAACGGCCAGACGTTCTCGAGTTCGTCGATTGAGACATGAAGCAGGTAAGGCCCATCGCTGTTCAGCATGGTGTCGAGCGCCGCTTCAACCTGATCTTTACGGGTGATGTGCTGACCAGGGATGCCAAAGGCGCTGGCCAGGGTGAGGAAATCGGGGTTATCGGTAAGAGTCGTTTCGCTGTAGCGCTCCTGGAAGAACAGCTGTTGCCACTGGCGAACCATTCCTAAACGCTGGTTGTCGAGCAACACGATCTTCAGCGGCAACTGCTTACGCTTAACGGTGCCGAGCTCCTGAACGTTCATCATGAAGGAGCCGTCACCGGAGATACAGATAACGGTATCGTTCGGGCGGGCAACCTGCGCGCCAACGGCTGCCGGCAGACCGAAGCCCATCGTCCCTAACCCGCTGGAGGTGATGAAGTTTTCCGGGCGGGTGTAGGTCATGTGCTGCGCGGACCACATCTGGTGCTGGCCTACGTCGGTGGTGACGACGCTGTCAGCCGGTTTACGGTCGGACAACTGCTTCAACAGCAGCGGCGCGTAAATGGCCTCGCCGGGGTGGTCGTACCGCCAGGCGTGCTCGGCGCGCATATCTGCGGTGTGCTGACGCCATGCGTTGATATCCAGCGGCTGCTGCAATGCCGGTAACAGCGCGTTGAGATCGCCCTGCAAGGCGACATGCGCCTGACGCAGCTTGTTCATTTCCGCCGGGTCGATATCCATATGGATGACTTTGGCGTTCGGCGCAAAGGTATTCAGCTTGCCGGTGACGCGGTCGTCAAAACGGGCACCTACGGCGATGAGCAGATCGCACTCCTGCACCGCCAGGTTTGCCGCTTTGGTGCCGTGCATCCCCAGCATGCCCAGATAGTAGGGGAAATCCGCGTCGACTGCACCGAGACCTTTCAGCGTGCAGGTCGCTGGCATCTGCGTTGTTGCGATAAATTCACGCAGGGCTGGAACGGCCTGCGCCATGCCGACGCCACCTCCGACGTACAGCATCGGCTGTTTCGCCTGCGCCAGCATCTGACGAGCCTCTTCAACTTCCGCATCCGGAAACGCATCGTCGCTTTCAACGGTGGAAAAGTGAGGTTCCAGATCGCCGAGTGCCACCTGGATATCTTTCGGTATATCGACCAGAACCGGACCAGGACGGCCGGAGCTTGCCACGTCGAACGCTTCTGCCATTACGCGCGGCAGCTCTTCCAGAGACTGGACGAGGAAGCTGTGTTTGGTGCAGGCCAGCGATAAACCAAGGACGTCGACTTCCTGAAAAGCATCGGTACCGATGAACGGAGACGCCACCTGCCCGGTGATGGCGACAACGGGAACGGAATCCAGCAGCGCGTCAGCCAGGCCGGTGATGAGGTTAGTTGCGCCCGGGCCTGACGTCGCCATACACACGCCAGTTTTACCCGTCGCTCGGGCATAGCCGATGGCTGCCATCGCTGCGCCCTGCTCGTGTCGGCACAAGAGATGTTCCACGCCGCCGTCATACAGTGCATCGTAAATCGGCATAATTGCGCCACCCGGATAACCGAATACGGTTTCGACTCCCTGCGCGCGCAACGCATGTACTACCCACTGTGCCCCATTCATAGTTAGTTCCCCGTCATAAATCGGGAGAAACAGAATTTTGTGCTAGTCGTCATTCTCTGCTCCTCATTTACGTTTTTTAGTCATAAAAAAACCCCCGAACCTTTCGGTGCGGGGGTCTTAGTTCGTTAAGGCTTGATTTCTAAGCCTTTCCTCGTCCAAGTGCAGCCCCGCACGGTGGGATAATAATCACCACCACGCTAATCACGACCAGGCTAATCACTCGTAGAAGGGCTGTCATTTTCAGTTCTTTTTGCATCTTGTTCGAAGGAATACCTAAAGAGTTATCACAGTTTTTAAATCAAACACAAGATTTATTTATGACGGATTTGATTAGGCAGCGAATCATATTTCTTAAAACCGTTGTTTTATATACGGAAATTAGAAAATGAATATTTTTCATTTTTTCACTGCGGTTTTTACCGTCAAAACGGGGCTTTTTACATTCTGCGAGGAGGCTTCCACGATTATGCAAGGGTTTCAGTGTGCGCTTAAAATCTCTGAACAGGCGGCGTAAATTCGCAAAACGACGCTAAACAGGCAAAAAAGGCGCTGGCATAGTCACACCAGGAGGTAGTGCAAATGTCACTGTCAGTTGTTTATACGCGTGCGGCTCTCGGGGTAAAGGCACCGCTTATTTCGGTCGAGGTTCATTTGAGCAATGGGCTACCCGGACTCACGCTTGTCGGGTTACCTGAAACGACGGTTAAAGAGGCCAGGGATCGCGTTCGCAGCGCAATAATAAATAGCGGTTATACCTTCCCCGCGAAGAAGATCACCATCAACCTTGCCCCCGCCGATCTGCCTAAAGAGGGGGGACGATACGATTTACCTATCGCAATTGCCCTTCTCGCGGCTTCTGAGCAGCTTAATACGACACGGCTAGGCTCGTATGAGTTTGTTGGCGAACTCGCGCTCACAGGCGCGTTAAGAGGCGTTCCCGGTGCGATATCGGGAGCGCTGGAAGCCATACGAGCAGGGCGGCAAATCATTGTCGCCAATGAAAATGCATCAGAAGTGAGTCTTATTGCCGAGAAAGGGTGTCTCATCGCCGGGCATTTACAGGAAGTTTGTGCGTGGCTGGAAGGACGGCATGAACTGTCCGAGCCGGAGGAATGTGATGATGTTATAGCGGATGCACCAGAGGATCTCAGCGAGATTATGGGACAGGAGCAAGGGAAACGGGCGCTGGAGATTACGGCGGCAGGTGGACACAATCTTCTGTTAATTGGCCCGCCGGGTACGGGGAAAACGATGCTGGCGAGCAGGCTGAGCGGGTTGCTTCCACCGCTCAATAACCATGAAGCGCTGGAAAGCGCCGCCATATATAGCCTCATCAGCTCTGCCTCGTTGCAAAAACAGTGGCGCCGCCGTCCTTTTCGTTCGCCGCATCATAGCGCTTCACTGACGGCAATGGTTGGCGGCGGGTCTATCCCCGGGCCGGGTGAGATCTCGCTGGCACACAATGGCATTCTGTTTCTTGACGAGCTGCCGGAGTTTGAGCGCCGCGTGCTGGATGCACTGAGGGAGCCCATTGAATCCGGTGAGATACATATCTCACGCACGCGGGCGAAAATAAGCTATCCCGCGCAGTTTCAGCTGGTCGCGGCGATGAATCCCAGCCCGACGGGTCACTACCAGGGAAACCATAACCGCTGTACGCCAGAGCAGACGCTACGCTATCTGGGTAAGTTATCAGGCCCGTTCCTCGACCGTTTCGATTTATCCCTCGAAATCCCCCTTCCCCCGCCGGGTCTGCTCAGGCAAACGGGCATAACGGGTGAAAGCTCAGCGGAGGTACGCGAACGTGTGATTGCGGCCCAGACGCGGCAGTACGCTCGTCAGAACAGGTTGAATGCGCGGCTGGATAACGCCGGGATCCGGCAGTTTTGTTCTCTTAACGTCGAAGATGCGGGATGGCTGGAGGAGACGTTGACGCGGTTCGGGCTGTCCATACGTGCGTGGCAGCGTTTGTTGAAGGTGGCCAGAACCATTGCTGACGTAGAGGGATGCACTGACATTGAGAGGAAACATTTGCAAGAGGCGCTGAGCTACCGTGCCATCGATCGTTTGCTGCTGCATTTGCAGAAATTGCTGGCATAAAAAAAGGGGCCGTAGCCCCTTCTTTTCATTTTAGTCATCAGACTCGGTGTAGTCTTCTGCACCTTCCATCTGCGGCTTGCCGCCAGACAGCGTATGGAAGCGCTTAGGACGCTTAATGCGCGCCATGTACTTGATCCATACACGTTCCGCTTCAGACTCCGGCTCACGCTCACCACGGCAAACAGAAACAAACTGTTTTTCGTCTTCGGTTGCAGGTTCACGCTTACCCAGATCCAGCTCATTAAAGGCATAACCATGGCGCTCAAGCAGTTGAGCTTCTTTGATGGTGAAATCGCCGTGACGAGAGAACCCGCGCGGATAATGTTTATTGTCGAAAAAACGATTAGTCGTCGTAAAGCTTTCCGCCATCCTACACGCTCCTAATTCTTTGGCCGAGCTATTTATGGCGCGGAGTATTAGTTACGCTTGACAGAGTGTAAAACAAAACATTTAAATCATAACGACAAATAATTTTGCGGAGAAAGATGTGGATACGGAATTGCTTAAAACTTTCCTTGAAGTGAGCAGAACACGCCACTTTGGGCGAGCAGCTGAGGCCCTTTACCTGACGCAGTCAGCAGTCAGTTTTCGTATTCGACAGCTGGAAAATCAACTGGGTGTGAATCTTTTTACCCGCCATCGCAACAATATTCGCTTAACGCCGGCCGGTGAGAAACTGCTGCCGTACGCAGAAACGCTCATGAATACCTGGCAGGCAGCACGTAAAGAGGTGGCGCATACTTCGAGGCATAATGAGTTCTCGATAGGGGCCAGCGCTTCTCTGTGGGAATGTATGCTAAGTCAGTGGCTTACCCGGCTGTATAATTCACACGGCCACCTGCAATTTGAAGCCAGGATTGCGCAACGGCAGTCGCTGGTTAAGCAACTTCATGAGCGCCAGCTTGATCTTCTGATTACAACCGAAGCCCCCAAGATGGACGAATTTAGCAGCCAGATCGTGGGCCAGTTTGGCCTGGCGCTTTATGCGTCTGAACCTTCGATGATGAAGGCAGACCTGACCTATTTACGCCTGGAATGGGGGCCAGATTTTCAGCAGCACGAGACGGGACTAATTGCGCCTGATGATGTTCCGCAGTTAACGACCAGCTCTGCAGAGATCGCCTGTCAGCAGCTGTCCCTGCTGAAAGGTTGTACCTGGTTACCTGTTCGCTGGGCAGACACTAAAGCAGGGCTGCACACCGTGATGGATTCCACCACGCTTACCAGGCCGCTGTATGCAATTTGGCTGCAAAACAGTGATAAGCAAGCGCAGATAAAAGATCTATTAAAAATCAATATAATGGATTGATGCATCAGCCAGCAGGAATGCTGGCTGAATATTATGAAGAGAGTTTTCTGCAGTGTTTCAGGCAAAAAAAAATCCTTTGCCGAAGCAAAGGATTATATATGGCAGGGGCGGAGAGACTCGAACTCGCGACACCCGGTTTTGGAGACCGGTGCTCTACCAACTGAGCTACGCCCCTAAAGTTTTTTTGCCATTAAGCCTGCCAATTAGGCAGGCTTAATGTCTTAATAAGTGGCGGAACGGACGGGACTCGAACCCGCGACCCCCTGCGTGACAGGCAGGTATTCTAACCGACTGAACTACCGCTCCACCGAAGACTGCTGTAACCACCGGATTAATGCACCGGCTTACTACTTAATTTGATGCCTGGCAGTTCCCTACTCTCACATGGGGAGACCCCACACTACCATCGGCGCTACGGCGTTTCACTTCTGAGTTCGGCATGGGGTCAGGTGGGACCACCGCGCTAAAGCCGCCAGGCAAATTCTGTTAAATCTGTATCAGGCTGAAAATCGTGTCTCTCTTCGCCAAAACACCTTCGGCGTTGTAAGGTTAAGCCTCACGGTTCATTAGTATCGGTTAGCTCAACGCATCGCTGCGCTTACACACCCGACCTATCAACGTCGTAGTCTTCAACGTTCCTTCAGGACCCTTAAAGGGTCAGGGAGAACTCATCTCGGGGCAAGTTTCGTGCTTAGATGCTTTCAGCACTTATCTTTTCCGCATTTAGCTACCGGGCAGTGCCATTGGCATGACAACCCGAACACCAGTGATGCGTCCACTCCGGTCCTCTCGTACTAGGAGCAGCCCCCCTCAATTCTCCAGCGCCCACGGCAGATAGGGACCGAACTGTCTCACGACGTTCTAAACCCAGCTCGCGTACCACTTTAAATGGCGAACAGCCATACCCTTGGGACCTACTTCAGCCCCAGGATGTGATGAGCCGACATCGAGGTGCCAAACACCGCCGTCGATATGAACTCTTGGGCGGTATCAGCCTGTTATCCCCGGAGTACCTTTTATCCGTTGAGCGATGGCCCTTCCATTCAGAACCACCGGATCACTATGACCTGCTTTCGCACCTGCTCGAGCCGTCACTCTCGCAGTCAAGCTAGCTTATGCCATTGCACTAACCTCCTGATGTCCGACCAGGATTAGCTAACCTTCGTGCTCCTCCGTTACTCTTTGGGAGGAGACCGCCCCAGTCAAACTACCCACCAGACACTGTCCGCAACCCGGATTACGGGTCTACGTTAGAACACCAGCCATTAAAGGGTGGTATTTCAAGGGCGGCTCCACGCAGACTGGCGTCCACGCTTCAAAGCCTCCCACCTATCCTACACATCAAGGACCAGTGTTCAGTGTCAAGCTATAGTAAAGGTTCACGGGGTCTTTCCGTCTTGCCGCGGGTACACTGCATCTTCACAGCGAGTTCAATTTCACTGAGTCTCGGGTGGAGACAGCCTGGCCATCATTACGCCATTCGTGCAGGTCGGAACTTACCCGACAAGGAATTTCGCTACCTTAGGACCGTTATAGTTACGGCCGCCGTTTACCGGGGCTTCGATCAAGAGCTTCGCGTTACCGCTAACCCCATCAATTAACCTTCCGGCACCGGGCAGGCGTCACACCGTATACGTCCACTTTCGTGTTTGCACAGTGCTGTGTTTTTAATAAACAGTTGCAGCCAGCTGGTATCTTCGACTGATTTCAGCTCCACCCGCAGGGGCTTCACCTACATATCAGCGTGCCTTCTCCCGAAGTTACGGCACCATTTTGCCTAGTTCCTTCACCCGAGTTCTCTCAAGCGCCTTGGTATTCTCTACCTGACCACCTGTGTCGGTTTGGGGTACGATTTCGTGTTACCTGATGCTTAGAGGCTTTTCCTGGAAGCAGGGCATTTGTTACTTCAGCACCGTAGTGCCTCGTCATCACACCTCAGCGTTAAAAAGGTACCGGATTTACCTGGAACCTCCGCCTACATGCTTAAACCGGGACAACCGTCGCCCGGCTAACATAGCCTTCTCCGTCCCCCCTTCGCAGTAACACCAAGTACAGGAATATTAACCTGTTTCCCATCGACTACGCCTTTCGGCCTCGCCTTAGGGGTCGACTCACCCTGCCCCGATTAACGTTGGACAGGAACCCTTGGTCTTCCGGCGAGCGGGCTTTTCACCCGCTTTATCGTTACTTATGTCAGCATTCGCACTTCTGATACCTCCAGCAACCCTCACAGGCCACCTTCAACGGCTTACAGAACGCTCCCCTACCCAACAACGCATAAGCGTCGCTGCCGCAGCTTCGGTGCATGGTTTAGCCCCGTTACATCTTCCGCGCAGGCCGACTCGACCAGTGAGCTATTACGCTTTCTTTAAATGATGGCTGCTTCTAAGCCAACATCCTGGCTGTCTGTGCCTTCCCACATCGTTTCCCACTTAACCATGACTTTGGGACCTTAGCTGGCGGTCTGGGTTGTTTCCCTCTTCACGACGGACGTTAGCACCCGCCGTGTGTCTCCCGTGATAACATTCTTCGGTATTCGTAGTTTGCATCGGGTTGGTAAGCCGGGATGGCCCCCTAGCCGAAACAGTGCTCTACCCCCGAAGATGAGTTCACGAGGCGCTACCTAAATAGCTTTCGGGGAGAACCAGCTATCTCCCGGTTTGATTGGCCTTTCACCCCCAGCCACAAGTCATCCGCTAATTTTTCAACATTAGTCGGTTCGGTCCTCCAGTTAGTGTTACCCAACCTTCAACCTGCCCATGGCTAGATCACCGGGTTTCGGGTCTATACCCTGCAACTTAACGCCCAGTTAAGACTCGGTTTCCCTTCGGCTCCCCTATACGGTTAACCTTGCTACAGAATATAAGTCGCTGACCCATTATACAAAAGGTACGCAGTCACACCACGAAGGTGCTCCCACTGCTTGTACGTACACGGTTTCAGGTTCTTTTTCACTCCCCTCGCCGGGGTTCTTTTCGCCTTTCCCTCACGGTACTGGTTCACTATCGGTCAGTCAGGAGTATTTAGCCTTGGAGGATGGTCCCCCCATATTCAGACAGGATACCACGTGTCCCGCCCTACTCTTCGAGTTCACAGCCTGTGTGCTTTCGTGTACGGGACTGTCACCCTGTACCGTGCGACTTTCCAGACGCTTCCACTAACACACAAGCTGATTCAGACTCTGGGCTGCTCCCCGTTCGCTCGCCGCTACTGGGGGAATCTCGGTTGATTTCTTTTCCTCGGGGTACTTAGATGTTTCAGTTCCCCCGGTTCGCCTCGTTAACCTATGTATTCAGTTAACGATAGTGCAACGAATTGCACTGGGTTTCCCCATTCGGACATCGCCGGGTCAAAGGTTCATATCACCTCGCCGGCGCTTTTCGCAGATTAGCACGTCCTTCATCGCCTCTGACTGCCAGGGCATCCACCGTGTACGCTTAGTCGCTTAACCTCACAACCCGAAGATGTTTCACTTCTGATTGCGAAAATTTGAGAGACTCGAACACACATAACATGTGTGTCGTTTCAATTTTCAGCTTGATCCAGATTTTTAAAGAGCAAAACTTCGCAGTGCACCTTTTCAGGTTCACTCTGAAGTTTTCTTGGGTTCGCAGTAAAAGATGGTGGAGCTATGCGGGATCGAACCGCAGACCTCCTGCGTGCAAAGCAGGCGCTCTCCCAGCTGAGCTATAGCCCCATCGTTTGCAATCTCTGTACCGCTCATCCTTTAAAAGGAGTCTGGTAGGCCTGAGTGGACTTGAACCACCGACCTCACCCTTATCAGGGGTGCGCTCTAACCACCTGAGCTACAAGCCTGCAGAGATTTTTACTGCTGTTTTTCATCAGACAATCTGTGTGAGCACTACAAAGGCAGGTTCTTTAAGGTAAGGAGGTGATCCAACCGCAGGTTCCCCTACGGTTACCTTGTTACGACTTCACCCCAGTCATGAATCACAAAGTGGTAAGCGCCCTCCCGAAGGTTAAGCTACCTACTTCTTTTGCAACCCACTCCCATGGTGTGACGGGCGGTGTGTACAAGGCCCGGGAACGTATTCACCGTAGCATTCTGATCTACGATTACTAGCGATTCCGACTTCATGGAGTCGAGTTGCAGACTCCAATCCGGACTACGACGCACTTTATGAGGTCCGCTTGCTCTCGCGAGGTCGCTTCTCTTTGTATGCGCCATTGTAGCACGTGTGTAGCCCTACTCGTAAGGGCCATGATGACTTGACGTCATCCCCACCTTCCTCCAGTTTATCACTGGCAGTCTCCTTTGAGTTCCCGGCCGGACCGCTGGCAACAAAGGATAAGGGTTGCGCTCGTTGCGGGACTTAACCCAACATTTCACAACACGAGCTGACGACAGCCATGCAGCACCTGTCTCAGAGTTCCCGAAGGCACCAAAGCATCTCTGCTAAGTTCTCTGGATGTCAAGAGTAGGTAAGGTTCTTCGCGTTGCATCGAATTAAACCACATGCTCCACCGCTTGTGCGGGCCCCCGTCAATTCATTTGAGTTTTAACCTTGCGGCCGTACTCCCCAGGCGGTCGACTTAACGCGTTAGCTCCGGAAGCCACGCCTCAAGGGCACAACCTCCAAGTCGACATCGTTTACGGCGTGGACTACCAGGGTATCTAATCCTGTTTGCTCCCCACGCTTTCGCACCTGAGCGTCAGTCTTTGTCCAGGGGGCCGCCTTCGCCACCGGTATTCCTCCAGATCTCTACGCATTTCACCGCTACACCTGGAATTCTACCCCCCTCTACAAGACTCTAGCCTGCCAGTTTCGAATGCAGTTCCCAGGTTGAGCCCGGGGATTTCACATCCGACTTGACAGACCGCCTGCGTGCGCTTTACGCCCAGTAATTCCGATTAACGCTTGCACCCTCCGTATTACCGCGGCTGCTGGCACGGAGTTAGCCGGTGCTTCTTCTGCGGGTAACGTCAATCGACAAGGTTATTAACCTTATCGCCTTCCTCCCCGCTGAAAGTACTTTACAACCCGAAGGCCTTCTTCATACACGCGGCATGGCTGCATCAGGCTTGCGCCCATTGTGCAATATTCCCCACTGCTGCCTCCCGTAGGAGTCTGGACCGTGTCTCAGTTCCAGTGTGGCTGGTCATCCTCTCAGACCAGCTAGGGATCGTCGCCTAGGTGAGCCGTTACCCCACCTACTAGCTAATCCCATCTGGGCACATCTGATGGCAAGAGGCCCGAAGGTCCCCCTCTTTGGTCTTGCGACGTTATGCGGTATTAGCTACCGTTTCCAGTAGTTATCCCCCTCCATCAGGCAGTTTCCCAGACATTACTCACCCGTCCGCCGCTCGTCACCCGGGAGCAAGCTCCCTGTGCTACCGCTCGACTTGCATGTGTTAGGCCTGCCGCCAGCGTTCAATCTGAGCCATGATCAAACTCTTCAATTTAAGTTTGATGCTCGTGAATTAAACTTCGTAATGAATTACGTATGTTCACTCAGAGACTTGGTATTCATTTTTCGTCCGAGGACGTTAAGAATCCATGTCACTTTGAGTGCCCACACAGATTGTCTGATAAATTGTTAAAGAGCAGTTGCAACGCGGCGTTAAGCTCACCGTTGCGAGGTCCCGTATATTACGTTTTCCTCATTCAGAGTCAAGCGATTATTTTTGCTTTTCTCTGCCGGCGTTCATCTCTGAACCCCGCTAACCCGGCGGCCTGTAAGCCGTTGTTCCGTGTCAGTGGAGGCGCATTATAGGGAGTTCTCAGACGTTGACAACCCCTCTTTTAAAAAAAACTTTCAACCGTCTCTTTTTTGCTCAAAACCGTGCTACAGCGCCAGTTTTTCGAGCGTTTCAAAGCTATAACGGCGTAAAACGGGTAAAAGTTGCTCAGTCTCTTTCGTGATGGCCATACAAAACGCAATATTCGCATCGATAGATTTCGCATCCGGCGCTTCATGCTCCAGCAACCAGGCCGTACGACGGGCGATAGCCGCACCGGAATCCACCAGGCGCGTTCCCTCCGGGAACACCTCTAATAGCTCTTCCTGTAATAGCGGGAAGTGGGTGCACCCCAGCACAACGGTATCCGGGGGTTCAGGCATGCGCAGCCACGGACGAAGAATACGACGCAGCTCGTCGAGTGATACCGCCTTTCCATGCAGCTTCGCTTCAGCCATCTCCACCAGTTCAGCCGAACCAAGCATCGCAATCTGGCATTCGTTGGCAAAACGGTCGATCAGTTCGCGGGTATAAGGACGCTTTACCGTGCCTCGCGTTGCCAGCAAACCCACAATGCCGTTCGCCGTCAGGCGCGCGGCTGGCTTTATTGCAGGAACGACGCCCACAACCGGGAACGGGAATTTTTCACGCAGGGCGGGAAGAGAAACCGTGCTCGCCGTATTACAGGCGATGACGGCCAGCGCAAGGGGATAGCGCTTTTGTACCGCGGTGACGATTTCAACCACACGCTCAACAATAAAATCTTCGCTCTTTTCCCCATACGGGAAAGCGACGTTATCGAAGGCGTAGATGTAATGGAGATCCGGCAGAAGATGCCGAATCTCATCATAGACCGAAAGCCCACCGACGCCGGAATCAAACACCAGCACGGTGGGACGCGGGTTAGAAGGTGTAGCTGCCAGACAAGGTGTATTCCCGTCCTGCAGTTTGGTAGCCATAAACTGTCTCGTAATCTTTATCGAACAGGTTGGCTATTTTACCACGAACTGTGAGATGTGAGGTGACAGGATACGAAACTGCGACATCCCACAGGCTGACACCGCCCATTTTTACTTTCTCAGACGGATAAGCACCAAAGTCAGTGTCATAACGCGTACCGAGATAGTGATAAGTCAGGCTCCAGTCGAAATCATAGATCTGCGTGTCGAGCTGATATTTCACCTGCTGCTTAGCACGACGGTCCAGAAGTTCGTTGGTTGCGGCATTGCGGGCATCCACATAGTCGTAGCCTACAGTATGCGTCAACGGACCCGTATCAAACGATGCTGTCGCTTCCACACCTTTAATGCGCGCTTTACCGACGTTGTAATATTGCTGAAGGTTATTATTGAAGTCGATGAGATTATCAACGTCATTACGGTAGCCAGAAACGCGCCAGCTCACGCCCGCCGTCAGGCCTTCAAACGCACCTTCCCACTGCTTGCTCTCTTCTGGATCAAGATGGTCATTGCCATAGAAACCATAGAGTTGTCCCAGATTCGGTGCTTTATAGGCCGTACCATACGAAGCAACGAAGCGGTAACCCTCCACGAACTCCCAGGCCGCACTACTTTGCCAGGTGCCATGGCGACCGAACTGAGAGTTGTCATCGCTGCGAACCGCTCCTTCCAGAGTGAAGTCACCAAACTGCTGCAACCCGGTCAGGTAAAGGCCGGTGTTACGCAGTTCGTAGCCGTTGGTCACGTAGTTTGTACCCGGCTCGGTGCTCTGCTTCTGCCAGTCAACGCCCGCGCCAATGTTTCCATGGCCAACATCAACGGAGTTGATCCACTGGACGTTGTACTGTTTGATTTCATCCAGCGTGGCTGTCGAATCGTAGCGGCCCAAATTTGGGTCGTAGTTATAGTCCTTGCTGTGGCTATAGCTGGTGAGCAACTGTGAATGGAAGATGTCATCGTTGAAGCGCAATCCTGCATCCCAGGTCTGACTATAGAGCTGGCGGGTATCGACCAGTACGTCAGGGGTAAATGAACTGTAGTAACCGTCGTAGGCAGTACGGTTGCTGTAGCCAAAGCCGCGAACAAATCCGCTCCACTGCTCCGAGAATGCGTGATCCACTGCACCATAGAGCGTTTTATTCATAAAGCCGTCGCGATCGGTCTGGGCAAGGCCACCATTGTTGCCGTCTGCAACCACATCAAACCCTTTGGTATAGGTGTAATCACCCGCAAGCGTGACGCGCGTGCTGTCGCCCAATGTTTGCTGAGTACTGCCGCCATAATTCTGGTAACCATGCGACCCTACACCTGCATTCAGCGTGGTACCGTCCTTCGCGCGAGTAGTAATAATGTTTACGACTCCGCCGATCGCGTCCGAGCCGTATACCGCCGAACGCGGTCCACGAACATATTCGATACGCTGCACCAGGGAGATCGGGAACTGGCTGAGATCGGATGACCCCGTAACACCCGCCTGGTTAAGGCGGATCCCATCAACAAGGATCAGGACGTGGCTGGAGTTGGTGCCACGTATAAAGAGAGAAGAGAGTTGCCCCATCCCACCACTTTGCGCCGTATCCACGCCGGGCAGGCGACGCATAACATCCAGGACTGAGGTTGATTGCCAGCGGTCAATATCGGCACGCGTAACAACCGTGTTTGCAGCCAGAATAGTTTTTTCAGGTTGTTCAAAACGATTTGCCGTCACCACCAACGAGTCGGCGCTATCCTGCGCCCAGCCCGAAAATGCCGTGACGGACAACGCCGTCAACAGCGATACTTTTTTAATCATTGTTAAAGCATCCACAATATAAGAAGGATGCCGCAGGCCTCATCGATAGCACGCGATGATGAAACCAAATGCGACGTGATCCCGGCAGGTCTTCGGGCTAGGTGGCTATATAAGGATGAAGACTTCCCATTTTCACAGTGTCTACAACGCTCATCCCGCCAGTCTTTACCGCTGCGCGTCAGCTCCAGATTTACACTGGATTCCCTTTTCACTCTCAGGAGACCGGAAACAGAATGCTACAATTAGACACGTATGGATGTCCAGACAGCTATTGCCCATTAAATCTGGACATCCCCTGAACAATGCCTACAATCCCCGCGTAATTCTTTATCACTCAGGACGCATCATGACCCCAGAACACCTCCCGACAGAACAGTACGACGCGCAACTGGCAGAGAAAGTCGTCCGCCTGCAAAGTATGATGACGCCTTTCAACGCGCCCGTTCCCGAGGTGTTCCGCTCTCCTGTCAGCCACTACCGCATGCGCGCCGAGTTCCGCATCTGGCACGACGGTGACGACCTGTACCACATCATTTTCGATCAGCAGACGAAATCCCGTATTCGCGTCGACAGTTTTCCGGCGGCGAGCGAGCTCATTAACCAGTTGATGACGCTGATAATGGACGGCGTGCGCAACAATCCGGTACTGCGTAACAAGCTGTTCCAGATTGACTACCTGACCACGCAAAGCAATCAGGCGATTGTCTCTCTGCTGTACCACAAAGCGCTTAACGACGAGTGGCGCGAGCAGGCAGAAGCGCTGCGCGATGCGCTGCGCGCGCAGAACATCAACGTTCACCTGATTGGCCGCGCGACAAAAACCAAAATCATGCTGGATCAGGACTACATCGACGAACGCCTGCCGGTGGCAGGTAAAGAGATGGTGTATCGTCAGGTCGAGAACAGCTTCACCCAGCCGAATGCCGCTATGAACGTGCAGATGCTGGAGTGGGCGCTGAAGGCGACGGAAGGGGCAACGGGCGATCTGCTTGAGCTCTACTGCGGTAACGGCAACTTCTCGCTGGCGCTGGCGCGTAACTTCGATCGCGTTCTGGCGACGGAAATCGCCAAGCCGTCGGTGGCTGCCGCGCAGTACAACATCGCCGCTAACCATATCGACAACGTGCAGATTATTCGTATGGCCGCAGAAGAGTTCACCCAGGCCATGAACGGCGTACGCCAGTTTAACCGCCTGGAAGGGATCGATCTCAAGAGCTACCAATGTGAGACAATTTTTGTCGACCCGCCGCGCAGTGGCCTGGACAGCGAAACCGAGAAGATGGTGCAGGCGTACCCGCGTATTTTGTACATCTCCTGTAACCCGGAGACGCTGTGCAAGAACCTCGAAACATTAGGCCAGACGCACAAGGTTGAACGTCTGGCGCTGTTCGATCAGTTCCCGTATACGCACCATATGGAGTGCGGCGTTTTACTTACCGCACGGTGATCTGTAGGCCGGATAAGCGTAGCGCCATCCGGCGTTTTTGGCAGGTGGCGCTTCGCGTACCTGCCCTACAAATAATTCATTACTCTGGTAACTGGCTTTTACGGCTACGCATGCGCGAGCCAATCCAGAACACCAGCGCCACAGACAGTACCGCAGGGAAGAAGTTAGAGCCGATATCCGGATATTCCGCGCGAACTACGGTGCTATACAGCAATACGCCCAGAATAAAGCAGGCAGCGGCCAGCCCCGGTAACCCCACCGGCATGGTGCGATTCAGGTACCGTTGATGCAGGCAGTAAACCGTCAGCACCAGCGCAATAAGCGGGAAAATCGAAAATGGAACGATTGAGCTAAAAATAGCGGCAAACGTACCATTAATGGATAAGCCAGCGATCAATGCCAGCAACAGCGTCCCTTTATCCTGACCTGACTGTTTCATTACTCACCTTCACTCTTCGGTTTGATGTGCCAGTTTCTCTTGTTCACGGCGATACCAGTAGTACGCGCCTTTGGAGATCATCCTGAGCTGCAATACCAGTCGCTCTTCGAGCTGCTTGCGTTGTTCAATGCTGACGTCCAGCGCTTCGGCACCCGCGCTGAAAACAATCGTCACCATCGCCTCGGCCTGTGCTTCAGTAAACGCCCGCGGCATATGGTTTTCGAGTTCAAGATAGTCGGCAAGTTCCGCGATGAAGTGCTGAATTTCACGCGCGACGGCGGCACGAAACGCCGCCGATGTGCCCGAACGCTCGCGCAGAAGCAGACGAAACGCGTTGGGGTTATTGCCAATAAATTCCATAAAAGTCGATACGGAGGTGCGGATCACGCTGCCCCCTTTGGCGATACGCTGACGCGCCTGCCGCATCAGCTGGCGCAGCATCAGGCCGCTCTCGTCGACCATGGTCAGGCCCAGTTCATCCACATCACGGAAGTGACGATAGAAGGACGTTGGCGCAATCCCGGCCTCGCGTGCGACTTCGCGCAGGCTCAAACTGGCAAAACTCCGCTCAGCACTCAGTTGACTGAATGCGGCTTCCACCAGCGAACGCCGGGTTTTCTCTTTTTGTTGTGCTCTTACGCCCATCACGATAGTTGAATCCTTCCAAAGGCCTGATGGCACTATACCAGAGAATAAAATTAATCTGTTTGCCTGGCTTTGTGAATGATTGTTTACGTGCGGTTTGTGCTCCACTGCCCGAAAAAAGCACAACGATAATTGGGTTACTCTGCCAATGATGTTATGATTCTGTTGCTTTTATGTATAAGAACAGGTAAGCCTTACCATGCCACATTCCTACGATTACGACGCAATAGTTATTGGTTCCGGCCCCGGCGGCGAAGGTGCAGCTATGGGTCTGGTGAAACAGGGAGCCAGAGTAGCTGTCATCGAGCGCTACCATAATGTCGGCGGCGGTTGCACCCACTGGGGCACCATCCCTTCGAAAGCCCTCCGCCACGCCGTTAGCCGCATTATCGAATTTAACCAGAATCCTCTTTACAGCGACCACTCCCGACTTCTTCGTTCATCCTTTGCTGACATCCTGAATCACGCGGATACCGTTATTAACCAGCAGACACGCATGCGTCAGGGATTTTATGAGCGTAACCACTGTGAAATTTTGCAGGGCAACGCGCATTTTGTGGATGAACACACCCTGGCACTCGAATGCCATGACGGTTCGGTTGAAACCATCACGGCTGAAAAATTTGTGATCGCCTGCGGCTCACGCCCTTACCATCCGGCCGACGTAGACTTTTCACACCCGCGCGTCTACGACAGCGACTCGATTCTGAGCCTGCACCATGAACCCCGCCACGTCATTATCTATGGCGCAGGGGTCATTGGCTGCGAATATGCGTCGATCTTCCGCGGAATGGACGTCAAAGTTGACCTGATCAACACCCGCGACCGCCTGCTGGCATTCCTCGATCAGGAGATGTCGGACTCCCTCTCCTACCACTTCTGGAACAGCGGCGTGGTGATTCGCCACAACGAAGAGTACGAGAAAATTGAAGGCTGTGACGACGGGGTGATCATGCACCTGAAGTCCGGTAAGAAGCTGAAAGCCGACTGCCTGCTGTACGCCAACGGCCGTACCGGCAACACAGATTCACTGAAGCTGGAAAATATCGGGCTTGAGACCGACAGCCGCGGTCAGCTGAAGGTCAACAGCATGTATCAGACCGCCCTGCCGCACGTTTACGCGGTCGGCGACGTGATTGGCTACCCAAGCCTGGCCTCAGCCGCTTACGACCAGGGACGCATTGCCGCACAGGCGCTGGTAAAAGGCGAAGCGACGGCGCACCTGATCGAAGATATTCCGACGGGCATCTATACCATCCCGGAAATCAGTTCTGTCGGGAAAACCGAGCAGCAGCTGACGTCAATGAAGGTGCCTTACGAGGTGGGACGCGCGCAGTTTAAACATCTGGCGCGGGCGCAAATCGTGGGGATGAGCGTGGGAACGCTGAAGATCCTGTTCCATCGCGAGACCAAAGAGATCCTCGGCATTCACTGCTTTGGTGAACGCGCCGCGGAAATCATTCATATCGGCCAGGCGATAATGGAGCAGAAAGGCGGCGGTAACACCATTGAGTACTTCGTTAACACCACCTTTAACTACCCGACCATGGCGGAAGCCTATCGGGTAGCTGCGCTGAACGGCTTAAACCGCCTGTTTTAACGCGCTGTCGAAATGGCCATCCATCGAACCACGGATGGCCTCTGCCAGCTGCTCATAGCGGCTGCGCAGCGGTGAACCCGGACGATACACCAGGCCGATAGTGCGGCGCGGCTCCGGCTTAATGCACGGCAGATAAACCACGCCATCACGTTTACACTCGCGCGGCACGGCCAGCGCAGGCAGCAGCGTAATACCGCTTCCCGCCGCAACCATATTACGCAGCGTTTCCAGGCTGGTTGCGCGGAAATGGGTATCTTCATCCGCGCCCGCTTCAAAGCAAAAGCCCATCGCCTGGTCGCGCAGGCAGTGGCCATCTTCCAGCATCAGCAGCTTTTCACCGGCCAGATCGGCCATCGGTACGCGATCGCGGTTCGCCCACGGGTGATCTTCATAGATCGCCAGCATCATCGGCTCATCGAACAGCGGCACTTCAATAAAGGCTTCACTCTCTTTCACCAGCGCCAGAATAGCGCAGTCGAGCTTGCCGCTGTCCAGCTGCGCCAGCAGCTGATGGGTTTGCGCTTCATGCAGGTACATTTCGAGTTTCGGGAACGTCTGGTGCAGCATCGGAATAATGTGCGGCAACAGGTACGGGCCAACGGTTGGGATCAGGCCAATATGCAGCGGGCCGGACATCGCTTCCCCCTGCTGGCTTGCCATTTCCTTGAGCACTTTGACCTCGCGCAGCACGGTGCGCGCCTGATCCACCAGCAGCAGACCTGCCTGTGTGAACAGAACCTTACGACTGGTGCGCTCCAGCAGCATCACGCCCAGCTCATCTTCCAGCTTGCGGATCTGGCCGCTCAGCGTGGGCTGGCTGACGTGGCAGGAGTCTGCCGCGCGGCGAAAGTGACGATGCTCAGCTAACGCTACCAGGTATTCAAGATCGCGAATATTCATTATTCATCCTCCGTCGCCACGATAGTTCATGGCGATAGATAGCATAGCAACGAACGATTATCCCTATCAAGCATTCTGTTGAATAATACACCACATAGACGAGGCGGCACGTGTTTGACCCTTGACGTCCCCGCTCCGTCAGCGAGTTTCTCTCAAAACTCGAACAACTAAAGCCAACGTGAACTTTTGCGGACCCCGTGGTCCGCATTTTTTTTGCGGAAAAAAGGCCGGACATACAAACAAAATAGCAACAGAAGTTACCATTTTTAGCGTTTACTCCCTTTCCTCTGTACATTTTCATAAGCATCTCTTATCTGACGCAATGCGAATTAAATTTCGTAAATTGCCCTCATTTATTCGTTTGCTGAACCGTTTTCGCAGCAATTGACGACGGGGGTTTTACGTGGCTTTATAAAGGGAGATGACAAAATAATGTCCAGAAAATTTTCGCCTGGGCATAAACAAAAATGATGGGGTGACTGGGTTTTTATGAACGAACAATATTCCGCGTTGCGTAGTAATGTCAGTATGCTCGGCAAAGTGCTTGGAGATACCATCAAAGACGCGTTGGGGGAGAACATCCTCGACCGCGTTGAAACCATCCGCAAGCTGTCTAAATCTTCCCGTGCCGGTAACGAGGCCAGTCGTCAGGAGCTGCTCACCACCTTGCAGAACCTCTCAAACGATGAGCTGCTGCCCGTTGCACGCGCATTCAGCCAGTTCCTGAACCTGGCCAACACCGCTGAGCAATACCACAGCATTTCGCCAAATGGCGAAGCGGCCAGCAACCCGGAAGTCATTGCCCGCACCCTTCGTAAACTGAAAGACCAGCCAGACCTCAACGAAGCCACCATCAAAAAAGCGGTGGAGTCGCTTTCGCTGGAGCTGGTGCTGACCGCACACCCCACCGAAATTACCCGTCGCACCCTGATCCACAAAATGGTGGAAGTGAACAACTGTCTGAAGCAGTTGGATAACAAAGACATTGCCGACTACGAACGCAACCAGCTGATGCGCCGTCTGCGCCAGCTGATTGCCCAGTCCTGGCACACCGATGAAATTCGTAAGCATCGCCCAAGCCCGGTCGACGAAGCCAAATGGGGCTTTGCGGTGGTGGAAAACAGCCTGTGGGAAGGGGTGCCTAACTACCTTCGCGAGCTGAACGAACAGCTGGAAGAGAACCTTGGCTACCGCCTGCCGGTTGACTTTGTTCCGGTGCGCTTCACCTCCTGGATGGGCGGCGACCGCGACGGCAACCCGAACGTGACCGCAGAAATCACCCGTCACGTCCTGCTCCTGAGCCGCTGGAAAGCGACCGACCTGTTCCTGAAAGACATTCAGGTGCTGATCTCCGAACTGTCGATGGTTGAAGCGACGCCGGAACTGCGCGCGCTGGCCGGAGAAGAAGGCGCCAGCGAGCCGTACCGTTTCCTGATGAAGAAACTGCGTGGTCAGCTGATGGCCACTCAGGCCTGGCTGGAAGCGCGCCTGAAAGGCCAGCGCCTGCCAAAACCAGAAGGTCTGCTCAGCCAGAACGAACAGCTCTGGGAGCCGCTGTATGCCTGTTATAAATCACTTCAGGCGTGCGGGATGGGCATCATCGCTAACGGCGAACTGCTGGACACCCTGCGCCGCGTGAAGTGTTTCGGCGTGCCGCTGGTGCGTATCGACGTGCGTCAGGAAAGTACCCGTCATACCGAAGCGCTGGGCGAGCTGACCCGCTATCTCGGCATCGGCGACTATGAAAGCTGGTCCGAAGCCGACAAACAGGCCTTCCTGATCCGCGAGCTGAACTCGAAGCGCCCTCTGCTGCCGCGCAACTGGGAGCCAAGCAACGAAACCCGCGAAGTGCTCAACACCTGTAAAGCGATCGTGGACGCACCGAAAGGATCGGTGGCCGCCTATGTGATCTCTATGGCGAAGACGCCGTCCGACGTGCTGGGCGTTCACCTTCTGCTGAAAGAAGCGGGAATCGACTACGCCCTGCCGGTCGCCCCGCTGTTTGAGACCCTCGACGACCTGAACAACGCCAACGACGTCATGACCCAGCTGCTGAATATCGACTGGTACCGCGGCTTTATTCAGGGCAAACAGATGGTGATGATTGGCTATTCCGACTCCGCGAAAGATGCGGGCGTGATGGCGGCATCCTGGGCGCAGTATCAGGCGCAGGACGCACTGATCAAAACCTGCGAGAAAGCCGGTATTGAACTGACCTTGTTCCACGGACGCGGTGGCTCGATTGGCCGTGGCGGCGCACCTGCACACGCAGCGCTGCTGTCACAGCCGCCGGGAAGCCTGAAAGGCGGCCTGCGCGTCACCGAGCAGGGCGAGATGATCCGCTTCAAGTACGGTCTGCCGGAAGTGACCATCAGCAGCCTGTCGCTCTATACCAGCGCTATCCTGGAAGCAAACCTGCTGCCACCGCCGGAGCCGAAAGCATCCTGGTGCCATATCATGGACGAGTTGTCTGATATCTCCTGCGATCTGTACCGCGGCTACGTGCGTGAAAACAAAGATTTCGTTCCTTACTTCCGCTCGGCCACGCCTGAGCAGGAGCTGGGTAAACTGCCGCTGGGCTCACGTCCTGCGAAGCGCCGCCCAACCGGTGGCGTAGAGTCTCTGCGCGCGATCCCGTGGATCTTCGCCTGGACGCAGAACCGCCTGATGCTGCCCGCCTGGCTGGGTGCCGGTGCCGCGCTGCAAAAAGTGGTGGAAGACGGCAAACAGAGCGAACTGGAAACCATGTGCCGCGACTGGCCGTTCTTCTCTACCCGTCTGGGCATGCTGGAGATGGTCTTCTCGAAAGCCGACCTGTGGCTGGCGGAATACTACGACCAGCGTCTGGTGAAACCAGAGCTGTGGGCGCTGGGTAAAGAGCTGCGCGAACTGCTGGAAGGCGACATCAAAGTGGTGCTGGACATTGCCAACGACTCACATCTGATGGCGGACCTGCCGTGGATTGCCGAGTCTATTCAGCTGCGTAACATCTACACCGACCCGCTGAACGTCCTGCAGGCAGAACTGCTGCACCGTTCGCGTCTGGCGGAAGAAGAAGGTAAAGAGCCGGACCCACGCGTTGAACAGGCGTTGATGGTGACAATTGCGGGCGTTGCGGCGGGTATGCGTAACACCGGCTAATACTTTATGCCCGGCGGCGCTACGCTCGCCGGGCAATACCCTGGTATCTACACCATGCACCACGACATTGCCCACATCCTGACTGACCTGATCAACGGCACAAAGCCGCTGCGTCAGGTGCATTTTGCAAACCCAGCGATCTCCGCCCCCGAACTTGCCCTGCAGGTCGATTTTCCGCGTCTGGAGATCGCGATCGAAGGTTCGATGAAAGACCTGGCTGGCTGCGTTTTACAGCGGGGTGATGTTTTATACGTCCCGGCTGGCGGCTGGAATAATCCACAATGGCAAGTCCCCGCAACAACGATGAGCATCCTGTTTGGCAAACAGCAGCTTGGGTTTAGCCTTCTACACTGGGATGGAGTAGACGTTCGTAACCTGGCGAAGCAGCACGTTGCCCGCCGCGGTCCGCGCATTGGATCGCTTCTCTTGCAGACGCTCCATGAAATGCAGATGCAACCGCACGAGCAGCAAACCGCACGGCTGATTATCGCCAGCCTGCTTAGCCACTGCGTCGACCTGCTGGGGAGTCAGATCCAAACCGCCTCCCGCAGCCAGGCTCTTTTTGAAGCGATTCGGGTCTATATTGACGAACACTACGCCACTCCGCTTACCCGGGAATCCGTCGCGCAGGCGTTTTATATCTCCCCAAACTACCTGTCGCATCTGTTTCAGAAAACGGGCGCTGTGGGTTTCAATGAATACCTGACGCATACCCGGCTGGAACACGCGCGCCAGCTGTTGAAAGGGTATGATTTAAAAGTGAAAGAGGTGGCCCATGCCTGCGGATTTGTCGACAGCAACTATTTCTGCCGGTTATTTCGCAAGAACACGGAGCGTTCGCCGTCAGAATACCGTCGCCAGTATCATAGCCAGCTCACCGGGAAAGCCGTCAGTCCAGAATGACCTGAGTATGCTGCGGAGCGGCTAATATCTTACGCACCGCCCCCATCACCTTTTGTGGATCACGTAAAAAGGCGCTAATACCGCACTTCACGTAGCGCGCATTCTCGAAACGCTCACTGCCCGCCAGTTCTATATCGGTAATCAGCAATACGACATCGGCACGCCGGATGTCCTCTTCCGTAAGCTCGCTCTCGACGCCCAGCGCTCCCTGCGTCTCGATGTTAACGTTCCACTTCTCCTGCTGGCAAAGCTTTTCCAGCCGTTCGGCAGCCATATAGGTATGTGCGACGCCACTGACGCACGCGGTCACCGCCACCAGATGACGTCCCGTTATCACTGTCATATTCAACCTCCCAGGGTAACGTTGTAACCTTCGCGCTCTGCCAGTTGACGCATCGCTGACACCTCATCTTCTGTCGGAGGGATCGCTTGCCTCATTCCCCACTCCTGTCCCAGCAGACGGTATTTTGGCTCCCCATACTGATGGAAGGGCAATAAATGCAGCTGCCGTATTCCTGAAGGTAGCAGGAAAGCCAGCACGCGCGCCATGTTCGTTTCGTTGAGCGTATAGCCAGGAATAAGCGGGACGCGGGGAATCACGTTTATCCCGTCTGCCACCAGCTGGCGGAAATTATCCAGCACCCTGGGGAGATTCATAGCCAAAACGGATTGGGCCAGCGCCGTGTCCATGATCTTCAAATCAAACAGCACTTCATCACACTGGTGGGCCAGCGGCATTAATCGGGACAAAGGCGCATCGCCTGCCGTTTCGATGGCCGTATGCACGCCGAAACGACGCAGCCTCTGAAGAAACTGAGTTGCGAAAGGCGCCTGTAGCAATACTTCTCCACCCGAAAGCGTCACTCCGCCTCCCGAGGAACGAAAGAATACATCGTCTTTCATTACCTCGTTTTCCAGCTCATCCAGCGTCACGTCGCGCCCGATATACCCGAAGGCACCGGACGGGCACTCATCTGCGTCCCGCAGGCAGGGGGCGCAGTGCAGACATTTACTTTCTCTGCGCACCGTCTCGATTTTCGGTGAAATCGACTCCGGATTCGCACACCACGGACAGCGGTGAGGGCAGCCTTTAAAAAATATCACCGTACGGATGCCGCGACCGTCATTCAATGAGTAGCGCTGAATATTGAAAATACGCGCCACCTCGGCGCGCGTTTCCATCACGTCACAGCTGATGCGCTGTGCGGCGGATAATGTCATCCTGGATCTCCTTCGATAACTCAACAAAGAAGGCGCTGTATCCGGCAACGCGCACCACCAGCCCGGCAAAATCCTGCGGACGCTGTTGCGCTTCACGCAGTGTTTCCGCGTTCACCACGTTGAACTGGATATGCTGCAGCTTAAGTTGGGTGAAGGCACGCAGGAAATCCGCCAGCTTTTGCAGACCGGCATCGCCTTCCAGCGTCGCAGGGGTGAATTTAACATTTAGCAGCGTACCGTTTGATAACAGATAGTTATCCAGCTTGCTTACCGATTTAAGTACCGCCGTTGGACCCTGCATATCTTGCCCAAGCATCGGCGAGAGCCCACCGTCGGCCAGCTGTTCGCCGGCAAAACGGCCATCGGGCGTTGCCCCTACAACCGCGCCTAGCGGCACGTGTGCCGACACGGTATAAGAACCCGGCGTGAACTGCCCGCCGCGCGGGTTACGGTATTTTTCGACCTCTTTACAGTAGTGGCGCAGCAGTTCAGCGCTGATGTTGTCGACATCATCGATATCATTGCCGTATTTTTCGAAGCGATTAATCAACCGTGCGCGGATTTTTTTGCCCTCAGGCGTGGCATAATTAGCGTTTAATACGGCTAAGAGCTCATCAAAACTTAAGCGCTGCTGTTCAAAGACCAGCCCTTTCAGCGCGTGGAGTGAATCACTCAGGTTGGCTATCCCGATCCCCTGTACACCAGAGAAGTTATAGCGTGCGCCACCATCGGTGATGTCTTTTCCCACCTCCAGACAATCGCTGATAAAAGAAGAGAGCAACGGTACCGGAGCCCAGTCACGATGGCCTATATCACAGATATTGCTCCCCTCGACCATCAGAGCAATATAGTGATTAATTTTGGTGCGAATATGCTCCAGCAACCCTTCATAACTCAGCGCTGTGTTGCCTTCGTTCTCCTGCATCGCGATTTCCATCACCTTCAGCAGGTTAAACATCGCGATATCGTGTAGCCCATAGGTTTTACCCGGAATCGACAGTTCTACACAGCCAACCACCGCGTAATCGCGCGCGTCTTCCAGCGACACCCCCCGATTCAGGAAAGCAGGCACCACCACTTCATCATTGAAAATCTGCGGAATACCGGTGCCCAGGCGGATCGTCTCTGCCGTTTTAAGCAGGAAAGGCCGGTCGATAAGTTCGTTAACCCGCACGCCAAGGTTCGGTTGAGGAAGCTGAACGCTCTGATAAGCATCCAGGCACAGGAAGGAAAGCACGTTCACCGCGCTACGACCGTTCTCCGTCAGGCCGCCCAACAAAGCGGTATAACCCGTTGGGAAACCGGCAAAATAGCGGGCGCTGCTGGTCGAGCGTAAAAGCACCACATCATTGCACTTCACCCACAGCGATTCCAGAATCTCTTTCAGGAACGCGGGCTCCTCGCCCCGCGAGAGCGAAGCCTGATAAAACGGCAGCATATACTGGTCAAAGCGCCCGATGGAGAGCGAGCTGGCGTTAGATTCATATTGCAAAATCACGTTCATATACCAGAACAACTGACACGCCTGCCAGAACGTTTGCGGCTTATGCTGCGCGTTGTGGCGCGAGATTTCTGCAATCTTCCGTAATTCTTCTCGCCGTGAAGCTTCATCACAGACGGTAGCAAGCGTTTCAGCCAGCGCGGCGTAGCGCAGAATATGACGCTGGGACGCTTCAAGCAGAATCAGCGCGGCGGCATAAAACGTGTTCTGGGCATCGCGGGCGCAGTGTTCGCGCAATTCTTCCACCAGCGCACCCAGGCCGTTATTGAGCAGGCGCGGATAATCAATAATGATATGCCCCTGCCCTTTGTCCGTCTGGTTGACGCTGAAAATTTGCGTCCCCACAGCGGCTTTCACCTCATCCGTCATCTGGCTGTTGATGAAATCCTTCATCGACCGTTTTTCCCAGTAGGGATAAAGCACGTCACGGTAGATCTGCTTATCCTCTTCGCTGATTTCAAAGCGGTCCTGTGGACGAGTGGAGAACTGATCCAGCTCCTTAAGCAGCCAGTACGGATCCATCTCAGGAGACATAATGCCCGCGCGCGGTTTAACGGTCCGGTTGCCGGCAATCAGTTCCTCATCACGAATCGCGATGTTCACATGGTCAAGAATGTACGCCGTGGCTTTTGCTCGCCTGAGGATAACCGGCTCGCCTTCCGTCTGCTGATGGCTGGCGGTATAGAGCAAAGCACGCTCAAGCGAAATTTCACGCGGGCTGGCAAAGAGTGCGTCTTTCAAACGCTGGGTACGATTCGTCATGAAGGAACTCCTGTAATGGAAAACAAGCCCGCCCCGAAGGGCGGGTGAGCGTCAGGCGGTTTGCGCCAGGTGGGCATCAATTTTGTTCATGATGGCGTCGGCACGTTTAACCGCGTCGCTGATATTGACGCGCACGATGGTTTTCCCGGTAAAACGTTCTTCGAACTTAATGCCAATATCTTTGGTCAGGATCACCATATCCGCTGCGGCGATATCCTCAGCATTCAGTTCGTTCTCAAGACCAATGGACCCCTGCGTTTCAACCTTCACTTCCCAGCCTTTGGCTTTAGCGGCGCTTTCCAGCGCTTCGGCCGCCATGTAGGTATGGGCAACGCCTGACGGGCATGCTGTTACTGCGATAATTCGGGCCATGTTCTCTTCCTCACTCAGTTAATTTCGAAATCCAGATCCAGGTCGTCCTCTTTTTCCTCGACCTGTTTTGCATTCTTGCGGGCAATACTCTTCAGCACGTTGACGCTAATGGCCGTGACTACAGCCCCTAGGGCGACCGCAGCGATGTAGCCCAGTTTGCCTTCCACCACAGGGAGAACGATAAGCCCGCCCCATCCCGCATAACATTGCGCACCCATCACGGCAGCCGTCACTGCGCCACACGCCGAGCCCAGCATGATGGAGGGAATGACACGCAGAGGATCGGCAGCGGCGAACGGAATGGCCCCTTCGGTAACTCCCACGCAGCCCATCACTAATGCAGCCTTGCCCGCTTCGCGCTCTTCAGCGGTAAAGTTTTTGCGGTTAATCAGCGTCGCCAGGCCTAATCCCAGCGGTGGCACACAAATACCGACTGCCGCAATCGCCACCACGGTGTAGACGCCCTGAGCAACGCAGATCAGCATGAAGGCGTAGGCGACTTTATTAATCGGGCCGCCCATGTCGAAGGCCAGCATCAACCCCATGATGACGGCCAGCACGACGATGCTGCCCTGCTGCATCCCTTGCAGCCACTGGGTTAAGCCCGTCGTCAACGCACCAACAGGTTCGCCCAGACCCCACATCATGATGCCCGCGGTAACAAAGGTGCCGATGATAGGGATGATGAAGATAGGCATGACGGAGCGCAGGACTTTCGGGACCGGCAGTTTTTTCAGATACCAGACCACAATCCCGCCGAGGATCCCGGCAATAATGGCGCCGAAGAAACCCGCACCGAAGCTGTTACCGACCCACGCGGCAATAGCGCAGGGAGCAAGCGCGGCGCGCTCGGCAATGGAATAGCCAATATAGGCGGCCAGGAAAGGCACCATCAGCGTTAACCCCGCCACGCCGATATCAAATAGCTTTTTGAGGTTGGGATCGGTTGCGGCATCAGGTACCGCGCCCTTGCCGTACAGCATGACCGACACCGCCAGCAAAATACCGCCCGCGACCACGAACGGGATCATGTGCGACACCCCAGTCATCAGATGCTGCCGCGTGTTCTTGAGAATATGCACCAACTCTTTCATATGTCGCTCCTGACCAAAAACCATAAAGATGTTGTGGCAAACAATAGGCAATCAGGAAGACGGCGGACAGGAGACAAAAAGGTCATTTACTGGATTTTTGTAAGATTGAAATAAAAATGCGATCCGCCTCGACATTTCCTGTAGACGTTACACATAAGACAAACCGCCACAACCTGTGAGTCAAATCTCACTTTTCACGTGATATTACATTTGTCCAGCTTTTGGCAGATTTGTCACATGGCGCGCGTCATCAACACGCTCGTATGCTGTTCCCCAATGAATGATGATGAGTTTCAGGAGTGTGTATGGCTCTGGTAGTGGAATTTACCTGTGCATTGCCCAACGGTGTTCACGCGCGTCCGGCAAGTCATGTGGAGACGCTGTGCAATACGTTTATCTCGCAAATCGAATGGCACAACCTGCGCACAGACCGTAAAGGGAACGCCAAGAGCGCACTGGCACTTATTGGTACCGATACGCTGGCAGGCGACGCCTGTCGCCTGGTGATCCACGGTGAAGATGAGCAGAGCGCCCATCAACGACTGGAACAATGGCTCCGGGAAGAGTTTCCACACTGTGATGCGCCGCTCGCAGAAGCCATCAATATTGAACGCGATCCGCTGCCAGAATCCCTCGTGCGCCTCAATCCAACGCTTTTCCGCGCCCTGCCCGTTTGCAGCGGTAGCGTCCGGGGCGTGTTGACCTTGCTGACCTCGCTGGATCTTAATGCACTGACGGATTTACCCGACGCGAAAAACGTGGAAGATGAACAGTCAGCGCTGGATAACGGCCTCACCCTGCTGGTGAAAAACATTGAGCTGCGCGCGCTGGACAGCGACAGCACCGCCTGCGCCATTCTTGAGGCACATCGTTCGCTGGCAACGGATACCTCTTTGCGCCAGCATCTTCTTGCGGGCGTGAGCCAGGGGCTAAGCTGCGCGCAAGCGATAATCGCCACAGCCAACCATTTCTGCGATGCGTTCTCTCGCTCCAGCAGCAGCTACTTACAGGAACGTGTGCTGGATGTGCGCGATGTTTGCTATCAACTCTTGCAACAAATTTATGGTGAACAACGCTTCCCGGCACCTGGACAGCTCACTCAGCCGAGCGTCTGCCTTGCCGACGACCTCACACCCGGCCAGTTCCTGGAACTTGATAAAACCCTACTCAAAGGGCTGCTGCTAAAAAGCGGCGGAACAACCTCGCACACCGTTATTCTTGCACGTTCCTTTAATATTCCGACGCTGGTGGGCGTTGACAGCGAAAGCCTGCTGCAGTGGCGCAATAAACCCGTATTTATCGATGGCAATGCCGGTGCGGTCGTGGTCAACGCCAGCGATGCGGTAGCGCGCTACTACCGACAGGAAGCACGGGTACAACAGGCACTACGCGAGCAGCAGGGCATCTGGCTTGACCGGGAAGCCAGAACCGCCGACGGCCTGCGCATTGAGATCGCCGCGAACATCGCCCACGCGGTGGAAGCGCAGGCAGCATTTACGAATGGCGCCGAGGGCGTTGGCCTGTTTCGCACCGAAATGCTGTATATGGACCGCAGCAGCGCGCCCGGTGAAAACGAGCTGTACAATATTTTCTGTCAGGCGCTGGAAAGCGCAAACGGGCGCAGCATTATCGTGCGCACCATGGATATCGGCGGCGATAAACCGGTGGCGTACCTGAATATCCCGGCCGAAAATAACCCGTTTCTCGGCTACCGCGCCGTCCGCATTTACGAAGAGTATGCAGCGCTTTTCACCACCCAGCTTCGGGCGATCCTGCGCGCCTCTGCTCACGGCAGCCTGAAGATCATGATCCCGATGATCTCTTCTATGGAAGAGATCCTGTGGGTGAAAGAGAAACTTGCCGAAGCGAAACAGCAGCTCCGGGCTGAACATATTCCGTTTGATGAGAAAATCCCGCTCGGCATCATGCTGGAAGTCCCTTCGGTGATGTTCATCATCGATCAGTGCTGCGAAGAGATTGATTTCTTTAGCATCGGTAGTAATGACCTGACGCAGTATCTGCTGGCCGTTGACCGCGACAACGCCAAAGTCACACGCCATTACAACAGCCTGAACCCGGCCTTCCTGAGGGCGCTGGATTATGCAGTACAGGCCGTCCATCGCCAGGGGAAATGGGTTGGCCTGTGCGGCGAGCTGGGCGCAAAAGGTTCAGTGCTGCCATTGCTGGTGGGCCTGGGCCTGGACGAGCTGAGCATGGGGTCGCCCGCCATTCCGGCAACCAAGGCGCGTCTGGCACAGCTTGATAGCCGCGCCTGCCGCCAGTTGCTGAATCAGGCCATGGCGTGTCGCACTTCGCTTGAAGTGGAACACCTGCTGGCGCAGTTCCGCATGAATCAGCAGGACACACCGCTGGTGACGCCACGATGTATTTCGCTGGATAACGACTGGAACAGTAAAGAAGAGGTCATGAAAGGGATGACCGATAACCTGCTGCTCGCCGGACGTTGCCGCTACCCCCGCAAGCTGGAGGCCGATCTGTGGGCGCGCGAAGCCGTTTTCTCCACCGGGCTTGGCTTCAGCTTCGCCATTCCGCACAGCAAGTCTGAGCATATTGAGCAATCCACCATCAGCGTTGCACGCCTGAGAAGCCCCGTCATGTGGGGAGATGAAGAAGCACAATTCATCATCATGCTGACGCTGAACAAACACGCCGCGGGCGACCAGCACATGCGTATTTTCTCCCGCCTGGCCCGCCGCATCATGCATGACGATTTCCGCAACGCGCTGGTTAACGCCAGCTCCGGGGAGGCGATTGCTTCCCTGCTACAACACGAATTAGAACTGTAAAACGAGGAAGTGTGATGGAACTGTACCTGGATACCGCCAACGTGGCGGAAGTTGAACGCCTGGCGCGCATCTTTCCCATTGCGGGCGTCACCACCAACCCGAGCATTATTGCCGCCAGCCGTGAATCCATCTGGGATGTGCTGCCGCGTCTGCAAAAAGCCATCGGACCGGAAGGCACGCTGTTTGCTCAAACCATGAGCCGCGATGCCGAAGGCATGGTGGCGGAGGCCAAACGCCTGAGTAACGCCGTCCCTGGCATCGTGGTGAAAATCCCGGTGACGGCTCAGGGGCTCATCGCGATTAAGGCATTGAAAAAAGAGGGGATAACCACGCTAGGTACTGCCGTTTACAGCGCTGCGCAGGGTTTGCTTGCCGCACTGGCAGGCGCGAAATATGTCGCACCGTACGTAAACCGCGTTGACGCGCAGGGTGGTGACGGCATTCGCATGGTTCAGGAACTGCAGTCCCTGCTGGAACTGCACGCGCCGGACAGTAAAGTGCTGGCCGCCAGCTTCAAAACGCCGCGTCAGGCGCTGGACTGCCTGTTGGCAGGATGCGAGGCAATCACGCTTCCCTTAGACGTAGCGCAACAAATGCTCGGCACGCCAGCGGTAGAGTCAGCCATAGAGAAGTTCGAGCAGGACTGGAAAAACGCGTTTGGTAACCTCAACCTCTAAGGGAGAACTGTTATGGACCGTATCATTCAATCGCCGGGAAAATATATCCAGGGCGCTGATGTGCTGACCCGTCTCGGCGACTATCTGAAACCCCTGGCCAATCGCTGGCTGGTCGTCGGCGATAAATTTGTGCTGGGTTTTGCCGAAGAGACCCTGCGTCAGAGTTTTAAAAAAGCCGAACTGCACGCCGAAATCGCGCCGTTTGGTGGCGAATGTTCACTAAATGAAATCGATCGCCTTAAAAAGCTGGCCGACAGCGCCGACTGTCTGGCGGTGCTGGGTATTGGCGGCGGTAAAACGCTGGATACCGCTAAAGCGCTGGCCCATTTTATGGATGTGCCGGTCGCTATTGCTCCAACCATTGCCTCCACCGATGCGCCGTGCAGCGCCCTTTCCGTTATTTACACCGACAGCGGCGAGTTCGACCGCTATCTGATGCTGCCTCACAACCCGAACATGGTTATCGTCGATACCAAAGTGGTAGCGGGTGCGCCGGCACGCCTGCTGGCCGCCGGGATTGGCGATGCGCTGGCAACCTGGTTTGAAGCACGCGCCTGCTCGCGCAGCGGCGCGACCACCATGGCGGGCGGCAAATGTACGCAGGCAGCACTCGCGCTGGCCGAGCTGTGCTACAACACGCTGGTTGAAGAGGGTGAAAAAGCGATGCTGGCGGCAGAACAGCATGTGGTGACGCCTGCTCTTGAACGCATTATCGAAGCCAATACCTATCTCAGCGGCGTAGGCTTTGAAAGCGGCGGGCTGGCGGCGGCACACGCTATTCATAACGGTATGACGGCGGTACCGGACGCGCACCACTTCTATCACGGTGAAAAAGTGGCGTTTGGCACGCTGACGCAGCTGGTGCTGGAAAACGCGCCGGTAGAAGAAATAGAGACCGTCGCGGCGCTTTGTCACAGCGTTGGGCTGCCAATCACGCTGGCACAGCTGAACATAAAACAGGATATCCCGGCCAAAATGCGTCTGATCGCGGAAGCCTCCTGTGCCGAAGGGGAAACCATTCACAACATGCCCGGCGGCGTAACGCCGGATCAGGTGTATGCGGCGCTGCTGGTGGCCGACCAGTATGGGCAGCGGTTCCTGCAGGAGTGGGAGTAAATTGCGTGAATATAAATCCCCGCATCAGCGGGGATTTTTTTGCCCGTAGGCCGGGTAAGCGTTAGCGCCACCCGGCACAACGGTTACTGCAGGTCAAACCGGTCCAGATCCATCACCTTCGCCCATGCGGCAACGAAGTCGCGGACGAACTTCTCGCTGGCATCGCTGCTGGCATAAACCTCTGCCAGCGCGCGCAGGACGGCGTTAGAACCGAAGACCAGATCGGCGCGGGTGGCGGTATATTTCACTTCACCGCTGGCGCGATCGCTTCCGGCAAACAGTTCATTAGATTCGTCGGTCGCCTTCCACTGGGTGTTCATGTCCAGCAGATTCACGAAGAAATCGTTGCTCAGCACGCCCTCGCGGTCGGTGAATACGCCATTCTTACCGCCATCAAAGTTAGCACCCAGCACGCGCAGGCCACCGATCAGCACCGTCAGCTCAGGCGCGGTCAGCGTCAGCTGCTGGGCTTTGTCAATCAGCAGTGATTCTGTCGTGGACACATCAACCTGCGCACGGTAGTTGCGGAAGCCGTCGGCAACCGGTTCGAGCAGGTTAAACATCTCGATATCCGTCTGATCCTGACGCGCATCGACGCGGCCAGGCGTGAACGGAACGTTGACGTAAACGCCTGCCGCTTTCGCCGCCTGCTCAACGCCCACCACGCCCGCCAGCACGATGATATCGGCCAGAGAGGCTTTGTTGGTGGTGCGCTGGATAGCTTCCAGAGCCGGCAACGCGCGAACCGCTGCGGCGTTCACATCCCAGTCGCGCTGAGGAGCCAGCGCCAGACGCGCGCCGTTGGCGCCGCCACGCTTGTCGCCGCCGCGGAAGGTTGAAGCTGACGCCCAGGCAACGGAAACCAGTTCGCTCACGGAGAGGCCAGAGGCAGCGATTTCCGCCTTCAGGCTTTCAATGTCTTCTTTCGACGGATTGAACACCGCCTGCGGCAGCGGGTCCTGCCAGATCAGATCTTCTTTCGGCACTTCCGGGCCAAGGTAACGCGATTTCGGCCCCATATCGCGGTGGGTCAGCTTGTACCACGCGCGCGCGAAGGCTTCGTTGAAGGCCTGCGGATCGTTCAGGAAGCGACGGGAAATTTTCTCGAATTCCGGGTCAAAACGCAGCGTCAGGTCGGTGACCAGCATGGTAGGTTTGCGTTTTTTCGACGGGTCGAACGGGTCAGGCATGATTTCCGGTGCGTCCACGGCTTCAAACTGAATCGCACCCGCCGGGCTGCGGGTCTGCACCCATTCGTATTTGAACAGGTTCTCGAAGAAGTAGTTGCTCCACTGGGTCGGGGTTTGTGACCAGATGACTTCCAGACCGGAGGTAATAGCATCTGCGCCAATTCCCGTGCCGTGCGTGCTGGCCCAGCCCAGGCCCTGCGCTTCAATCGGCGAGGCTTCCGGGTCGGTGCCGACGTGGGTGGCTTCACCCGCGCCGTGGGTTTTGCCAAGGGTGTGGCCGCCCGCGATCAGCGCAACGGTCTCTTCGTCGTTCATCCCCATGTTGCCGAAGGTCGCACGAATTGCCGCCGCAGCAGAAAGAGGTTCACCGCTGGCGTTTGGCCCTTCCGGGTTAACGTAGATCAGGCCCATTTCGGTGGCGGCCAGAGGACGCTTCGCCAGCGCCTCCGGGTCACGGTGGGTCAGCCAGGCTTTTTCATCACCCCAGTTCACGTCCAGATCCGGTTCCCAGACGTCTTCACGCCCGGCACCGAAACCAAAGGTACGGAAGCCGGAGTTCTCCAGCGCCACGTTACCCGCGAGGATAAACAGGTCGGCCCAGGAAATTTTCTGTCCGTATTTTTGCTTGATTGGCCACAGCAGACGGCGCGCCTTATCCAGGCTCACGTTATCCGGCCAGGAGTTCAGCGGCGCAAAGCGTTGTTGACCGCGACCAGCGCCACCGCGCCCGTCAACAGAGCGATAGGTACCCGCGCCGTGCCAGGCCATACGGATAAACAGGCCCGCATAGCTGCCCCAGTCGGCAGGCCACCACGGTTGAGAGTCGGTTAAAAGGGCTTTGAGGTCGCCTTTAAGGGCGGAGTAATCAAGTTTGCTGAATTCTTTGCGGTAGTCGAAGTCTTCACCCAGCGGGTTCGAACGATTGGAATGTTGGTTAAGAAGATCGATACGGAGTTGTTTTGGCCACCAGTCGCGGCTGCCTGTACCTGCGCCCGCGCTGTGATCGACGCCGCCCTGGTGGAACGGGCATTTGCCGACCGATGCCGCTTTATTAGTCTCGTCTGACGTGCTCATCGCTATGCTCCCTTTTACAGTGTTACCGTTACGATATACACCACTAGCAATAAGTTATAGTTGAATTAATCCACAGATTCGATAGCTAATACCTTTTAACTATTCGGGTGACAAAAAAGCCCTCGAAAAATGAGGGCTTTGTGCATATTACGCCGGACGAACGCCCAGCGTATGGCAAATGGCGTAGCTCATCTCCGCGCGGTTCAGCGTATAGAAGTGGAAATCTTTCACCCCTTCACGGCTTAAAATTTTCACCATGTCCATCGCGATATTGGCCCCCACCAGCTTGCGGGTTTCCGGGTCATCGTCCAGCCCTTCGTACATTTTGGACATCCACAGCGGAATGCGAACATTGGTCATATCAGCGAACTTCTTCGCCTGTTTGAAGTTAGAGACCGGCAGAATGCCCGGGATAATTTCAACGTCGATGCCCGCGGAGACGCAGCGGTCACGGAAACGCAGGTAGCTTTCCACATCAAAGAAGAACTGGGTAATGGCGCGGTTCGCGCCGGCGTCCACTTTACGCTTGAGGTTCAGCAGATCGGCCTGGGCACTTTTCGCTTCCGGATGCACCTCAGGATAAGCGGCAACGGAGATATCAAAGTCGGCCACGTTTTTCAGCAGCGCGACCAGATCGGCGGCGTACATGTCCGGCTTACCGCTGCCCGGCGGCAGGTCACCGCGCAGTGCGACGATATGGCGAATGCCGTTATTCCAGTAATCCTGGGCGATAGCCCGTAATTCGTCACGGGTCGCGTCGATACAGGTGAGATGCGGCGCCGCTTCCAGACCGGTACGATCTTTGATGCCTTTAATGATGCTGTGCGTACGGTCACGCTCGCCAGAGTTAGCACCGTAAGTCACGGAGACAAACTTCGGCTTCAGGCTGCTGAGACGATCGATAGAGCTCCACAGGGTTTGCTCCATTTCACTGGTGCGCGGCGGGAAAAATTCAAAAGAGACGTTAATCTGGCCGTTTACTTCGGCCAGGCTCTGATTCAGTGCTTCCCGCTGGTTGGCGTGAAAAAAGCTCATACCTTACCTCTATCAATCGCATGTCGTTATCTGTTGTGTTGTGAACTTCTATACGTTTAGACGTCCAGATGTAAAAATGACGGAAAAGCGGAGGGACGTCAATATAAATAATCAACAATAACGGTGAGGTTTGCTCAGGAAAGATGAAGAAAGTTCATGATGGGGGAGACATCCCCTTCCCCAGGACCGACCCCCCTTTGGGTAAAGGGGAAAAAACCGCACCGGGCAGTTTTCTCCCACTGGGGATGCACGTGCGGTTTTAATGCCAGCAGAAGTGATGCACAACCTGGGTAATCAGTTCGCGAGTTGGCTTGATGAAGCGAGTCTCCAGATATTCATCCGGCTGGTGGGCCTGGTTGATGGAGCCGGGGCCAAGGACCAGCGTAGGGCAAAGCGTCTGAATAAACGGCGCTTCGGTGCAGTAGTTCACCACGTCGGTTTTCTCACCGAGCAGCTTTTCCACCACTTCAACCAGCTGATGATCCGGCGGACATTCGTAACCCGGGATCGGCGGATGCAGTTCGGAGACCGTCAGGCGGCCCGGCCAGCGCTCGCTCACAGGTGCCAGCGCTTCATTCAGCAGGCCGTCGAGATCGCTGAGGGTCATGCCCGGCAGCGGGCGGATGTCCATATGCAGTTCGCAGCAGGCGCAGATGCGGTTCGAGGCATCGCCGCCGTGCAGGCTGCCAAGGTTCAGGGTCGGATACGGCACGGTGAACGCCTCATAGTGATAGCGCTCTTTCAGATCGTCGCGCAGGGTCATGATGCGGCCGATGGCGTCATGCATCAGCTCAATGGCGTTCACGCCGCGCGCCGGGTCGCTGGAATGGCCGGACTGGCCCAGCACGCGCACGGCGGTAGAGATATGGCCTTTGTGCGCGCGGATCGGCTGCAGAGACGTCGGCTCGCCGATGATCGCGCAGTCCGGGCGAATCGATGTGTTTTCAGAGAAGTAGCGCGCGCCCGCCATGCTGGTTTCTTCATCGGCGGTCGCCAGAATGTAGAGCGGTTTTTTCAGCTTCGTCACGTCCACGTCACGCAGCGCGTCGAGGATAAAGGCGAAGAAGCCTTTCATGTCGGCGGTGCCCAGACCATAGAGCTTGTTGTCGTGCTCGGTCAGGGTGAACGGATCGCGCGTCCAGCGGCCGTCGTCAAACGGTACCGTATCGGTATGACCGGCCAGCAGCAGGCCGCCTGCACCGGTTCCGGTGCTGGCGAGCAGGTTAAATTTGTGGCGGGTTCCGGGGACGGGCTGAACCTCAACGTTAAACCCAAGATCGCTAAACCAACCCGCCAGCAGATTGATTAAAGACTCATTGCTCTGATCCAGCGCTTCTTCCGTTGCGCTGATGGACGGTGTGGCAATCAGGGCGCGGTAGATCTCGATAAATGGCGGTAAGTTCATTTTCATTGTTGACACACCTTAGGTCGTGATAGTATCAATATTCATGCAATAAATGTGAATAAAAATACACTAACGTTGAGCATAAAGGAACCCGATGTTGAATACGCTGATTGTAGGCGCTAGCGGTTATGCGGGCGCAGAGCTTGTAAGCTACGTGAATCGCCATCCACATATGACCATAACCGCTTTGACCGTGTCAGCGCAAAGCAATGATGCAGGAAAGTTAATTTCCGATTTGCATCCGCAGCTTAAGGGCCTGGTCGATCTGCCGCTGCAGCCCATGTCTGACATCAGCGAGTTTACCGACGGCGTCGACGTGGTGTTTTTAGCCACCGCGCACGAGGTCAGCCACGACCTGGCGCCGCAGTTCCTGGCGGCTGGCTGCGTGGTCTTCGACCTTTCCGGCGCGTTCCGCGTGAACGACGGCGCGTTCTACGAAAAATATTACGGTTTCACCCATCAGCATCCGGATCTGCTTGAAAAAGCGGTGTACGGCCTGGCGGAGTGGAGCGCAGACAAACTAAAAGAAGCGGACCTGATTGCCGTGCCGGGATGCTACCCGACGGCGGCGCAGCTTTCCCTGAAGCCGCTGATCGACGCAGGCCTGCTGGATCTGAGCCAGTGGCCGGTGATCAACGCCACCAGCGGCGTGAGCGGTGCAGGACGCAAGGCCGCTATTTCCAACAGCTTCTGCGAAGTGAGCCTTCAGCCGTATGGCGTGTTTAATCACCGTCATCACCCTGAAATCACGACGCATCTGGGCGCGGACGTCATTTTCACCCCGCACCTGGGCAGCTTCCCGCGCGGGATCCTCGAAACCATTACCTGCCGCCTGAAGCCTGGCGTAACCAAAGAGCAGGTGAGAGAGGCCTTCACGCAGGCGTATGCGGATAAACCGCTGGTGCGCCTGTACGATAAAGGCGTGCCGGCGCTGAAAAACGTGGTCGGCCTGCCGTTCTGCGACATCGGCTTAGCCGTGCAGGGCGAGCACCTGATTGTGGTGGCCGCAGAAGATAACTTACTCAAAGGCGCTGCCGCGCAGGCAATGCAGTGTGCAAATATTCGTTTCGGTTTCCCGGAAACGCAGGCTCTTATTTAAGGTGTGATGATGAACCCATTAATTATCAAACTCGGTGGTGTACTGCTGGACAGCGAAGAAGCGCTGGAGCGTCTGTTTACCGCGCTGGTGAACTATCGTGAATCACACCAGCGTCCGCTGGTGATTGTGCACGGTGGCGGCTGCGTGGTGGACGAGCTGATGAAAGGGCTCAACCTGCCGGTGAAAAAGAAGAACGGCCTGCGCGTCACGCCTGCTGACCAGATTGACATCATTACCGGCGCGCTGGCGGGTACGGCGAACAAAACGCTGCTGGCGTGGGCGAAGAAACACCACATCGCGTCCGTTGGCCTCTATCTGGGTGATGGCGACAGCGTAAAAGTGACCCAGCTCGACGAAGAGCTCGGCCACGTTGGACTGGCGCAGCCAGGTTCGCCTAAGCTGATTAACACGCTGCTGGAAGGAGGTTTCCTGCCGGTGGTGAGCTCCATCGGCGTGACCGAAGAGGGTGAGCTGATGAACGTCAACGCGGACCAGGCGGCGACGGCACTGGCGGCAACGCTGGGCGCGGATCTGATCCTGCTCTCCGACGTGAGCGGCATTCTGGACGGCAAAGGCCAGCGCATTGCGGAAATGACGGCTGAGAAAGCGGAGCAGCTGATTGCGCAGGGCATTATCACCGACGGCATGATCGTCAAAGTGAACGCCGCGCTGGATGCCGCACGCACGCTAGGCCGCCCGGTGGATATCGCCTCATGGCGTCACGCGGAACAACTGCCGGCGCTGTTTAACGGCACGCCGATTGGCACGCGTATTCTGGCGTAATCGATTTAATGTTTTGTAGGCCCGATAAGCGCAGCGCTACCGGGCAATGAAATTCAAAGATATTTAAGGAAGCATGTTATGGCACTTTGGGGTGGGCGTTTTACACAGGCAGCGGATCAGCGGTTCAAACAGTTCAACGACTCTTTGCGCTTCGACTACCGCCTGGCCGAACAGGATATTGTCGGCTCTGTGGCCTGGTCCAAAGCGCTGGTGACGGTGGGCGTACTGACCGCAGACGAACAATTACGGCTGGAAGAAGCGCTGAACAATCTGCTGGAAGAGGTGCGTCTTAACCCGCAGCAGATCCTCGAAAGCGATGCTGAAGATATTCACAGCTGGGTGGAAGGCAAACTGATCGACAAAGTCGGCCAGCTGGGTAAAAAGCTGCATACCGGGCGCAGCCGTAACGACCAGGTCGCCACCGACCTGAAGCTGTGGTGTAAAGATACCGTTGGCGAACTGCTGGCGGCTAACCGTCAGCTGCAGAGCGCGCTGGTGGAGACCGCGCAGAACAACCAGGACGCGGTGATGCCGGGTTATACCCACCTGCAGCGCGCGCAGCCGGTGACCTTCGCGCACTGGTGTCTGGCCTACGTCGAGATGCTGGCGCGTGACGAAAGCCGCCTGCAGGATACCCTGAAACGTCTGGACGTCAGCCCGCTGGGCAGCGGCGCGCTGGCCGGCACGGCGTATGAAATCGACCGCGAACAGCTGGCAGGCTGGCTGGGCTTTGCCTCCGCCACCCGTAACAGCCTGGACAGCGTGTCCGACCGCGACCACGTGCTGGAGCTGCTCTCGAATGCCTCTATCGGGATGGTGCACCTGTCGCGCTTTGCTGAAGACCTGATTTTCTTTAACTCTGGCGAAGCGGGCTTCGTCGAGCTGTCCGACCGCGTGACCTCAGGTTCATCCCTGATGCCGCAGAAGAAAAACCCGGACGCGCTGGAGCTGATCCGCGGCAAGTGTGGCCGCGTGCAGGGCGCTCTGACCGGCATGATGATGACCCTGAAAGGGCTGCCGCTGGCGTACAACAAAGACATGCAGGAAGACAAGGAAGGGCTGTTCGACGCGCTCGACACCTGGCTGGACTGTTTGCACATGGGCGCGCTGGTGCTGGACGGCATTCAGGTGAAACGTCCGCGCTGTCAGGAAGCGGCGCAGCAGGGCTATGCGAACTCTACCGAACTGGCGGATTATCTTGTGGCGAAGGGCGTACCTTTCCGCGAAGCGCACCACATTGTGGGTGAAGCGGTGGTGGAAGCGATTCGTCAGGGTAAACCGCTGGAAGATCTGGCGCTGGCCGACCTGCAGAAGTTCAGCGCGGTTATCGGGGATGATGTGTATCCGATCCTTGCGCTGCAGTCTTGCCTGGATAAACGTGCCGCGAAAGGCGGCGTGTCGCCTAAGCAGGTGGCGCAGGCGATAGCGGATGCGAAAAACCGGTTGGTTTAATCTGTCCTGACTGGTGCCCTCTCCCACCGTGCGGGGAGAGGGTTAGGGTGAGGGCTTACAGCAGCTTAGCCAGACGGTTGATGTCGGACTGAATGGCTCCAGCGGTGACGTCGCGCCCCGCACCAGGACCGCGGATCACCAGTGGATTATCGCGATACCAGCGGCTTTCGATGGCGAAGACGTTATCGCACGGCAGCAGCGCCGCCAGCGGATGTTCAGGACGCACCGCCTCGACGCCGACTCGCGCTTTTCCGTTGGCCTCGAAACGCGCAACATAGCGCAGCACCAGCCCCATCTCGTTCGCCGCCTCCAGACGCTGTACCATCTGCTCGTTCAACTCTTCACCATTTTCAAAGAAATGGTCCACAGAACCTTCTTCACAGCCGGCAGGCACTAGCGATTCGACGCGTACGGCATCCGGTTCGATGTCATAACCAGCTTCACGCGCCAGGATCACCAGCTTACGCATCACGTCTTTGCCGGAAAGGTCAACGCGCGGATCGGGCTCGGTTAAGCCCTGCTGCCACGCCTGATCCACCAGGTCGGTGAACGGGACGGTGCCGTCAAACTGCAGGAAAAGCCAGGAGAGCGTGCCGGAGAAGATACCGCTCAGCGCCAGAATGCTGTCGCCGCTTTCAATCAGGTCACGCACGGTGTGGTTAACCGGCAGGCCAGCCCCAACGGTGGCGTTATAGAGCCAGTGGCGCCCTGTTTTTTCAAACGCGTCGTGGATCTGGCGGTATTTATCGGTGCTGCTTGCCCCAGCCAGCTTGTTGGCGCTGATGACGTGGAAACCGTGGCTGGCGAAATCCAGGTACTGATCGGCAAGCTGTTCGCTGGCGGTAACGTCCAGCACCACCAGATCGTCATACGGGTGTGCGCGCATCCACAGGAACAGCGACTCTTCATCCTGCTCAACCGCTTCATCGTTAAAGAACGCAAGCGCGCGGCTGGCATCCAGCCCTTCGTAGTTCAGGAGGCTGCGGCGGCTGTCCACCACGCCCGCAAGAATGAATTCAAATCCGGTACGGGCCGAGAGCGTCACCTGTTCGCGGGCAAACAGTTCCAGCCAGCGGGAACCGATGTTGCCTTTCCCGAACAGCACCAGACCGATGCGCTTTTCCGCGCGGAACAGGGAGGTGTGCAGACCCTGAATCAGGCTCTCGGTTGGCCCTTTGCGCAGGACGGCAACCAGGCTGATGCCCTCTTCCGACTGCCAGGTGAATTCCACCGGCTGGCCTTTCAGCTGCTGCCAGAAGCGGTGGCAGTGCAGCGGGTTACGGGTGACGCCCGCGCCCACCATCGCCACCAGCGCGAGCCCCTGACGCAGGCGAAGCTCGCCCGGCAGGCCCGCTTCATCCAGAATTTTCAGCGCGCTGTCCGCCACTTCAGCGGTATAGCAGAACTGCAGCAGCTGGCGATCGTTATGCACGCCAACGGCCAGCGGACGCACCTGGGCGCGTTTCAGGATCGTGTCGATCTCTTTATGCGCCAGCTTGAAGTCCTGGCCCGCAGGCACCTGGAACTCAATCAGGCAGATGTCGTCGTGGCTGGTGACAATACGCGCCCCGGTACCGGACGCCAGCACGCGCTCAATGCGCGTGGAGCCTTGATCCGGGGTGTAACTGCAGCGCAGCTGGAGGTCGATATCGCTGCCGGAAACCGGCTGCAGCGTACGGGCGTGCAGCACCGGCGCAGCCAGACGCGCCAGCTCGCTGGCTTCGTCGAGACGCAGCAGCGGCAGCAGGCAGGCATCTTTTACTTTGCGCGGGTCAGCGCTGTACACACCGGCTACGTCGCTCCAGATGGTGACGCGGGACACGCCCGCCAGGGCACCAATCTGCGTTGCCGAGTAGTCCGAACCGTTACGGCCCAGAAGCACGGTTTCACCCGCGTTGCTGCGGCTGATAAAGCCGGTGACGACAATACGTTTGCCCGGGTGCTGCACGAGCAGCTGTTGCAGTAGCGGGTAGGACAACCCTTCATCCACCTGCGGCTGCGCGGCGCGTTCGGCGCGCAGGAAATCACGCGCATCGAGCCAGGCCGCTTCCACGCCCAGGTGTTGCAGCACGGCGGCCATCAGGCGCGCGGACCACACTTCACCGTGGCCCACCACTTCGGCATACACCGCGTCGGTAATTCCGCTGTCCAGCAGGGCAGCCAGACGCTCAAGGTCATGCGTAAAGGCGCCGATCAGCCCGTCCGCCACGTCCGCAGGCAGCAGGCCGGCAATTAGCTCGCTCTGGTAACGGCGTAAGGACTGTTGCACCTGATGCGCAGAAAGGCGATCGGTCTGGCTCAGTTTCAGCCAGCTAATCAACTGGTTGGTGGTGCTGCCCGCCGCCGAGACAACCATCATGTCACCCGGCTGTGAATATTCCGTCATGATCCCTGCAACGCGCAGATAACATTTCACATCAGCAAGACTACTACCACCAAACTTGTGCAGCTGACGACCCTTCGCCCCTGCCTGCGCTATCACACTCATGATTACCCCTTGGCTGCGATCCGGAAGGCATTTTCCAGATCGGCAATTAAATCTTCAGAATCTTCAATGCCGGTTGAGATCCGCAGCAGCGTCTCAGAAATTCCGGCGGCGGCACGAGCTTCCGGTGCCATACCTGCGTGCGTCATGGTCGCGGCGTGGGAGATCAAGCTTTCAACCCCACCTAATGATTCCGCCAGCGTAAACAATGACAGCCCGCTCAGGAAGCGACGCAGCGTTTGCTCGTCACCGTCCAGTTCAAAACTTAACATCGCGCCAAATCCCTTCTGCTGGCGCGCGGCAATCTCGTGCCCCTGGTTTTCCGGCAGCGACGGGTGATAGAGCTTCTTCACCAGCGGCTGGGTTTTCAGGAAATCGACAATCGCCTGGGCATTGCGCTGCGCCACTTCCATTCGCGGCGACAGCGTACGAATGCCGCGCAACAGCAGATAGCTGTCGAAGGCACCCGCGGTGACGCCAATATTATTGGCCCACCATGCCAGTTCGGTGACAACGTCGGGATCTTTGGCAATCACCACGCCCGCCACCACATCAGAATGGCCGTTCAGATATTTAGTGCATGAATGCAATACCAGATCGGCACCCAGTGCGAGTGGGTTCTGAAGGGCCGGACTGAGGAACGTATTATCCACTACACTTATCGCTCCCGCATCCCTTGCGAGCTGACAAATTTTCGCAATATCGACAACGCGCAACAATGGATTGCTTGGACTTTCCACCAGAACCAGCTTCGGCTGCTCTTCCAGGGCCTGTTTCAGCGCCCGTTCGTCGTTTTGATCGACAAACAGCACGCGATAGCAGCCGCGTTTCGCCAGGCTATCAAACAGGCGATAGCTGCCGCCGTAGCAGTCGTGCGGCGCAACCAGCAGGTCACCTGGTTTCAGGAACACCGTGGTCACCAGGTGAATGGCGGACATCCCCGTATTGGTTAATACTGCACCTGCGCCACCTTCCAGCTCGGCCAGCGCGCGCTGGGTCACGTCACGCGTAGGGTTGCCACGACGCGAATAATCATGCGCGCGGGGTTCATTAAATCCGGTGAAGTTATAGGTACTGGAAAGATGAATCGGCGGGACAACGCAGCCGTACTGCTCGTCATCATTTAATCCGCTACGCACTGCAATAGTGGCCTGTTTACGCGTCATGGTGAGGGCTTCCTGGCGAATGAGGTGAAAAGTCAGGCACCAGAGTAAACATTGAAAGTATGGACGTCAATACATCTGGACATCTAAACTTCTTTGCGTATAGATTGAGCAAAGCGCAAATAGCCGTTAAAATTATATGCTTTAGTGCACGCTGCAGCGGCAATATCCGTGCCACGGTATCGTCTCTACGGTAAACTAGACAAGATTGCGGTTCAAAACGGGTGGTTACAGGTTTTGCACCTTTAAATAAATGACTGAGAGGATTAAAGGTATCTCATGGCTGAATGGAGCGGCGAATATATCAGCCCATACGCTGAGCACGGTAAGAAGAGTGAGCAAGTAAAGAAAATTACGGTTTCCATTCCTCTGAAGGTGTTGAAGATCCTCACCGATGAACGTACGCGTCGTCAGGTGAACAACCTGCGCCACGCGACCAACAGCGAACTGCTGTGCGAAGCGTTTCTGCATGCGTTTACCGGTCAACCGTTGCCGAACGATGAAGATCTGCGCAAAGAGCGTAGTGATGAAATCCCGGAAGAGGCGAAAGTCATCATGCGTGAACTGGGCATTGACCCGGAGACGTGGGAATACTAACTGCGGTGCGATCCCGCTGAGATTACTCAGCGGGATGGTTTCTTAGAAGTTGTAGCCTAAACCCACGCGCAGACGCGTCTGGCGGTCGTCGCTGGTGGCGGTGTTATAGCCGGAAGAGACGTTGCCCACTTCCACAAATGGGATCCACGAGTCGATGTTATACGCCACGCGGAAGTTATATTCGTAATCTTCTTTTTTATTGTTATACAGGTCTTCATTGTCGGCGAATTTATAAATGCCGTTTAACTCGAACATCCAGCCATCAATATTATAACCCAGCCACATTTCCGGACGATAAACCATACGGTCATCTTTACCATCAGCATTACGGCGGGTGTATTCCGTACGATAACGAAACGCCGTCCACCAGCTGCCATTAATATTATACTGCACGCGCAGATAAGGCTTATAGATGGCCATGTCATCACCCATTTCAACGGCGATGCCCGGCTGCCAGATAAAACCTTGCCAGGTAAATTGATAGCTTGCGGTATATTCGTTGCTGTTACTTTCCATATTATTAAGCGCGTCGTTAGACTGCTTGTTATCGGAGCGCGATACCGCCTCAACCGCTACGCCAAAGCCAGTGCCAAAGCGGTGTGACATGTACACACGGTCATAGTTACGCCCATCGTCGTAATACTCGTGTCGGTAATCCACATATCCCGCCTGCGCCGCGCACGATATTAACGGAAGCACAAATAAGAGTTGCTTCAATTTCATAATATTTCCCTCGAAGTAAACGCGCCCTGAAAGCCACTGTGTCGTCATGGCAAATAAGAATGTATGACGGGCGCAGTGTAAGTTTACGAAACGAGAGAAACCTTTTAATTTTTGACACCCCCGTCAAAAGGATGGCAAAGAATTAAAGAAATGAGAGATGCAGTTCACTATCCGTTAAAGAATAAACCAGACAAATATATTTAATACAATGATACGTAATTAATTATTTTAGATATAAATGTTAAGAGGTGACTTATTCAGAAGGGATATTACAGGCACAAAAAAACCGCCCGAAGGCGGTTTTTCCTGGATGCTTATTTAGCGCCCGGGATGCTGAAACGCTTGTTGAAGCGGTCAACACGGCCACCGGTTGCAACGTCACGCTGCTTACCAGTGTAGAACGGGTGGCATTTACCGCACACGTCCAGGTTCAGATCGTGACCCACGGTAGAGCGGATCTGGATAGAGTTACCGCAAGAACAGTTTGCAGTAATCATTTCGTATTTCGGGTGAATATCTTTTTTCATGGGAGAACCTCAGTTAAGGCCGCGTCGCTCTTCCAGCCCTAACGCCAGACACCACGCGATGTTGATTGTAAGTTCTTTGGCGTAAAGTACACCAAAGGCGGCGAATCATACAGAATTTGACCAACGTATGCAAACTGATCCGCACGCCGCTTTCACTAATGTGTATACTAACGCGCCACTTTTCAAGTCAGGAAGATTCGATGCCCGTCGCTCACGTTGCCCTGCCCGTTCCGCTTCCCCGCACCTTTGACTACCTGCTGCCTGACAGCATGAGCGCCAAAGCGGGCTGCCGCGTGACCGTGCCGTTTGGCAAACAGCAGCGCGTGGGGATCGTCGTCTCCGTCAGCGATAAAAGCGAATTACCGCTTAACGAGCTGAAGTCGGTCGTTGAGGTGCTGGACAGCGAGCCGGTTTACTCTACCAGCACCTGGCGACTGCTGCTGTGGGCGGCGGATTATTATCATCACCCGATTGGCGACGTCCTGTTCCATGCCCTGCCAATTATGCTGCGTCAGGGCAAGAGCGCCAGCCACGCGCCGATGTGGTACTGGTTTGCTACAGAGCAGGGTCAGGCCGTGGATATCAACAGCCTGAAGCGTTCGCAGAAACAGCAGCAGGCGCTGGCGGCGCTGCGTCAGGGGAAAATCTGGCGGCATCAGGTCGACGAGCTTGAGGTCAGCGAAACGGCGCTACAGGCATTAAGAAAGAAAGGGCTGAGCGAACTGGCCAGCGAAGCCCCTGCTCTTTACGACTGGCGGGAGAGTTTCTCTGTTTCAGGGGATCGCCTGCGTTTGAATACCGAGCAGGCCACCGCCGTGGGCGCGATTCATAGCGCCTCCGATCATTTCTCTGCCTGGCTGCTGGCGGGAGTCACCGGTTCCGGCAAGACCGAAGTCTATCTGAGCGTGCTGGAAAACGTGCTCGCGCAGGGCAAACAGGCGCTGGTGATGGTGCCGGAAATTGGCCTGACGCCGCAAACCATCGCCCGATTCCGCGAGCGCTTTAACGCGCCGGTTGAGGTGCTGCACTCCGGCCTGAACGACAGCGAACGCCTAAGCGCCTGGCTGAAAGCGAAAAACGGCGAAGCGGCGATTGTGATCGGCACCCGCTCGTCGCTGTTTACGCCGTTTAAAAATCTTGGCGTTATCGTGATCGACGAAGAGCACGACAGCTCCTATAAACAGCAGGAAGGCTGGCGCTACCACGCCCGCGATCTGGCGGTTTATCGCGCGCACAGCGAGCAGATCCCTATTATTCTCGGCTCCGCCACGCCTGCGCTCGAAACGCTGCACAACGTGCGCCAGCGCAAATACCACATGCTGCGCCTGACGCGCCGGGCGGGGAATGCCCGTCCGGCCATTCAGCACGTGCTGGATCTGAAAGGTCAGCAGGTCCAGGCCGGGCTTGCGCCTGCACTCATTACCCGCATGCGCCAGCACCTGCAGGCGGGGAATCAGGTCATTCTGTTTCTGAACCGCCGCGGATTCGCCCCCGCGCTGCTGTGCCACGACTGCGGCTGGATTGCCGAGTGCCCGCGCTGTGACCACTACTATACCTTCCACCAGGCCCAGCGGCATTTGCGCTGTCACCACTGCGACAGCCAGCGTCCGGTTCCTCGCCAGTGCCCGTCGTGTGGTTCAACGCATATCGTGCCGGTGGGGCTGGGAACGGAACAGCTGGAACAGGCGCTTGGTCCTTTCTTCCCGGACGTGCCTATTTCGCGTATCGACCGGGACACCACCAGCCGCAAGGGCGCGCTGGAACAACAGCTGGCGGAAGTGCATCGCGGCGGCGCGCGCATCCTGATTGGCACCCAGATGCTGGCGAAAGGCCACCACTTCCCGGACGTGACGCTGGTCGCCCTGCTGGACGTGGACGGCGCGCTGTTCTCGGCAGATTTCCGCTCAGCCGAGCGCTTCGCCCAGCTTTATACCCAGGTGGCAGGACGTGCCGGTCGCGCCGGTAAACAGGGCGAAGTGGTGTTGCAAACTCACCATCCTGAGCACCCGCTGCTGCAAACCCTGCTGCATAAAGGCTATGACGCTTTTGCCGAGCAGGCGCTGGCCGAACGCCAGACCATGCAGCTGCCGCCGTGGACCAGCCACGTCATCATCCGCGCGGAAGACCATAACAACCAGCAGGCGCCGCTTTTCCTGCAGCAGCTGAGAAACCTCCTGCAGGCCAGCCCGCTGGTGGATAATCAGCTGTGGATCCTGGGCCCGGTGCCGGCACTCGCACCAAAGCGCGGCGGACGTTTCCGCTGGCAAATCTTACTTCAGCACCCCTCACGTGTTCGCCTGCAGCATATCGTCAGCGGCACGCTGGCGCTCATCAACACGCTACCGGAAGCGCGAAAAGTGAAGTGGGTACTGGACGTCGATCCCATCGAAGGCTGAAGCTGGATCGAAAAATTTAACGCTCCTCACACTTTTTATGAAAATTCTGTAACCGATTCCATTAACTATCTGTAAAAATGGTGATGTCAGAAGTTCGGTGTTCAGTCGAGGAGAAGACGTTGAAGTCCAGGAAAGAGGTTGCCACAGCGACCATGAAAGACGTTGCCGAGAAAGCACAAGTCTCAACGGCAACCGTGTCCCGCGCATTAATGAACCCGGATAAAGTCTCCCAGGCGACCCGTAACCGAGTGGAGCAGGCTGCGCTTGAAGTGGGCTATTTCCCGCAGGCGATGGGGCGTAACGTCAAACGCAACGAGTCACGCACCATTCTGGTAATTGTGCCGGACATCTGTGACCCTTTCTTCAGCGAGATTATCCGCGGTATTGAAGTCACCGCCGCGGAACAGGGTTACCTGGTGCTGATTGGCGACTGCGCTCACCAGAACCAGCAGGAAAAGACCTTCATCGATCTCATTATCACCAAGCAGATCGACGGCATGCTGCTGCTTGGCTCTCGCCTGCCGTTTGATGCCAGCATTGAAGAGCAGCGTAATTTACCGCCGATGGTGATGGCCAACGAGTTTGCGCCAGAGCTGGAGCTGCCGACCGTCCATATTGATAACCTCACCGCCGCGTTCAACGCCGTAAACTATCTCCAGGAGCTGGGGCATAAGCGCATTGGCTGTATTGCCGGGCCGGAAGAGATGCCGCTGTGCCACTATCGCTTACAGGGCTACGTTCAGGCGCTGCGCCGTACCGGCGTCACCGTCGATCCTCACTACATTGCGCGCGGTGACTTTACCTTCGCCGCGGGTGGACAAGCGCTTGAGAAACTTCTGGATCTGCCTGAGCCGCCAACCGCCGTATTTTGTCACAGCGACGTGATGGCGCTGGGCGCATTGTCGTACGCCAAACGCCGCGGCCTGCGGATACCGAAAGATTTATCCATCATCGGATTCGATAATATTTCGCTTTCGGAATTTTGCGATCCGCCGCTCTCAACGGTCGCTCAGCCGCGCTATCAGATCGGCCGCGAAGCGATGCTTCTTCTGCTGGATCAGCTTCACGGTCAAACAGTTAGCAGCGGCTCGCGGTTGCTGGACTGCGAACTGATTGTCCGCGGCACTACCCAGGCATTGACTTAAAGTAAACGTCTTTCGGATACCCTTATCTGGTCAAAGCCCCGCCGCTTAAGTAACATGGCGGACTGACGAACGAATAAATACAGCGAAACGATAGTGGCACAACGAGATTATGTACGTCGCGGCCAGCCGGCACCTTCGCGACGCAAAAAGAGTAGCTCAAGGAAAAAGCAACGTAACCTGCCTGCTGTCTCGCCAGCAATGGTCGCTATTGCTGCGGCTGTAGTCGTCGCCTTTATTGGTGGCCTGTACTTTATCACGCACCATAAAAAAGAAGAGTCCGAGGCGCTTCAGGCCAGCAAAGTTGCCGGAAATGGCCTTCCTCCGAAGCCTGAAGAGCGCTGGCGCTATATCAAAGAGCTCGAAAGCCGTCAGCCCGGGGTGCGTGCGCCAACCGAACCTTCTGCGGGTGGTGAAGTGCAGAATGCGAATCAGCTGACGGATGAACAGCGTCAGCTGCTGGCCCAAATGCAGGCCGATATGCGCCAGCAGCCTACGCAGCTGAACGAAGTGCCGTGGAATGAGCAGACGCCGGCACAGCGCCAGCAAACGCTGCAGCGACGTCAGGCGCAACAGCAGATCCAGCAGCAACAGCAGCAGCAGTGGGCGCAAACCCAGCCGGTGCAGCAGCCGAAAGCACAGCCGCGGGTAACGGAACAGCCATACCAGCAGCAGACGCGTACGGCGCAGTCTCAGCCTGTCCAGCAGCCGAAAACGCAGCCGCAGAAACAGGCCGCTCAGCCGTATCAGGATCTGCTCCAGACGCCAGCGCATACCACCGCGCAGCAGCCGAAAACGCAGCAGGCCGCGCCGGTGACCAAAGAGACCGAAGCGCCGAAACAGACGGCGGAGAAAAAAGACGAGCGCCGCTGGATGGTGCAGTGCGGTTCGTTCAAAGGCGCAGAGCAGGCGGAAACGGTACGCGCGCAGCTTGCCTTTGAAGGGTTTGATTCGCGTATTACCACCAATAACGGCTGGAATCGCGTGGTGATTGGTCCGGTAAAAGGCAAAGAAAACGCCGACGGCACTATTTCGCGGTTGAAAATCGCTGGCCACACAAACTGCATTCGACTCGCCTCCGGGGGTTGAAACCCCCAAAATCCCCCCCATCTATCATTTAATTCAGCCCTGAGCACAGGCTCAGGGCTTCTATTTCCCGATTCTGTAACCAGGGGGTCTGCTCGTGACAACAATAGTAAGTGTACGCCGTAACGGCCATGTGGTAATCGCCGGTGATGGCCAGGCCACGCTGGGTAATACCGTCATGAAAGGCAACGTGAAGAAAGTGCGCCGCCTCTACAACGACAAAGTGATCGCCGGTTTTGCAGGCGGCACGGCGGACGCCTTCACGCTGTTTGAACTGTTTGAACGCAAACTGGAAATGCACCAGGGTCATCTGGTGAAAGCTGCCGTTGAGCTGGCGAAAGACTGGCGTACCGACCGCATGCTGCGCAAGCTCGAAGCGCTGCTGGCGGTAGCCGATGAAACCGCCTCGCTGATCATCACCGGTAACGGTGACGTGATTCAGCCGGAAAATGACCTGATTGCCATTGGCTCTGGCGGCCCTTATGCCCAGGCTGCAGCCCGCGCGCTGTTGGAAAATACCGACATGAACGCGCGTGATATCGCGGTGAAGGCGTTGGATATTGCAGGTGATATCTGCATTTATACCAACCACAACCACACCATCGAAGAATTGACCTCCAAAGCGTAAGGATCTCCCATGTCTGAAATGACCCCACGCGAAATTGTCAGCGAACTGAACAAACACATTATCGGCCAGGATAACGCCAAGCGTTCCGTGGCTATCGCTCTGCGTAACCGCTGGCGTCGTATGCAGCTTGACGAAGAGCTGCGCCACGAAGTGACGCCGAAAAACATTCTGATGATCGGCCCGACCGGCGTCGGTAAAACCGAAATCGCCCGTCGTCTGGCGAAGCTGGCTAACGCGCCGTTCATCAAAGTTGAAGCCACCAAGTTCACCGAAGTGGGCTATGTGGGTAAAGAAGTGGACTCCATCATCCGCGATCTGACCGACTCGGCGATCAAAATGGTGCGCGTCCAGGCGATCGAGAAAAACCGCTACCGCGCGGAAGAGATGGCCGAAGAGCGCATTCTCGACGTGCTGATCCCACCGGCAAAAAACAACTGGGGCCAGGCAGAGCAGCAGGCGGAACCTTCTGCGGCGCGTCAGGCGTTCCGCAAGAAGCTGCGTGAAGGCCAGCTGGACGACAAAGAGATTGAGATCGATCTCGCTGCCGCGCCAATGGGTGTGGAAATCATGGCGCCTCCGGGCATGGAAGAGATGACCAGCCAGCTGCAGTCCATGTTCCAGAACCTGGGCGGCCAGAAGCAAAAAACGCGTAAGCTGAAAATCAAAGACGCGATGAAGCTGCTGATTGAAGAAGAAGCGGCGAAGCTGGTAAACCCGGAAGAGCTGAAGCAGGACGCTATCGACGCGGTTGAGCAGCACGGTATCGTGTTTATCGACGAAATCGACAAAATTTGTAAGCGCGGCGGCAACAGCTCCGGCCCGGACGTGTCCCGCGAAGGCGTTCAGCGCGACCTGCTGCCGCTGGTCGAAGGCTGCACCGTCTCCACCAAGCACGGCATGGTGAAAACGGACCACATCCTGTTTATCGCATCAGGTGCCTTCCAGGTTGCCAGCCCGTCGGATCTGATCCCCGAACTGCAGGGGCGTCTGCCGATTCGCGTTGAGCTGCAGGCGCTGACCACCGAAGATTTCGAACGTATCCTGACCGAGCCAAACGCCTCTGCTACCGTACAGTACAAAGCGCTGATGGCGACCGAAGGCGTGAACCTCGAGTTCACCGAAGACGGCATCAAGCGTATTGCCCAGGCCGCATGGCAGGTCAACGAAACCACCGAGAACATCGGTGCGCGTCGCCTGCATACTGTGCTGGAACGCCTCGTGGAAGATATCTCTTACGACGCGAGCGACCTTAACGGTCAAACCGTTACCATTGACGCAGAATATGTGAGTAAACATCTGGATGCATTAGTGGCAGATGAAGATCTGAGCCGTTTTATCCTATAATCGCGGTTACTGGATTCTCATCACGTTTAATGGGGGCTAATGCCCCCATTTTTATTGGCTAAATACTTATGACTGACATCAGCCGTACTCAGGCGTGGCTCGAAAGTCTGCGCCCTAAAACACTTCCTCTGGCCTTCGCCGCGATTATCGTCGGCACCGCCCTTGCCTGGTGGCAGGGTTATTTTGATCCGCTGGTCGCCGCGCTGGCACTGATTACCGCGGGCCTGCTGCAAATCCTCTCCAATCTCGCCAACGACTACGGCGACGCGGTAAAAGGCAGCGACAAGCCGGACCGCATAGGGCCGCTGCGCGGAATGCAGAAAGGGGTGATTACCCAGGCGCAGATGAAACGCGCGCTGATTATCACCGTGGCGCTGATCTGCGTATCCGGCCTGGGGCTGGTGACGGTGGCATCTAAGACCACCAGCGATTTTATTGGCTTCCTGGTGCTGGGTTTACTGGCCATTATCGCGGCCATCACCTACACCGTCGGCACGCGTCCTTACGGTTATATTGGACTCGGGGATATCTCCGTACTGGTGTTCTTCGGCTGGCTGAGCGTGATGGGAAGCTGGTACCTGCAGGCGCATACGGTGATCCCTGCCCTGTTCCTGCCCGCGACCGCCTGCGGTCTGCTGGCGACGGCGGTGCTCAACATCAATAACCTGCGCGACATCGACAGCGATCGCGAGAACGGCAAAAACACCCTGGCGGTTCGTCTGGGGCCGGTCAATGCGCGCCGCTATCACGCCTGCCTGCTCATTGGCGCGCTGGTTTGCCTGGCGCTGTTTAACCTGATTTCCTTGCAGAGCCTGTGGGGCTGGCTGTTTGTGCTTGCCGCGCCGCTGCTCATTAAGCAGGCCCGCTTTGTGATGCGTGAACTCAGTCCGTCCGCCATGCCGCCGATGCTGGAGCGCACGGTAAAAGGCGCGTTGCTGACTAACCTGTTGTTCGTCATCGGGATTGTGTTAAGCCAGACGCTCAGTTAGCTGACAAATATCAATTAACAATTGATGATTTTGCCAACAACGCATTTCGCACGATATACTGAACACATTCGCAGCAACTGAGCGTTAAACCTATGAAATACGATACCTCCGAGCTTTGTGACATCTACCAGGAAGATGTCAACGTCGTTGAACCGCTGTTCTCCAACTTTGGTGGGAGGTCGTCGTTTGGCGGTCAAATCGTCACGGTGAAATGTTTCGAGGACAACGGGTTGCTGTACGATCTGCTCGAACAGAATGGCCGCGGTCGCGTTCTGGTGGTCGACGGCGGCGGTTCCGTGCGCCGTGCGTTAATTGATGCTGAACTGGCTGGCATTGCCGTGCAGAACGAGTGGGAAGGCCTTGTAGTGTACGGTTCCGTGCGCCAGGTGGACGATCTGGAAGACCTGGATATCGGGATTCAGGCCATCGCGGCCATACCGGTAGGGGCAGCGGGTGACGGCATCGGCGAAAGCGACGTGCGCGTCAATTTCGGCGGCGTGACCTTCTTCTCCGGGGACCATCTCTACGCCGATAATACCGGCATTATCCTGTCCGAAGACCCGCTGGATATCGAGTAGTTAAAAGTCAGCGAGAACCATAAAAAAACCGCCAACAGCAATGTGGCGGTTTTTTTGTCACTCGGGATTAGCGGTCCGTTAGGAAGATCAGACCTCTTCCATACGTCCCAGCAGCGCCTGCAGGCGATCCTGCCAGCCGTTCTGCTGTTCGCGCAGCTGGTTATTTTCGCGCTCCAGTTCTTCGCGGCCGTGCTGAGCGTTCTGAACTTCCTGCGCCAGGCTGTTGTTCTTCTCTTTCAGCTCTTCAATTTCCATCTGCAGCAGGGTGATGGTGTCAATCGCCTGCTGTACTTTCGATTCCAGTTTCTCAAACACTTCTAAAGACATGATGCTACCTCTCCTGAATTGCAAGGCGACGCTTTAACATAAACGCGCACGACATATACCGTCGATTGTATGGAGCGCGGCGCTCTGTGTCCAGCGACACACCGCGCAGATCGCGGTTTGCAACACTTTTAGGTCTGGTCCTGGTGTGTTCGCGTCATATACCCCTAAATTGTTAACTCATTCGTTAATGAAATGATTCAGCTCACATTCCTGTACTGATGCAAAAATGTGCTTTATGGCGCGAAAACGCTCATTTTATTGACACAGACCACACATTTTGATTTCGATATTTCTCGTTTTTGCTCGTTAACGATAAATTAACACTATGTCTACAGGGCATCGTGGCTGTCACGGGCGGCCATGCTAACAATAAACATCAATTTCTTCAGGATTCCGATTATGAGTCAGACATCAACCTTAAAAGGCCAGTGCATTGCCGAGTTCCTTGGTACCGGGTTGTTGATATTCTTCGGAGTGGGCTGTGTCGCTGCACTGAAAGTGGCGGGTGCCAGTTTTGGTCAGTGGGAAATCAGTATCATCTGGGGTCTGGGCGTGGCGATGGCCATCTACCTGACTGCAGGAGTTTCCGGTGCACATCTTAACCCGGCTGTGACCATCGCGCTGTGGCTGTTCGCGTGCTTCGATGGACGCAAAGTTGTTCCTTTCATCATTTCTCAGTTTGCCGGCGCCTTTTGCGCAGCGGCGCTAGTTTACGGGCTTTATTACAATCTTTTCATCGACTTCGAACAGACGCATCATATGGTACGCGGCAGCGTCGAAAGTCTGGATCTGGCTGGCATCTTCTCAACCTATCCGAACCCGCATATCAATTTTGTGCAGGCGTTCGCAGTTGAAATGGTGATTACCGCTATTCTGATGGGCGTCATTATGGCGCTGGGCGATGACGGCAACGGCATTCCGCGCGGCCCGCTGGCCCCGCTGCTGATTGGCCTGCTGATTGCGGTTATCGGCGCATCAATGGGTCCACTGACCGGCTTCGCGATGAACCCGGCGCGTGATATCGGGCCAAAAACCTTCGCCTTCTTCGCTGGATGGGGCGACGTCGCCTTCACCGGTGGCAAAGACATTCCTTACTTCCTGGTTCCGCTGTTCGGGCCAATCGTAGGGGCGGCGCTGGGTGCATTCGGCTATCGCAAATTAATTGGTCGCCACTTACCGTGCGACACCTGTGTGGAAGAGGAGAAGGAAACGACTTCTACCGCACAACAAAAAGCTTCGCTGTAATCTGACTACGGGACACATACCATGACCGAAAAAAAATATATCGTTGCGCTCGACCAGGGCACTACCAGCTCCCGCGCTGTCGTAATGGATCATGACGCGAACATCGTCAGCGTGTCACAGCGCGAATTTGAGCAAATTTATCCTCGTCCAGGCTGGGTAGAACACGACCCGATGGAGATTTGGGCGTCACAAAGCTCCACGCTGGTCGAAGTGCTGGCAAAAGCCGACATCAGCTCCGACGAGATTGCCGCCATCGGTATCACCAACCAGCGTGAAACCACCGTGGTCTGGGAACGCGAAACCGGTAAGCCCATTTACAACGCTATCGTCTGGCAGTGCCGCCGTACATCCGAGATCTGCGAACAGCTGAAGCGCGACGGTATGGAAGAGTACGTGCGCAGCGCCACCGGTCTGGTGGTTGACCCGTATTTCTCCGGCACCAAAGTGAAATGGATCCTCGACCACGTGGAAGGTTCACGCGAGCGTGCTAAACGCGGCGAGCTGCTGTTCGGTACCGTTGATACCTGGCTTATCTGGAAGATGACCCAGGGACGCGTTCACGTCACCGACTACACCAACGCCTCGCGTACCATGCTGTTCAACATCAACACCCTGGAGTGGGATGACAAGATGCTGGACGCGCTGGACATTCCGCGCGCGATGCTGCCTGAAGTGCGTAAGTCTTCAGAAGTGTACGGCCAGACCAACATCGGCGGTAAGGGCGGCACCCGTATTCCTATCGCCGGTATCGCCGGTGACCAGCAGGCAGCGCTGTTCGGCCAGCTGTGCGTCAAGGAAGGGATGGCGAAGAACACCTACGGCACCGGCTGCTTTATGCTGATGAACACCGGCGAGAAAGCGGTGAAATCAGAAAACGGCCTGCTGACCACCATCGCCTGCGGCCCGCGCGGCGAAGTGAACTATGCGCTGGAAGGTGCGGTGTTCATGGCCGGTGCGTCTATCCAGTGGCTGCGCGACGAGATGAAGCTCATCAGCGATGCGTTCGATTCCGAGTACTTCGCGACCAAAGTGAAAGACACCAACGGCGTGTACGTGGTGCCTGCGTTCACCGGTCTGGGCGCGCCGTACTGGGATCCGTATGCACGCGGCGCAATTTTCGGCCTGACGCGTGGTGTGAACTCTAACCACATCATTCGCGCCACCCTGGAATCCATCGCCTACCAGACGCGCGACGTGCTGGAAGCGATGCAAGCTGACTCCGGTATTCGTCTGCACGCCCTGCGCGTGGACGGCGGTGCGGTAGCGAATAACTTCCTGATGCAGTTCCAGTCCGACATTCTGGGCACCCGCGTGGAGCGTCCTGAAGTGCGTGAAGTGACGGCGCTGGGTGCGGCATACCTTGCCGGTCTGGCGGTTGGCTTCTGGCAGAACCTGGACGAGCTGCAGGAAAAAGCGGTTATCGAACGCGAATTCCGCCCGGGCATCGAAACCACCGAGCGTAACTTCCGCTACAGCGGCTGGAAAAAAGCGGTGAAACGCGCCCTGGCGTGGGAAGAGCACGACGAGTAAGCCTCCCAAAGGGGAGAGGGGACTTAAAACCCCCCCTCCCCACTCTGTGATAAACTTCGTGCAATTCCTTTTGATTGTACGAGTACCTCATGAAACGTGAACTTGCTATCGAGTTTTCCCGCGTCACCGAAGCGGCCGCCCTCGCAGGCTATAAATGGCTGGGTCGTGGCGATAAAAATACCGCAGACGGCGCTGCCGTCCATGCCATGCGCATTGTGCTTAACCAGGTCAACATTGACGGCACCATCGTGATCGGCGAAGGCGAGATCGACGAAGCGCCGATGCTCTATATTGGTGAAAAAGTCGGTACCGGCAAAGGCGATGCCGTGGATATCGCGGTCGATCCGATCGAAGGCACCCGCATGACGGCAATGGGTCAGGCCAATGCGTTAGCGGTGCTGGCCGTGGGCGATAAGGGCTGCTTCCTCAACGCGCCGGACATGTATATGGAAAAGCTGATTGTCGGTCCGGGCGCAAAAGGCGCAATCGACCTTAGCCTGCCGCTGGAAGAGAACCTGCACAACATCGCCAAAGCCCTGGGCAAACCCCTTAGCGAACTCACCGTCACCATTCTGGCGAAACCGCGCCACGACGCCACTATCGCGCAGATGCAAAAGCTCGGCGTACGCGTGTTTGCTATCCCTGACGGTGACGTTGCCGCCTCGATCCTGACCTGCATGCCGGACAGCGAAGTCGACGTGCTGTACGGCATCGGCGGCGCGCCGGAAGGTGTGGTCTCTGCGGCAGTGATCCGCGCGCTGGATGGCGATATGCAGGCCCGTCTGCTGCCCCGCCATGAGGTGAAAGGCGACAGCGAAGAGAACCGCCGTATCGGGGAAAACGAGCTGGCGCGCTGCGAAGCGATGGGCATCGAGGCCAATAAAGTGCTGGCCCTGGACGAGATGGCGCGTAGCGATAACGTTGTCTTCTCGGCGACCGGCATCACCAAAGGCGATCTGCTGGACGGCATCACCCGCAAGGGTAATATGGCCACCACTGAAACGCTGCTGATCCGCGGTAAATCACGCACCATTCGCCGCATCCAGTCTATCCACTATCTCGACCGCAAAGACCCGGACGTGCAGACGCACATTCTGTAAAACCGTTTGATCGATAGAGCTTTCCGGCCCTGACGGGCTGGAAATTGTCACCACAAGTACGGAAGATAGAACAGAGAAACAGCACAGGAGAAGATCATGGCGGACTGGGTAACAGGTAAAGTCACAAAGGTACAGTTCTGGACCGATGCGCTATTTAGTCTCACCGTACATGCTCCCGTTCACCCGTTTAAAGCCGGGCAATTTGCGAAGCTGGGGCTGGATGTCGACGGCGAGCGCGTGCAGCGCGCCTACTCTTACGTTAACGCGCCTGATAACCCGGATCTCGAGTTCTATCTGGTCACCGTTCCCGACGGTAAGCTCAGCCCGCGCCTTGCCGCCCTTAAGCCCGGCGACGAGGTGCAAATTGTGAGTGAAGCGGCAGGCTTCTTTATGCTCGAGGAGATCCCTGATTGTGACACGCTCTGGATGCTGGCAACCGGTACGGCCATCGGCCCTTATCTCTCTATTTTGCAGTACGGCAAAGATCTGGAGCGCTTTAAAAACATCGTGCTGGTACACGCTGCGCGCTACGCTGCAGACCTGAGCTATCTGCCGCAAATGCAGGCGCTGGAACAGCAGTACGGCGGAAAGTTAAAGATTCAGACGGTGGTCAGCCGCGAAACCGTAGCAGGAGCGCTTACCGGCCGCGTGCCGGCGCTAATTGAGAGTGGAGCTCTGGAAGACGCGGTGGGTCTGCCGCTAAACGCTGAAACCAGCCACGTCATGCTGTGTGGCAACCCGCAGATGGTGCGGGACACGCAGCAGCTTCTGAAGGATACCCGGCAGATGACGAAACATCTTCGCCGCCGACCGGGCCATATGACCGCCGAACACTACTGGTGATCAGCGGTATTTCACCTCAACGGTGTCTTTACCGTATTTGTTTTCGCTCTGGGTGCCGATAAACGCGCCCAGATCGACAATCATCATCACGAAGATGACCGACGGCAGCAGCCTGCCCACGACCCACGGCAGGATGGACGGCAGCATCGCCCAGTTTCCGGCCACCAGCATCCAGGCCAGAATAATCAGAAATGCCCACGCGCCGGAACGTCCGCGATCGTGCAGCCGTTTTACGACAACCGCCGCCGTTGGCCATAGCAGGCAGACCAGCGCGAAGGCCGCCGTTTGCGTGCTCAGCCAGGCGTTGTAAGCAACGAAAAACAGAAGCAGCATGGCGACAACCCACGTCACCATCCAGATCCAGAAATCACGGCGTCCAATACGCCCTTTGAATGAAAACAGCCACTGCTGTATGGTCATGTAAGGTTCCTTATTATCGTATAGCGCGCATTTTACCCTGGAGTTGTGACCTTTTGACAAGCCGACCAGATATCGTTTTAATCATGAGCACTTACGGCCAGGGGCAATGTTGATGAAAAGTTCGGCACGTTCTCTTTTCCTGTGTTTAGCGCTGCTCAGCGCGGGTTATCCCCTGCACGCCGCCGAAACCACAGCCCCGACCACAGCACCGTATCTTCTGGCGGGCGCGCCGTCGTTCGATCAGTCCATCAGCCAGTTTCGTGAAACCTTCAATCAGACCAACCCCTCGCTGCCGCTGGATGAGTTTCGCGCCATTGATGGCTCACGCGATACCCCCACGCTGACCCGTGCGGCAAGCAAGATTAACGAGAATTTGTATGCTTCCACGGCGCTGGAGCGCGGTACGTTAAAAATCAAAAGCATGCAAATCACCTGGCTGCCGATACAAGGGCCGGAGCAGAAAGCCGCTAAGGCGAAAGCGCTGGAGTACATGAGCGCGGTATTGCAGGCCTTTACCCCTGCGCTGACGAAAAAGCAAAGCCAGCAAAAGCTGCAAAAACTGCTGGCCGCGGGTAAAAACAAGCGTTACTACACCGATACCGAAGGCGCGATCCGCTATGTTGTGGCGGACAACGGCGAAAAAGGACTGACCTTCGCTGTTGAACCGATTAAGCTGGCACTATCTGACACCCTCGGCGGGGCGAATTAATGACAAAAAGCAAAGCCTTTCGAGGGAAAATCTCTATACTGATTCACAGACCATGCTGCCCGACAGGGTGGCCATATTCCTTAATTCGCTTATTGAGCGTGGAGAATTGAAATGCGACATCCTTTAGTGATGGGTAACTGGAAACTGAACGGCAGCCGCCACATGGTAAACGAGCTGGTTGCGAACCTGCGTAAAGAGCTGGCTGGCGTGACGGGCTGCGCGGTTGCTATCGCTCCGCCGGATATGTATCTGGATCTGACTAAACACGCCGCTGACGGCAGCCACATCATTCTGGGCGCGCAGAACGTTGACGTTAACCTGTCTGGCGCGTTCACCGGTGAAACCTCCGCTGAAATGCTGAAAGATATTGGCGCGAAATACATCATCATTGGCCACTCAGAGCGTCGCACCTATCACAAAGAATCCGATGAGTTCATCGCGAAGAAATTCGCCGTGCTGAAAGAGCAGGGTCTGATCCCGGTGCTGTGCATCGGTGAAACCGAAGCGGAAAACGAAGCGGGCAAAACCGAAGAAGTGTGTGCACGTCAGATCGACGCAGTGCTGAAAACCCAGGGCGCGGCAGCGTTCGAAGGCGCGGTAATCGCATACGAGCCAGTCTGGGCGATCGGTACCGGCAAATCTGCAACCCCTGCCCAGGCTCAGGCGGTTCACAAATTCATTCGTGACCACATTGCTAAAGCCGACGCGAAGGTCGCTGAGCAAGTGATTATCCAGTACGGCGGTTCCGTAAACGCTTCCAACGCTGCTGAGCTGTTCACCCAGCCAGACATCGATGGCGCGCTGGTTGGCGGTGCATCCCTGAAAGCTGACGCTTTCGCAGTGATCGTTAAGGCAGCAGAAGCGGCTAAACAGGCGTAATTGCCTTTGTGGCGGGTGGTGCTTGCGCTTACCCGCCCTACAAAACCCTACAACCTGCCTAACACGCTAAACCACAGATAATTCAGCGGCAGCAGCACCAGATACGTTGCAATGGCCAGCGCCAGACAGAGCATCATCCCCGCCCTTGCAGGCACCTTTCCTAACCCCATCGCCACCACAATCGGCGACGCCTGATACGGCAGCAGCGGCGTGGAATAGCCCAGCACCTGAATCATGATTACCGACAGCAGCGGGAAACCGGTCGCGTCCGAGAAGCTCTGCGCCAGCGTGGTGTACAGCGCCGGAACGCCGTTGGCGGTCATAATGAAGTTGAGCGCCGTGGTAATACCGGTCAGCGCCAGGAAACTGGTGAACGGTCTGTCTGCATCCAGCGGCATAATGCGAAGCAACGCCTCGCCAACAGCCGTTCCGATACCGGTTTGCGTCACGACGATTGCCAGACCGAGAATACCCGCGACGTAAATACAGGTACGCATATTCACTCCCGCAGAAAACTCTTCCCCGGTAATGAAACCAATGCGCGGCAGCATAACGATGATCGACGCCGCCAGCCCCGTCCACGCCGGCCCCACGCCGTGCCAGCTCTCCGTGACCCACATACCCAACACCACAGCCAGCAGCCAGGCGAGACGCTTTTCATCTCGCCCCATCGGCTCAGACGGCGCCTGTTCCTTCGACGGTTTTGGGCTACCGGGAAATAGCCAGCAGATGAGGCCAATCAAAATCAGGCCTTTGAGAATGCCCAGCACCGGCGTGTGCAGCAGCAGATACGGGACATAGTTCAGATGGATGCCGTACGAGCCTTCTGCCGCACCGCTCATCACCAGATTAGGGACGTTTGCAGGCAGGATAGTCGCCGACAGCTGGAAAGTCCCAAACCCCACCGCCAGCGCAAGCCCGAACCAGGCGCGGGAGCCGTCGGCGATACCGGCGCGTTTTGCCATCGCCGCGACAATCGGCATCAGCAGCGCAATACGTCCCATGTTCGACGGCATCACAAACGCCAGCGCGTAGCTCAGCAGCACCACGCTCGCCACCATCAACACCCAGGAGTCGGTGAGCTTTGCCGACAGCGCCCGGGCGGCCCTGTCCGCCAGTCCGGTTTTACGGATCGCCACGCCGAGCACAAAGCCGCTGAATACCAGCCAGAAAGCCGACGAGGCAAAACCGCCGAAGATGACCTCCGGCGGGGCGATCTTCGCAGTCATTGCCGCCGTGAAGAACAGCAGCGCGGTGATGAATTCCGGCAATAGCGACGTCGCCCACAGCACGATGGTGACGCCAACGATCAGTGAGGGCAGCAGCAGAGGATACGTTAACCAGAGCGACATACCTGTCTCCTGTAGAATTTTTCAGCAAGTCTACGGTGACAGGTAGCCCGAGTAAACGCGATTTATGGTGGGGTTACTTCAGGATAGCGCATTGATGATCCTGCAGTTCCTCAGCGGACGCGCGGTTAAGCGTGAGCAGGTTACGCTCGGTCGCCAGCAAAACAAAAGAGCCATCCGACTGCTGCGCCATCGCCAGCGCGAAGCGCCCCATATGGTCGCGCGCTTCCGGCAGCTCTTCCGCCAGCATCATAAACGGGCTGCGCTGGACCAGTTCATTCTCGGTCACGCGGCGAGCAAGATACTCATGTCCTTCTAGTCCCCCGGGCAGAGGCAGCCACTGGGTGCTGATTTCTCCCTGTGCCGCGTTGAGCTTCTCGCGCACGTCCGGGCGCAGGCAGGAGATATGAATATGAAAATGGTTCTGGGTGCGGCCAGTCGGCGAGTTAATCGTCAACGAAATAGCGCTGTCAGGCACCTCGGAGCCACGCTTGAGGGTCATAAAGCTGCGCGACTGCCACGCCAGCCAGAAAAAGTTCGGCGTATGCGCTTCGGTCAGCAGCGGGCTCTCGGTGCCGTTGATGCGGTAGGTTGGCATCAGCAGGTATTGCAGCGGCCCGTTGCGATCTTTAAATACCACATAGCCTGCATCCGTTTTCACCTGCGCACAGGGTGCCGGGTTACGATTCTGGATCTGATTCGGCACGCACTGGTCGAGAACGATATGTCGCAACGCATTCGGATTACCCGCCTTCATCCAGTACACGCCGCCAGCGGCAAGGGCGATGACAATGAGGATCAAAAAGATAATTTTTTTCACAACGCGTTCCCTGTTTTCAATAGAGGCAAAAGAGTAACGCAAAATGATGACCAAATAAAAAACCCGGCGGATTTCTCACGCCGGGTCACCGTGTCATTGGCTAATGGTTAGCGCTGGCTGATTTGGTCGAAAGTGCCACCGTTAGAGAAGTGCTCTTTCTGCGCTTTGGTCCAACCGCCGAACTCGTCATCAATGGTGAAGAGTTTCAGTTTAGGGAATACGCTTTCGTATTTCTTCGCAACGGCCGGATCGCGTGGACGATAGAAGTTTTTCGCCGCAATTTCCTGGCCTTCTGGCGAGTACAGATACTTCAGATAGGCTTCCGCCACCGCTTTGGTGTCTTTCTTCTCAACCACTTTATCGACCACTGAAACGGTCGGCTCAGCCAGAATCGATTCGCTCGGGGTCACGATCTCGAATTTGTCTTTACCCAGCTCGTTGGTGGCCAGCAGGGCTTCATTTTCCCAGGCAATCAGCACGTCGCCAATCCCGCGCTCGACGAAGGTGTTGGTGGCGCCACGCGCGCCGGAGTCTAGCACTTCAACGTTTTTATACAGCGCTTTCACGAATTCCTGCGCTTTGGCCTGATCGTTATTGTTGTGATGCAGCGCGTAGCCCCATGCGCCCAGGTAGTTCCAGCGAGCGCCGCCGGAGCTTTTCGGGTTCGGGGTAATGACAGAAACGCCCGGTTTGATCAGATCGTTCCAGTCTTTAATTTGTTTCGGGTTTCCTTTACGCACCAGGAAGACGATGGTCGAGGTGTAGGGTGCGGAGTTATCCGGCAGGCGTTTGATCCAGTTTTTGTCGATGCGGCCACGCTCGGCGATCGCGTCAACATCGTAGGCCAGCGCCAGGGTCACCACGTCGGCTTCAATACCGTTTATCACGGACGTCGCCTGCTTGCCGGAGCCGCCATGCGACTGGCGAACCACCACGTTGTCGCCGGTTTCCTGCTTCCAGTGTGCCGCAAACGCTTTGTTGTATTGCTCGTACAGTTCACGCGTCGGGTCGTATGACACGTTCAGTAACTGGATATCCTTAGCCAGAACGCTGGTCGATGCCAGCAAAAATGTTAAACCCACGCCCCATTTATTCATCGCCCAGCTCTCTTGTGTAGTGTTTTGATGAATGCAGCGTGCCAGAAAGCGATTCGAGGATTAAAGAATAAAAAAAGATTGGCTATAACGTAGAGGAATAATGGCCCTCTTCGCGAAAGAAGAGGGCCAGGAGAATCAGTACAGCTTTTTCGCGCAGTCCAGCCAGTCACCTTTGAACGGACGCTTCATGTTTTCAATGGCGTCGATGATGTCGTGGTGAACCAGTTTTTCGTTCTGAATACCGACGCAGCGGCCGCCGTGGCCCTGAAGCAGCAGATCGATCGCGTACGCGCCCATACGGGACGCCAGAATACGGTCGTAAGGGCCAGGGGAGCCGCCGCGCTGGATGTGACCCAGTACGGTCGCGCGGGTTTCGCGTTTGGTTTCGGCTTCGATGTACTTCGCCAGCTCGTCAACGTCACAGATATGCTCGGTGATAGCCACGATCGCGTGTTTTTTACCCTTCGCGATGCCCGCTTTGATTTCAGCCACCAGATCTTCACGGCTAAATTCGACTTCTGGCACGACGATAAATTCGCAACCGCCCGCAATGGCTGCCGCCAGCGTCAGGTCGCCACAGTAACGGCCCATCACTTCAACGATAGAGATACGCTGGTGAGAAGAAGAGGTGTCACGCAGACGGTCAATCGCTTCAACAACGGTACCCAGCGCAGTAAAGAAGCCGATAGTGTAGTCAGTACCTTTGATGTCGTTGTCGATGGTGCCCGGCAGACCGATGCACGGGAAGCCCATTTCGGTCAGACGTTTTGCACCCATGTAGGAGCCGTCACCACCGATAACCACCAGGGCGTCCAGGCCGCGTTTCTTCATGTTTTCGATAGCCACTTCACGAACGTGTTCATCACGGAATTCCGGGAAGCGCGCGGAACCGAGGAAAGTACCGCCACGGTTGATCATGTCAGACACGCTGTAACGGTCGAGCTGAACCATACGATCTTCATACAGGCCCAGATAACCGTCATAAACGCCAAAAACTTCCAGGCCTTCCGTCAGCGCTGCACGGACAACACCACGAATTGCCGCGTTCATGCCCGGCGCATCACCGCCGCTTGTCAACACACCGATTTTCTTAATCATGACTACCTCTGAACTTAGGAATGCAAAATTGAAATCTGTTGCCGGAAGAAACTTATCGACCAACGAATACTGCAAATAGTATATCAATCCCTTCCAGCTGAATTGATTCAGGTCAGACCAAACGGCGGTAATTTATACACAAAATGCTGGCCTGGCTCACTTTTTTACAACGAATTACGAAAGCCCAACATGACCGGGTACAACCGAGCAGGGATCCTGGTGAATGATGACGTCTGACCCAGGAAAACGCTGCAAAATCGCCTGCTCGACCTGCTCAGCAATAACGTGAGCCTGAACCAGTGGCAGGTTGTCTTCCATTTCAATATGAATCTGAATAAAGCGGGTCGGCCCTGACTGCCGCGTTCGAAGATCGTGTGCACCGCTGACGCCGGGCCAGGAGGTCACGATAGAAAAAATTTCATTACGTTCTGAGTCCGGGAGGGCGCGGTCAAGCAGTGATTGCACCGCTTCATACCCCATCCGCAGGGCGCTATATAAAATATAGATACCAATCCCTAACGCAAATAACGCATCGGCGCGATGCCAGCCATACCAGGCCAGACCGAGCGCAATAAGAATAGCCCCATTCATCATAACATCAGATTGATAATGAAGCATATCCGCCCGTACAGCCTGACTTTGCGTTTTGCGAACAACCCAACGCTGGAACGTTACCAGAACAAGTGTGCATATAAGCGCAACGATCGTCACAATCACGCCCACGCCGGGATCGTTCATCGGCGTCGGCGAAACGAGATGCTGAATCCCGGTTAAAAACAGGAACAGCGCAGAGCCGGAAATGAACATACTTTGCGCCAGCGCGGCCAGCGACTCCGCTTTGCCGTGCCCAAATGTATGCTCTTCATCCGCTGGTTGTAGCGAGTAACGCACCACCAGCAGGTTGGTCAACGAGGCGGCAATGTCCATCAGCGAGTCCACCAGCGCCGCCAGAATACTGACCGAGCCGGTATACCACCAGGCAAAGATTTTAATCAGTAACAGGCTGGAGGCCATGACGGTCGCCGCAATGGCGGCCCGGCTTACCAGTCTTCCATAGGATTGATTCATAAACGCTCCTGTCATGTCATGCCGCTATTATAACGGAAGCATGGGGAGTCTAAGGATGAATAAACGGTTAACAGGGCGGATGCGAGGCAAAAAAAACCCCCACATCATGTGGGGGAAGACAGGGATGGTGTCTATGGCAAGGAAAACAGGGTTTACTGGTTACTACGGGTACTGCTATTGCTACTGAAAAACGACGTTTCTGAGCTTCGCTGCATCCGTGCAACCTCACGCAGCTGGTCCATTCGCTGCTGATGTTTAGTGTTCAAAACCGCTTGCTGCTCGGGCGTTAGCAGATGGAACATCTGGTTGCGGACCTTCGCCATCTCTACCTGGCGGGCAACTTGTTCCTGTGCCATTTTTTCGGCCTGAGCGCGTACAGCGCTTTCGTCAAAATTTTCTGCGGTGACAAGGCGATGCATTGTCTCCATTTCGCTAACATTAACAGGGGGCTGGTCGTGTCGTGCCCTCTGCATCAGATCTCGCATCTGTTGACGCTGATGTTCGGTTAAACTTATGCCGTCAAACATATGGCTTTGGCTGCTGTTCTGCGTTGCACCCTCTTGTAAGGGACTGTTATCGCTGATGATAGCTTCAGCAGCCTGGCTAAACGCACTGAACGCCAGCGTTGAGGCCATGACGGCAGCGGTAACTTTGCGCATCACTTGCTCCCAAAATCTTTCGTGTCGCGATTCAACGAGAGACAGTCTACGATTCAGGCTGCAAACATGCGTCAGGGGGTGTAAAACAACGTAAAGTCATGGATTAGATAGCCTTGATGTCGTAATTTCTGCCTCGGAGGTATTTAAACAATGAATAAAATCCTGTTAGTTGATGATGACCGAGAGCTCACATCCCTTTTAAAGGAGTTGCTCGACATGGAAGGTTTCAACGTCCTGGTTGCCCATGATGGCGAGCAGGCGCTGAGTCTCCTTGACGACAGCATCGATTTACTTTTGCTCGACGTGATGATGCCGAAGAAAAACGGTATTGATACGTTGAAAGAGCTTCGCCAGACACACCAGACTCCTGTAATCATGCTGACCGCGCGCGGCAGCGAACTTGACCGCGTACTCGGCCTTGAGCTGGGCGCGGATGACTATTTACCGAAGCCGTTTAACGACCGTGAACTGGTTGCCCGTATTCGCGCTATCCTGCGCCGTTCGCACTGGAGCGAGCAGCAGCAAAATACCGACAACAGCTCACCCACCCTTGAAGTCGACTCCCTGAGCCTGAACCCGGGCCGTCAGGAAGCAAGCTTTGATGGCCAGACGCTGGAACTGACCGGCACGGAGTTCACCCTGCTGTATCTGCTGGCGCAGCACCTCGGCCAGGTGGTTTCGCGTGAACATCTAAGCCAGGAAGTGCTGGGCAAACGCCTCACCCCGTTTGACCGCGCCATCGACATGCACATCTCTAACCTGCGCCGTAAGCTGCCGGAGCGTAAAGACGGTCATCCATGGTTTAAAACCCTGCGTGGTCGCGGTTATCTGATGGTTTCCGCTTCATGATAGGAAGCTTAACCGCCCGCATCTTCGCCATCTTCTGGCTGACGCTGGCACTGGTTTTAATGCTCGTTTTGATGTTGCCAAAACTCGACTCACGCCAGATGACGGAGCTTCTCGACAGCGAGCAACGTCAGGGCGTGATGATCGAGCAGCACGTGGAAGCCGAGCTGGCAAACGATCCGCCGAACGATTTAATGTGGTGGCGCAGGCTGTTTCGCGCTATCGACAAGTGGGCGCCGCCCGGACAACGCCTGCTGCTGGTAACCAGCGAAGGCCGCGTGATTGGGGCCGATCGCAATGAAATGCAGATTATCCGCAACTTCATTGGCCAGGCGGATAACGCCGATCATCCCCAGAAGAAAAAATATGGCCGCGTAGAGATGGTGGGGCCTTTCTCCGTCAGGGACGGAGAGGATAATTATCAGCTCTACCTGATCCGTCCGGCGAGCAACTCCCAGTCTGATTTTATCAACCTGCTGTTTGACCGCCCTCTCCTGCTGCTGATTGTCACCATGCTGGTCAGCTCACCGCTGCTGTTATGGCTGGCGTGGAGTCTGGCAAAACCGGCGCGTAAGCTGAAGAATGCCGCCGATGAGGTGGCGCAGGGTAACCTGCGACAACACCCTGAACTGGAAGCCGGGCCGCAGGAGTTCCTTGCCGCCGGAACCAGTTTTAACCAGATGGTGAGCGCCCTCGATCGCATGATGACCGCGCAGCAACGTCTGCTGTCGGATATCTCGCACGAGCTGCGTACCCCGCTTACGCGCTTGCAGCTTGGCACCGCGCTGCTGCGTCGCCGCAGCGGTGAGAGCAAAGAGCTGGAGCGTATTGAAACGGAAGCGCATCGTCTGGACAGCATGATCAACGACCTGCTGGTCATGTCGCGCAATCAGCAGAAAAACGCGCTGGTCAGCGAAACGGTGAAAGCCAATCACCTCTGGCACGAGGTGCTGGACAACGCGGCGTTCGAAGCGGAACAGATGGGTAAATCCTTCACCGTCAACTTCCCGCCGGGCCCGTGGCCGCTGTACGGTAACCCCAACACGCTGGAAAGCGCGCTGGAGAACATCGTGCGTAACGCTCTTCGCTACTCGCATACGAAGATTGAGGTGGCGTTCTCGGTGGATAAAGACGGGATTACCGTCATTGTCGATGACGACGGTCCTGGCGTGAGCCCGGAAGACCGCGAGCAGATTTTCCGTCCGTTCTACCGTACCGACGAAGCGCGCGACCGGGAATCGGGCGGTACGGGGCTGGGGCTGGCGATTGTTGAAACCGCCATGCAGCAGCACCGCGGCTGGGTGAAAGCCGATGACAGTCCGCTGGGTGGACTACGGTTAACGCTGTGGCTACCGTTGTATAAGCGTTCGTAGCTTTTAGTGCCGGGTGGCGGCTTCGCCTTACCCGGCCTACTTTCCTGGAAGACTATTTCCCCCACAATCTCCGCGAATTATCCTCGATCTTATTGCTTAAACGCCGTTTCTGCATCGTTCTTGTCCAGCTGGTTGATAGCCCCGCCGCCGACAGCAGGCGGTGATACTGCTCGTCGTCAAACGGCGTATGCCAGGCAATGGCGCAGGCGTCATAAACGGACACATCGCTCAGGCGCGACGCCAGTTCAAGCGGTGCGTCCGCTGAAACCTGCCCAGCCAGCACCACGCGATACAGCCAGCCGGTTTTACCCGCTTTTTGCAGCTGGGCCGACATATCCTGAATACCGAAGTGGTAGTTGAGCTTAAAGCACGGCGAGCGTGGCTGCGTCACCTGAATCAGGGCATCGCCCCAGCGGTAGATATCACCGATAAACACGTTCTTTTCGGTGAGCCCTTCGGTGGAAAGATTTTCGCCAAACGCGGGGGCGACGAAGAGATCCGCCTGCTCGGGAAACTCGGTTTTCCAGTGCTGATAGTGTTCACGCGGGTAGTGGCACAGCGCGCGCTCGGGCCCGCCGTGGATTTTCTTTTCGGCCTGCTCGTCACCCGCAAGCCCGAGGTCGGTTAACGTCAGCTCACCGTCGACCTGAATTTTGGCGATGGCACTCGGGCGGCTGCCGTCGTACTCCCTTACCTTGCCTGTAAACACGTTCACCGGATAATGCATTGCTGCCTCCATTACGCAGATACAAAAAAAGCGAGTCATAAGACTCGCTTCTCACAGGCGTCAATGCAACCTTATTTTTTAGCGGCGAAACGCGCTGCTGCTTCGTCCCAGTTCACCACGTCCCAGAACGCTTTGATGTAGTCCGGGCGACGGTTCTGGAATTTCAGGTAGTAAGCGTGTTCCCACACGTCCAGACCCAGGATTGGAAAGCCGGATGCGCCAGAAATTGCTTCACCCATCAGCGGGGAGTCCTGGTTAGCAGTAGACACTACCGCCAGCTTGTCGCCTTTCAGAACCAGCCACGCCCAGCCAGAGCCGAAACGGGTTGCAGCGGCTTTTTCGAATTCCGCTTTGAAGTTGTCAACGGAGCCGAAGTCGCGCTCGATAGCCGCTTTCAGGTCGCCCTGCAGGGTGGTACCGGTCTTAAGGCCTTTCCAGAACAGGCTGTGGTTAGCGTGGCCGCCAGCGTTGTTACGCAGAACGGTTTTCTTGTCCGCTGGCAGCTGGTCCAGCTTGGTGATCAGCTCTTCAGCAGACAGGTTAGCGAACTCTGGCAGGCTTTCCAGCGCGGCGTTCGCATTGTTCACATAGGTCTGGTGGTGTTTAGTGTGATGGATTTCCATCGTCTGCTTGTCGAAATGCGGTTCCAGTGCGTCGTAGGCATACGGCAGGGATGGCAGTGTATAACTCATAATCCTCTCCATTATTGTCGGGCGGCACAGCTGTTAATGCCGCGTAAGCAGTTGGTTCATTATAGTTAATTAAATGATATTGAAAATGATTATCAATGCCGTAGTTTTTATAAGGTTATTTGTTTTTTGCCTTATCACAAAATTGTGAGTCTGCTCACCCGGTTAACGTGCTGATTGCCATCCAAAACAAAATTGCGGCAACCGTCTGAAGGTTCCTGAACTGCTTAATTTTTACACTCATCAAGCCGGGGGGAAGCCACCGGCTATAAAAACGATGAGGACGTAAAAATGAATCATGCGATTACGATGGGTATCTTCTGGCATTTGATAGGCGCGGCCAGCGCAGCCTGTTTCTATGCCCCGTTTAAAAAGGTGAAAGGGTGGTCGTGGGAAACCATGTGGTCAGTTGGCGGTACCGTGTCCTGGCTGATTTTGCCGTGGACCATTAGCGCCATTCTGCTTCCGGATTTCTGGGGCTACTTTACTTCCTTCAGTGCCTCCACCCTGCTGCCGGTGTTTCTGTTCGGTGCGATGTGGGGCATCGGCAACATCAATTACGGCCTGACCATGCGCTACCTCGGGATGTCGATGGGTATTGGTATCGCAATTGGCATTACGCTCATCGTCGGCACGCTGATGACGCCCATTCTTAACGGCAATGTCGACGTGTTGCTCAACACCAAAGGCGGGCAAATGACGCTGCTTGGCGTGCTTGTCGCGGTGATAGGCGTGGGTATCGTCACCCGCGCGGGGCAGTTGAAAGAGCGCAAGATGGGCATCAAAGCCGAAGACTTTAACCTGAAGAAGGGGCTGCTGCTGGCAGTGATGTGCGGCATCTTCTCGGCGGGCATGTCGTTCGCCATGAACGCCGCAAAACCCATGCACGAAGCGGCCGCCGCGCTGGGCGTCGACCCGCTGTACGTGGCGCTGCCAAGCTACGTGGTGATCATGGGCGGCGGCGCGTTGGTAAACCTCGGCTTCTGCTTCATTCGTCTGGCAAAAGTGAAGGATTTGTCGGTAAAAGCCGATTTCTCACTGGCAAAATCCTTAATCATCACCAATGTGCTGCTATCGATGCTGGGCGGCCTCATGTGGTATCTGCAGTTCTTTTTCTACGCCTGGGGCCACGCCAGCATTCCACCGCAGTACGATTACATAAGCTGGATGCTGCACATGAGCTTCTACGTGCTGTGTGGCGGACTGGTTGGGCTGGTACTGAAGGAGTGGAATAACGCCGGGCGTCGTCCGGTGGGCGTGCTGAGCCTGGGCTGCGTGGTGATTATTATCGCGGCCAATATCGTGGGCCTCGGCATGGCGAACTGATTACGCTGCCTTTCGACTGCGATGACGCCACTGAACCGGCGTCATCCCCACCTCGCGGTTAAACACCACCGAAAAGTAATTACTGTCCTCAAATCCGCTGCGCATCGCCACTTCACTGACCATCAGCTCGGTATGCTGCAACAGGTACTGGGCGTGGCAGATGCGCAGCTGGCGCAGGTAGTGGTTCACCGTCATCCCCGTCTGGGTGCGGAACTGCTGGCGCAGCGCGCGCTCGCTGCACTGCTCCTGCTCGCAAAACGTTTCCAGCACGAAACTTTTGTTCAGGCTGCCCGCAAGCCGGGCAATCAGCTTGTCCAGCAGCGCTTCCTGGACGGTTGCGGAGGGGTTATCGGTCGCGTAACGATGACGTTTGAGGGTCATCACCAGCTGGGCGAACAGCAGTTCCGCCATCGGATTTGCCACGGGATCGTGCTTCTGACTCTCCTGCTCCAGCTGGGCGATCGTCTGGCGCACCTGAGTCATGCCGTTGCTGCTTAAGCGCCAGTGGGGTTCGCCTCTGGCATTGAGAAAACCGGGGATATGGGCCGGCCAGTCGACATTCAGTTTAAGCCTGTCCGGGCAGTAGATAACGTTCTGCAACACCAGATCGTTAACCGAGGCGTAAGCGTGTTTGTCTTCGGCGCGGATGTAAAACAGATCGCCACGCGTGATGCGGTAAGGCCGGTCGTTGAGGATGTGTAAGCCGTTGCCGCGCCATACCAGCACCAGCTCGCAAAACTCGTGGGTATGCTCGGCAAAGACATTTTGCGGGTAGCGGTCGGCCACCGCGACGGCCTGACTCGCGGAGGCAAAAAAATCATCTTTGCGAAGAATTAACTGAGCGGCCACACCACCACCTCTACGGTGAATAACCGGATATTATTAGCCTTTTTGCGGCAATAAAACGGTGATTGCATTCGCGTTACTGGAGTGAAGCATCCTTTCCCTGACGGATATCGCGCGGCGACCAGCTAAATTCCCGGCGAAACAGCGTTGAAAAGTGATTGCTGTCGCTAAAACCACAGCAGTAGGCAATATCCGTGACGCTTTCGTCGGTGTGACGTAAAAGATGACGCGCTTTGATCAGGCGCAGACGGTTAAGGTAGCGCTGCGGCGTCAGCCCGGTGTGCTGCTTAAGCTGGCGATGCAGGGTGCGCAGGGACAGTGAAAAATCATCCGCCAGCGTCTCCCAGCAGACATCCTCGGTGAAATGATCTTCCAGCCAGGCCATCAGATGGTTCAGGCGCGCGTCGTTATTTTCCAGCCCTTCCACAAGGCTGCTGCGACGCAGCAGCACCAGCAGTTGCATAAACAGCAGCTCTCGGGAGGCAATAGCATACGTCTCCTGCCCGCCCTCGCTCTGCTCCAGTTGATTCACCAGCTGGCGCACCTGCTGCAACGTGGACTGATTGACCCGCCAGTGAGACGGGTAGTGTCCATCCTGCTCCTGGGGCAGTAGCTTGTTCAACCCCGACAGAAACTGGAACGCGTCCGGCGAACGATAGAGCACGTTGGTCAGGCACAGGTTGTCGGTATGTTCATACAAATGCCTGTCGTGATCGCGCACGAAGCACACCATACCGCCGCTGATGGTGTAGGGCTGGCCGTTGAAGACATGAATACCCGTTCCATGCTCGACAATCACAATTTCATGAAAATCATGATGATGTTCAGGAAACGCAGCCTGCGGGAGCCGGGGCTCTATCGCAACCGGAGACGTTCCCGACGGGAAAAAATCGACGCTGTGCAATACGGTCATAACGGCCCCCACCAATGAGGAAAGTTCTCGAATAGTAATTAAGGCCTTCCGCACTCACCTTAAATTTTTGACAGCAAACGGCGCAAAAGCCGTCAGTTTTTCAAGAAACAGACGGAAAAATCGGGAAATGCGGTCAGCGTCACATTGCCCGAAAACCCTGCCATAACAGGAAATTGTGAACTTCCTCACGATCATCTTTGCTTTCTTGCCAGCGCGAGATTCGTGCTGTCAGTGACGAGAAGGTGGTCTTTTCGTCCCTTTTTTACACTCAGCACCAATGACTTAAGAAGGGACCTGACCATGACTTTTCGCCATTGTGTGGCTGTCGATTTAGGCGCATCCAGCGGCCGCGTAATGCTCGCCACCTGGGACTGCGATCGGCGCACGCTTACGCTTCGCGAAATGCACCGTTTCGCCAACTGCCTGCAAAAACAGGACGGTTTTGATACCTGGGATATTGATGCCCTGGAAGCGGAGATCCGCACCGGGCTAAACAACGTCTGCAATGACGGCATTCGCATCGACAGCATCGGCATCGATACCTGGGGCGTGGACTACGTTCTGCTCGACAGCCGCGGCGAACGCGTCGGCCTGCCCGTCTCGTATCGCGACAGTCGCACCGACGGGCTGATGGCACACGCCATCGCACAGCTTGGCATGGACAACATCTATGGCCGCAGCGGTATTCAGTTTCTGCCGTTTAACACGCTGTTTCAGCTGCGCGCGCTGGTTGAGCAGCAGCCGGAGCTGGTCAAAAAGGTGACGCACGCGTTACTCATTCCGGACTACTTAAGCTATCGGCTGACCGGCAACATGAACTGGGAATACACCAACGCCACCACCACGCAGCTGGTCAACATCAACACCGATAGCTGGGATGAAACCCTGCTGACCTGGACGGGCGCCTCGCCCTCCTGGTTCGGCACGCCAACGCACCCCGGAAATGTGATAGGTCGGTGGATTTGCCCGCAGGGGAATGAAATCCCCGTCGTTGCCGTCGCCAGTCACGATACCGCCAGCGCAGTAATTGCATCCCCGCTGGCCAGTAAAGACGCGGCCTACCTCTCGTCCGGCACCTGGTCGCTGATGGGTTTTGAGAGCAAAACGCCGTACACCAGCGACGCCGCGATGGCGGCCAACATCACTAACGAAGGCGGTGCCGAAGGGCGCTACCGCGTTCTGAAGAACATCATGGGCCTGTGGCTGCTCCAGCGAATGCTGAAAGAGCAGCACATTACCGACCTGCCCGCGCTTATCGCAGAAACCGAAAAGCTGAAGGCCTGTACGTTCCTGATTAACCCGAACGACGACCGCTTTATTAACCCGGTGCATATGAGCGTCGAAATCCAGTCCGCCTGTTTCGAAGCCGGGCAGCCGGTGCCTTCCCGTCCTGCCGAGCTGGCGCGCTGTATTTTTGACAGCCTCGCCCTTCTCTACGCGGATGTACTGAGCGAGCTGGTCGACCTGCGAGGCGCACCGTTCAGCCAGTTGCATATCGTGGGCGGAGGCTGCCAGAACCAACTGCTGAACCAGATCTGCGCCGATGCCTGCGGCATCACCGTGGTGGCGGGGCCGGTGGAGGCTTCGACGCTCGGCAACATCGGTATTCAGCTGATGACCCTGGACGAACTTTCTGATGTCGATGAATTCCGTTCGGTGGTCACCGCGAATACCCGCCTGACAACCTTCACCCCCAATCCCTGCCATGAAATAGCCCGCTACCGGGCGCAGTTTCAGCAAAAACGACTGACTAAGGAGCTTTGCGCATGACCACTCAATTAGAACAAGCCTGGGAGCTGGCTAAACAGCGTTTCGCCGCCGTCGGCGTGGATGTCGAAACGGCGCTGCGCCAGCTCGACCGTCTGCCAGTGTCTATGCATTGCTGGCAGGGTGATGACGTCGCCGGCTTCGAGAACCCGGGCGGTTCTCTGACGGGGGGTATTCAGGCGACGGGTAACTACCCGGGCAAAGCGCGCAACGCCACCGAACTGCGTGCAGACCTGGAGCTGGCGCTGAGCCTGATCCCGGGGCCAAAACGCCTGAACCTGCATGCGATTTATCTGGAGTCCGACGCACCGGTAGCGCGTAACGAGATCAAACCGGAACACTTTAAAAACTGGGTGGCGTGGGCGAAAACCAACAAGCTTGGTCTGGACTTTAACCCGTCCTGCTTCTCGCACCCGCTGAGCGCCGACGGTTTTACCCTCGCGCACGCCAACGACAAAATCCGCCAGTTCTGGATCGACCACGTGAAGGCCAGCCGCCGCGTTTCGGCGTATTTCGGCGAGCAGCTCGGCACGCCGTCAGTAATGAACATCTGGATCCCGGACGGCATGAAAGACATCACCGTCGACCGCCTGGCCCCGCGTCAGCGCCTGCTGGCCGCGCTGGATGAGGCCATCAGCGAGAAGCTGGACCCGGCGCACCACATCGACGCCGTGGAGAGCAAGCTGTTCGGCATTGGCGCCGAAAGCTACACCGTCGGCTCGAACGAGTTCTACATGGGGTACGCCACCAGCCGCCAGACCGCGCTGTGCCTGGATGCCGGTCACTTCCATCCGACCGAGGCGATCTCCGACAAAATCTCCGCTGCCATGCTCTACGTGCCGCGCCTGCTGCTGCACGTCAGCCGCCCGGTGCGCTGGGACAGCGACCACGTGGTGCTGCTGGATGACGAAACCCAGGCGATTGCCAGCGAAATTATCCGTCACGACCTGTTCGACCGCGTGCACATTGGCCTCGACTTCTTCGATGCCTCCATCAACCGCATCGCGGCGTGGGTTATTGGCACCCGCAATATGAAAAAAGCCCTGCTGCGCGCGCTGCTGGAGCCAACCGCAGTGCTGAAACAGCTGGAAGAAAACGGCGACTACACCGCGCGCCTGGCGCTGCTGGAAGAGCAGAAATCCCTGCCGTGGCAGGCCGTTTGGGAGATGTACTGCCAGCGTAACGACGCTCCGGCAGGCAGCCAGTGGCTGGAAAACGTGCGCGCGTACGAGAAAAACGTGTTGAGCAAGCGCGTGTAATTTTGCCCTCACCGCGATAACTGGAAAATAAAGACTATGCAGACTATCACCCACTCCTGGTTCGTCCAGGGCATGATCAAAGCCACCTCCGACGCCTGGCTGAAAGGCTGGGACGAGCGCAACGGCGGCAACCTGACGCTGCGTCTGGACGACGCGGATATCGCGCCTTACAGCGGGGATTTTCACCAGAAGCCACGCTATATTGCCCTGAGCCAGCCCATGCCGATGCTGGCCAACACGCCGTTTATCGTTACCGGTTCCGGCAAGTTCTTCCGCAACGTTCAGCTTGATCCACAGGCCAACCTCGGCGTGGTGAAAGTGGATAGCGACGGTGCGGGCTACCACATTCTGTGGGGTCTGACCGATGAGGCGGTACCCACGTCTGAACTGCCGGCGCACTTTCTCTCCCACTGCGAGCGCATCAGGGCGACTAACGGCAAAGATCGCGCGATCATGCACTGCCACGCCACCAACCTGATCGCCCTGACCTATGTGCTGGAAAACAGCGCCGATTTCATCACCCGCAAGCTGTGGGAAGGCAGCACCGAGTGTCTGGTGGTGTTCCCGGATGGCGTGGGCATTCTGCCGTGGATGGTGCCGGGTACCGACGAAATTGGCCAGGCAACCGCCAGAGATATGCAAAAACATTCGCTGGTGCTGTGGCCGTTCCACGGCGTGTTCGGCAGCGGTCCGACGCTGGATGAAACTTTCGGTCTGATCGACACCGCCGAGAAATCGGCTGAAGTGCTGGTGAAGGTTTATTCCATGGGAGGAATGAAGCAGACCATTACCCGCGAAGAGCTTATTGCGCTCGGCAAGCGCTTCGGCGTGACCCCGCTACGGTCAGCGCTGGAAATCTATGCATAAACCCTCGCTGACCGGACGGTACGGGCGATAGTTAAGGAGAATTATCATGAGCTTTATGTTGGCACTTCCAAAAATCAGCCTTCACGGCGCCGGCGCTATTGGCGATATGGTTAACCTGGTGGCGAACAAGCAGTGGGGAAAAGCGCTGATTGTCACCGACGGCCAGCTGGTAAAGCTGGGCCTGCTCGACAGCCTTTTTGCCGCGCTTGACGCCCATCAGATGTCGTATCACCTGTTCGACGAGGTGTTCCCGAACCCGACGGAAGCGCTGGTGCAAAAAGGATTTGCGGCATACCGGGACGCGGAGTGTGATTACGTGATCGCCTTCGGCGGCGGCAGCCCGATTGATACCGCCAAGGCGATTAAAATCCTCACCGCCAACCCCGGTCCGTCCACCGATTATGCCGGCGTCGGCAAGGTGAAAAACGCGGGCGTGCCGCTGGTGGCGATCAACACCACCGCAGGCACGGCGGCGGAGATGACCAGCAATGCGGTAATTATTGATTCCGCGCGCCAGGTGAAAGAGGTGATTATTGACCCGAACATCATCCCGGACATCGCCGTGGACGATGCCAGCGTCATGCTGGATATTCCCGCCTCCGTGACCGCCGCAACGGGGATGGACGCGTTAACCCACGCCATAGAAGCCTACGTGTCCGTTGGCGCGCACCCGCTGACCGATGCCAACGCGCTGGAGGCAATCCGCCTGATCAACCTCTGGCTGCCGGAAGCGGTCGAAGACGGTCATAATCTTGAGGCGCGCGAGCAGATGGCGTTTGGTCAGTATCTGGCGGGCATGGCGTTTAACAGTGCGGGTCTCGGCCTTGTGCATGCCCTGGCGCACCAGCCGGGCGCGACGCACAACCTGCCGCACGGCGTGTGCAACGCCATCCTGCTGCCGATCGTTGAAAGCTTTAACCGCCCGAACGCAGTTGCCCGCTTCGCCCGCGTGGCGCAGGCGATGGGCATCGATACTCGCGGCATGAGCGTTGAAGCCGCCAGCATGTCCGCCATTCAGGCGATTCGCGACCTGAGCGCTCGCGTCGGCATCCCTTCCGGCTTCAGCCAGCTCGGCGTGACCAAAGCCGATATTGAAGGCTGGCTGGATAAAGCTCTCGCCGACCCGTGCGCGCCATGCAATCCGCGCACCGCCAGCCGCAACGAGGTTCGCGAGCTGTATCTGGAGGCATTATGATCCGCAAAGCCTTTGTTATGCAGGTTAACCCGGACGCGCATAAGGAGTACGCGCGTCGCCACAACCCCATCTGGCCCGAGCTGGAAGCGGTACTGAAAGACCACGGTGCGCACCGCTACGCTATCTATCTCGACAGAGAACGCAGCCTGCTCTTTGCCATCGTGGAGATTGATTCGGAGGAGCGCTGGAACGCGGTCGCGAGTACTGACGTCTGCCAGCGCTGGTGGAAACACATGCGGGATGTAATGCCGTCGAACCCGGACAACAGCCCGGTGAGTACCGGGCTGGAAGAGGTGTTTTACCTGGACTGACCGGTTAACGCTGCCGCACCCGCGGCAGCGGCTATCTCCTGCCTGCTGCTCAGCGTAAACGCCGACACTACCGTAATCGCCAGCACGAAACAGCCCAGCATCAGATACGTCTCCTGGAAGCCGATCCGGTCATACATATTCCCGGCAAAAGCGGAGAGGAAAATGGCCGCCGACTGCTTGGCGAACTGGAAGCCGATCAGATAGATAGTCGCTGACAGTCGGGTATCAAACACCCCGGTGATGTACTTGAATGCCCCCACCAGCAGGAACGGCACCTCCAGCGCGTGCAGCATCTTCAGGGCAATCACCTCCACGGCTGTGGTGGCGAACGATGAGCCGATAATGCGCGTCGCCATAATCACCCCGGCGATCAGCAGCGTGTTTTTCGCGCCGATGCGGTTAATGATCCACGGCGAACAAAACATGATGATCGCGTTGCAGATTTCCCCCGCCGTGGTAGCGAAACCAAAGGCGCGAGTACCTTCCTGCGGCGTGGCGAAGAACGTTTTGAAGAAAGTGGCAAACTGCTGGTCAAATACGTCGTAGACGCAGGCTACGCCAATCACGTACAGAATAAACATCCACATCCTGCGCTGACGGAACAGGCTAAAGACCGTTTTCGCAGTGATCTGCGGCTGGTTGGCACCCAGCGCATTCATCACCTGCGCCGTCTGGTTGGGTTTTGGCTTCGCGACCACCAGCAACAGCATCAACAGCAGCGCCGCCGCAGACCCCATCCAGAAAACATATGACGGATCGATGCCAAACAGGATCCCGCCCGTGGAGGCGCATAGCCCCCAGCCGAGGCAGCCAAACATGCGCGCCTTACCGTATTCAAAGAAACTGTTACGGCTCACGCGTTCAATGTAGGCCTCAATTGCCCCCGAGCCCGCCGAAAAGACAAAGCCGATATACAGGCCACCGCTCAGCGCGCCCAGCCAGATGTTGGCTTTCAGCAACGGCGCAAAGACGTAGAGGAAGAAAGGGGCAAACAGGAACAGCAGCACGGAGATGATCCACAGCAGGTGTTTTTTCAGCCCCAGCTTGTCCGAGATCACGCCAAGCACCGGCTGGAAGGCGATAGCCGACAGCGAGATGCAGGAGAAGACAATCCCGGTATGGGTTTTATTCAGGCCGATGATGTCCGACAGCCAAATCGGCAGGAACGGAAAGCAGGTGGCCATGATGAAGAAGTAGAGAAAGAAGAACAGCCCAAAGATCCAGAAGTTAGGGTTGTCTTTGTGGGTACAGGTTGTTGTGTTCATTATTTTTATCCTCAACGGAGGGCCGGCTGCCCGGCCCATCACCCTTACACGCGTTCAACGCCAATCAGAATGGCGGTTTCCGGATCCAGAATCGGCAGCGCAATGCCCGCCTGCATCAGCCACTCGCCGCTCACCGTTTGCGGCGTTTCCATCCATGCCGGTAGCTTGCGCATGGTGTGCCCTCCCTCGCCCGTAATCTGAATATTCGGGTGATCGAGCAGCGTGACGCGGTACCGCGCGCTGGCCTCCAGCCCCGCCATGCGCAGCGGCATCATCAGGCTGTAGTCCGGCATCGCGAGCTGGCTGACCATAAACAGCCCCTGCGTCTTGTCTTCGCTCACAATCCCCTGCGCCAGCGTGGTGGCGTCCGGCATATCAATTCGCCACTGGGTGCCGTGATGAATGACGTCGCGCCACTGCTTGTGCAGCGCGGCGTAATGGCGATAGCCTTCGCGCTCCTGTTCGTCCACGGTGAGCGGATCCAGCTCCAGCCCCATATGGCCAAACAGGGCCGTTAGCCCGCGAAACTGGATGCTATGCTGGCGGAAGGTGGCGTGGCATTGATGATGACCGATATGCGCGCCCATCACCTCCGGCGGGAAGAAGTAGCTCATGCCGCGCTGGATGGTGCTGCGCTCCAGCGCGTCGTTGTTGTCGGACGCCCAGAAACGGTGGCTGCGGGTCAGTACCTCATAATCAATGCGACCGCCGCCGGAGGAGCAGGATTCAAACTCAATATGCGGGAAGCGCTCGCCCAGCACGTCCAGCAGGCGGTAAAACTGGCGGGTCTGGGCGTCGGCGGCGGCTTTACCGTTGTGTCCAGGCTGCACCAGCTCGCGGTTCATGTCCCACTTCACGTAGTCGACCGCATGTTCGCCCAGCAGCCAGCTCATGCGCTCCACCAGGTAATCAAAGGCCTCAGGGATGTTGAGATTGAGGACCAGCTGGTGTCGCCCGGTCGCCTGGGGATAGCCCGGCAGCGCCAGTACCCAGTCAGGATGTGCGCGGTACAAATCTGAATCCGGGTTGATCATCTCCGGCTCAACCCAGATGCCAAACTCCATGCCCAGCCGTTTGACGTGGTCGATCACCGGCGTCAGGCCATTCGGGTATTTTTTCTCGTCGAGATACCAGTCGCCCAGCGCGGCATAGTCGTCATTGCGGCCTTTGAACCAGCCGTCATCGATGATGAAGCGCTCCACGCCCAGCGCGGCAGCCTCGTCGGCCATGCGCTTGATGTACTCCGGATCGTGGTTGAAGTAGATCCCTTCCCAAGTATTGAGGTGCACCGGGCGCGGTTTGTTTTCCGGGAAGCGGATGACGTTATTGCGCAGGTAGCGGTGGAACGGCTGGCTCATGCCGTTCAGGCCCTGCGTGGAGTAGCTGGCATACAGGCGCGGCGTCCAGAGCGTATCGCCCTCCTCAACCACCATTTCACCCGGCAGGTAGAGCGCTTCGGCCTGGAGATAGCGACGACCGTCGGTTTTCGCTTCCGCGCGCAGGCGGTGATTACCGCTCCAGCCCAGATGCACGCCCCAGACGTCGCCCTGCATTTCGCTGAACGACGGCGTACCGGCAATCAGCGCCGGGAAGTGCTCGTGGGAGGTTTTACCCCGACGGTTTTCAATCACGAAGCTGTCATGTTCAAGCTTTACGCGGTGCGGCTGAAACTCCCTGATCCAGCGACCGTGGAAGGCCATTACCTCCTGCGCGCGCTCGGCCACCGGCAGCGTGACGGCAAAACGGTCTACCTGCCAGGGGATCGCTTTCAGGTTCGTTAAACCGTGACGAACCACCAGCACGCCGCTGGCATCCAGCGTCAGCTCGCTGGTCAGGCGCAGTCCCGCGCATTCATCTTCGGCGGTAATCGTCAGGGTGTTAACGCCCTGCTGCACCTGCGTGGTTTTGAACACCGGGGAACCGTCCAGCCCCTGGCGATGCCCCTCAATGCCAGGCGAGCCAAACAGGCCATGCCCCAGCTCGGCCATCAGCGTGACCGGGGAGTCGACGTCAAGCCTGCCGTTGGCAACGGGACGCGCGAGCGTAGCAACATCCTGCGGCGAAAAGTGCTGAAGGTGCGGCCCCCAGTAGAGAATTTCGGCGAACGGATGGGTTTTGATCACCACGTCTACCGTATTGCTTTCAAGTCGTAAAACGGAATCTTGCATCAGATATCTCCTGTCATCGGGATGATCTGAGTGTTGATCCGAAACGTTTCGGATACAAACCAAAACGTTTCGGTTTTGTGATCGACTTTAGAAAATGGAGAGATTCAGGCCGTCTGGCCGGGAGAGAATTCGGGCTGCCAGAGCACCTGAAGCTGTTCAATATCGTCGCCGTTAATCAGCTGGCGCACCATATCGGCAATCTGTTTCCCGACGCCCTGGCGGGTGGACTGGATCACCGACGCCACGTCAATATCGACGATGCTGTCCTGCGGCAGGCCATCATAGACCACCAGCGAGACGGCGTTGTCCCCGGATAAACGCCCCAGCTGCGCCAGCGCCATCGCCGCGCCGTCGCCGTGGGTGTTACAGTCGGTGATGATGGCAGTGGGCGGCTGCGGCAGGGCAAGCAGTTCTTTCGTGGTGGCATACCCCACGCGGCGCGAAGGCGGCATCGCGCGCAGCCATTCGCTGGAAAGCCCGGCTTCCCGCAACGCGTCCAGATAGCCCTGACGACGCTGGGTGATGAATGCCTGATTGTTGCTTTCGCCCAGTAGGGCAATGCGCTGATGGCCTTTCCCGATCAGCCAGCGGGTAGCATTGTACGTACCGGCATAGTTGTCGAAGTCGAACCATGCGTACGGCTGCGGGAGCTGGCTGCGCCCAAGCGCCAGGAAGGGGAATCCGGCCGCCTGCAGCTGCTCAAGTCGCGGATCGCGATCCAGCGTGTGGGCCACAATCAGCGCGTCCACGCGGCGGCTTTGCACCATGCGCATATAGCTGTGCTTATCCGCCAGATCGTCGTCGGCGATGAGCAATAAGTCGATCTCATGTCGCGCCAGTTCGTGGCTAATTTCGCCGACCATGTCCATAAATACGCTGTTATTAAGCGGAACAGGATGTACGGGAAACACCAGCCCGACGGCGTCAATTTTGCCCATCTTCAGGCGACGGGCGAAGGTGTTAGGCCGATAGCCGCGTCGCTGGGCTTCCGCTTCAACGCGAGCGCGCGTCTCGTCAGAAACGTCGTCATATCCGTTGAGGGCGCGGCTGACGGTGGTAACAGAGAGCCCCAGTTCTTTGGCAATGGCTTTAAGCGACATGATTTTCCTTATCTTCGTTAGTTTTGTTCCGCCACCAGCAGCGCGTAAGTGTCTGGCTCCAGGGCCTTGAAGATATGCGGCTGGTCGGCGGGATAACAAATGTAATCTCCTGCGCCGAGTTCTTCTGCCGCCTCGAGCAGGCCGACCAGAGCCCGCCCCTGCGTCACAATAATATGCTCAACCGAGCCCGGCGGATGCGGCTGGGAAATACGGTCTGCGCCCGGCTGGGTCATCAGAAGATAGACATCGCGGCGCGCGCCGGGAGGGCATGCCGCCAGCAAAATGGCTTCATAATTGGCCTGTCCGGCAACCACTTTCGTCCCTTCACCACGGCGAATCACCTGCGTGGTCGGCAACTGCGGCTCAAGCAAGCGGGCGAAAGGTATATCCAGCGCCACGCACAGCGACCACAGCGTTTCCAGGCTAGGGTTACCGTTGCCGGACTCCAGCTGGGAAAGGGTGGATTTAGCGATCCCGGCACGGCGGGCAATTTCCGCCAGTGAAAGCCCGGTTCGCAGGCGTTCCCGCACCAGACTTTTTGCGATCAGGCTGATTGGCTGCGTCATATAACGGCCTCTTGTTCTATAAAACGAACGAATCGTTCGGCTTGAAAATCAGTTTCGTTGCGTTCATTATAATGGATACACGTTCGATATGGCTAAAATTGTATGAAGCATCATCTCTCTTGCCTGAAAGGCGACACCATAAAAGCAATCATCCTGGTCTGCCTCGCGGTCGGCGTGGTCGGGATGTCATACGGCTCCCTGGCGATGGCCTACGGTTTCCCGGTCTGGGTACCGTTTGTACTCTCCATTACCGTACTCGCGGGCGCGTCAGAATTTATGTTTATTGGCATCGTGGCAAGCGGCGGTAACCCGCTGGCGGCCGCAGCCGCGGGGTTGCTGGTCAACGCGCGGCACGTGCCGTTTGGCGTGACGGTGCGTGAGCTGGTCGGAAAACGTGGTCTGAGCCTGTTGGGCTGCCACATCATGAATGACGAAAGCGTGGTGTTTGGCCTGTCGCAAAAAACGCCCGAACAGCGTAAGGCGGCCTACTGGCTCTGCGGCTTAGGCGTGGCGATTATCTGGCCGCTGGGGGCCCTGCTGGGCGCCATGGTCGGCAAGCTGCTGCCGGACCCGGAGACCATCGGGCTGGATGCGGTATTCCCTGCGATACTGCTGGCGCTGGTGGTGCCCGCGTTTAAAAACCGCACCACGCTGATCCGTGCCTGCAGCGGAGCCGCGCTGTCACTGGCCGCCGTGCCGTTTGCCCCGGTGGGATTACCGGTGCTGCTTTCCTTACTGGGTCTTGCTGCGAGGAAAAAATAATGGGAAATATGACGTTTTTTATTCTCGGTATCGCCATTTTGTCTGCGGGAACGTATCTGATGCGTCTTGGCGGGGCGAAACTTGGCAGCAGGCTGGCATTGTCAGAACGTTCACAGGCGCTGCTGTCAGATGCGGCAACGGTATTACTGTTCTCCGTGGCGCTGGCGACCACGTTTTATGAAGGTGACCACTTCGCGGGCATGGCGCGCGTGCTGGGCGTGGCGTTTGCGGTGTTTTTAGCCTGGCGGAAGATGCCGTTGATTGTAGTGATCGTGGCGGCGGCGGTGGTAACCGCGCTGCTGCGCGTGGCGGGCATAAACTAAAAAAGCGCCCCGGGGGCGCTCTTTCGACGGTGTGACAGCTTATTTAGTCAGTTCAGCAGTCATGTGTACGCGGTTACCTGAGAACGCCTGGGTAATTTTGTAAGATGACGCGCCGGCTTCCTGAGCCTGAGCCGCGATTTTCGCTTCTGCTCCATCAATAGTTGACGCGGTTGCGGTCACGGTCTGAGCAGCGAAAGAACCGAAAGAAGTAGCCAGAGCGATTACAGCGACAAAAGTTTTGATGCTTTTCATAATATAAACCCTTTCATTAAGTTGTTTAGGTAAGGCACCGTGCCTTGATGAGATAAATACTAGACCTCATCTCGAACAACTAAAAGCGGAAGGATTTGCTATTATCATTCAAAATTATTGATCAACTATTAATCGCTGAGGATGGGTATAAACGGTCGCCCTTCCCGGCTTGCAGAAGCCCACCAGCGTCAGGTTGCAGCGCTCCGCCACCTCAACTGCCAGCGTGGTCGCCGCCGACACCGCGAACAGAATTTCCACCCCGCACATCGCGGATTTTTGCACCATCTCATAGCTGGCGCGGCTGGAAACGAGTGCCGCCCCCTGCTTCCACGCGTCACTTTCACGCGCCCGGCGACCGAGCAGCTTGTCCAGCGCCACGTGGCGGCCCACGTCCTCGTGTCCACCGGCAATATCGCCCGACGGCAACACCCATGCCGCCGCGTGCGTGCAGCCGCTCAGCTGACCGATGGGCTGTACATCGTTCAGGTGCTCGAGCGCATGGTCGAGGTGAGCCAGATCAAAGGTCTGAGTAAACGGCAGTGGCGCAACGGGTTTACCAATATCATTGAGCTGCTCAACGCCACAGACGCCGCAGCCGGTACGCCCGGCCAGCGCGCGGCGGCGCTCTTTCAGCCCCATAAAGCGGCGGCTGGAGAGTTCGATTTGCACTTCAAGGCCGTTGCAGGCCTGCACCACGTCCATGCCGTAGATCTCATGCGGATGGTCAATGATGCCTTCCGACAGGGAAAAACCGATGGCGAACAGCTCGAGATCTTTCGGTGAAGCCATCATCACCACGTGCGAGATACCGTTGTAAACGAGCGCAACGGGCACCTCTTCCGCCAGAAAATCGGGCGTGGCATGGGTTAGGTGGGGCGGTCTGTGTACCGACAGTTCCACAATGCCCGCAGGCAGTGGTGACGAGTGGGGAGCACGGTTTTGTTTAGACACAGCGGTATTCCTGAACAACCACGGAGGTGAGCCTGCTATTGCATCATAAAGTACAGGCTTTACGCATAGTATGGATCAACTTTTCGACAACCATTCTCTTACTCAATTGGGAGGGGTGCAACCTGACACCCGCTACACCGCTTTAACATGCAGAGCTGTTAATGTGATCGATATCACACTTTATAATCAACATGGTGATAATACGTTCACTTTGTATTAACGCCATTGGAACAGGCGTACCGACATTGTGGTATTCTGATGATACCCCTCGTGGAATTGAGGGATTAACGCAAATTTTTTTCCTTTGCGGCCATTCTTCAGCCGCGAAGTCAAAACTACATATGTAAGCAATGTCGAAACAAGGAGTGACCCATGCAGGTCAGCAGAAGGCAGTTCTTTAAGATCTGCGCTGGCGGTATGGCAGGCACCACGGCAGCGGCACTGGGCTTTGCGCCCGGCGTAGCGCTGGCGGAAACGCGGCAGTATAAACTGCTGCGCACCCGTGAAACCCGTAATACCTGTACGTACTGCTCTGTCGGTTGCGGGCTGTTGATGTATAGCCTCGGCGACGGTGCTAAAAACGCCAAAGCGTCTATTTTCCATATCGAAGGCGACCCGGATCATCCGGTCAACCGCGGCGCATTGTGCCCGAAAGGGGCCGGTCTGGTGGACTTCATCCACTCCGAAAGCCGCCTCAAATTCCCTGAATATCGCGCGCCTGGCTCCGACAAATGGCAGCAAATTAGCTGGGAAGAAGCGTTCGACCGCATCGCAAAACACATTAAAGAAGACCGCGATGCCAACTTTGTTGAGAAGAACGCCGACGGCGTCACGGTCAACCGCTGGCTCTCCACCGGGATGCTGTGTGCCTCTGCTTCCAGCAACGAAACCGGTTATTTAACCCAGAAATTTACGCGTGCACTCGGTATGCTCGCGGTCGACAACCAGGCGCGTGTCTGACACGGACCAACGGTAGCAAGTCTTGCTCCAACATTTGGTCGCGGTGCGATGACCAACCACTGGGTCGACATCAAAAACGCCAACCTCATTGTGGTGATGGGCGGTAACGCCGCTGAAGCGCACCCTGTCGGGTTCCGCTGGGCGATGGAAGCCAAAATCCACAACGGTGCGAAACTGATTGTGATCGATCCCCGCTTTACGCGAACTGCGTCAGTGGCGGATTTCTACACCCCTATTCGTTCAGGTACTGACATCACTTTCCTGTCAGGCGTATTGCTGTACCTGATGACCAACGAAAAATATAACCGCGAATACACCGAAGCTTATACCAACGCCAGCCTGATCGTGCGTGAGGATTACCACTTCGAAGATGGCCTGTTCAGCGGTTACGACGCCGAAAAACGCAAATACGATAAAACCAGCTGGAACTACGAGCTGGATGAGAAAGGCTTTGCGAAGCGCGATACCACTCTGCAACACCCGCGCTGCGTGTGGAACCTGCTGAAAGAGCACGTTTCCCGCTACACGCCGGAGGTGGTTGAAAACATCTGCGGTACGCCGAAGGCAGACTTCCTGAAGGTGTGCGAGCTTATCGCCGAAACCAGCGCGAAAGATAAAACCGCGTCGTTCCTGTACGCCCTCGGCTGGACGCAGCACTCCATCGGTGCGCAGAACATCCGTACCATGGCGATGGTTCAGCTCCTGCTCGGCAACATGGGGATGGCAGGCGGCGGCGTGAACGCCCTGCGCGGTCACTCCAACATTCAGGGTCTGACCGACCTCGGTCTGCTGTCTCAAAGCCTGCCGGGTTACATGACCCTGCCGAGCGAGAAACAGACCGACCTGCAAACCTACCTGACGGCCAGCACGCCTAAACCGCTGCTCGAAGGCCAGGTCAACTACTGGGGCAACTATCCGAAGTTCTTCGTCTCGATGATGAAAGCCTTCTTCGGGGACAAAGCGACGGCTGAAAACAGCTGGGGCTTTGACTGGCTGCCGAAGTGGGACAAAGGTTACGACGTTCTGCAGTATTTCGAGATGATGCACCAGGGCAAAGTGAACGGCTATCTGTGCCAGGGCTTTAACCCGGTGGCCTCGTTCCCGAACAAGAACAAGGTTGTTGAGTCGCTGTCGAAACTGAAGTTCCTGGTGACGATTGACCCTCTCAATACCGAGACCTCGACCTTCTGGCAGAACCACGGTGAATCGAACGACGTCGATCCGTCGAAGATTCAGACCGAAGTGTTCCGTCTGCCGTCGACCTGCTTCGCGGAAGAGAACGGTTCTATCGTCAACTCCGGACGCTGGCTGCAGTGGCACTGGAAAGGCGCTGACGCCCCGGGCATCGCCATGAACGACGGCGAGATCCTGGCCGGCATCTTCTTACGCCTGCGTAAGATGTATGCGGAAGAAGGCGGCGCGAACCCTGAGCCGGTGCTGAACATGACCTGGAACTACTCGACGCCGGAAAATCCAGCGCCGGAAGAAGTGGCGATGGAGAGCAACGGTAAGGCGCTGGCGGACGTTATCGATCCGGCCACCGGTACCGTGCTGGCGAAGAAAGGCGATCAGCTCAGCACCTTCGCGCACCTGCGCGATGACGGTACCACGTCAAGCGGTTGCTGGATCTTTGCCGGTAGCTGGACGCCGAAAGGCAACCAGATGGCCAACCGCGATAACGCCGACCCGTCGGGCCTGGGCAATACGCTGGGCTGGGCATGGGCGTGGCCGCTCAACCGCCGCATTCTCTATAACCGCGCATCCGCTGACCCGCAGGGCAACCCGTGGGATCCGAAGCGTCAGCTTCTGAAGTGGGACGGCGCGAAATGGGGCGGCGTGGATATTCCAGACTACAGCACTGCCGCACCGGGCAGCGACGTTGGGCCGTTTATCATGCAGCCTGAAGGGATGGGACGTCTGTTTGCTATCGATAAGATGGCGGAAGGTCCGTTCCCGGAACACTACGAGCCGTTTGAGACGCCGCTGGGTACCAACCCGCTGCACCCGAACGTGGTCTCTAACCCGGCAGCCCGTATCTTCAAGGGCGATTTTGAAGCGCTGGGTAAAAAGGACAAGTTCCCGTACGTGGGCACCACCTACCGTCTGACCGAGCACTTCCACTACTGGACCAAGCACGCGCTGCTTAACGCCATCGCGCAGCCGGAACAGTTTGTGGAGATCGGCGAGAAGCTGGCGGGCAAGCTCGGCATTGCCCATGGCGATACCGTGAAGGTCTCCTCTAACCGTGGCTATATCAAGGCCAAGGCGGTGGTGACCAAGCGTATTCGCACGCTGAACGTTCACGGTCAGCAGGTGGATACCATCGGTATTCCGATCCACTGGGGCTATGAGGGCGTGGCGAAGAAAGGGTTCATTGCGAATACCCTGACGCCGTTCGTCGGCGATGCGAACACGCAGACGCCGGAGTTTAAGGCCTTCCTCGTGAACGTGGAAAAGGTGTAACGGAGACGACTTATGGCTTATCAATCTCAAGACATTATCCGTCGTTCCGCGACTAACGGTTTCACGCCCGCGCCTCAGGCGCGGGACCACCAGCAGGAAGTGGCGAAGCTTATCGACGTGACCACCTGTATCGGCTGTAAAGCCTGCCAGGTGGCCTGTTCTGAGTGGAACGACCTGCGTGACGAAGTGGGTCACAACGTCGGGGTGTACGACAACCCGGCGGACCTGACCGCCAAGTCCTGGACGGTGATGCGTTTCTCGGAAGTTGAGCAGAACGACAAGCTGGAATGGCTTATCCGCAAAGACGGCTGTATGCACTGTGCGGATCCTGGCTGCCTGAAAGCATGTCCGTCAGAAGGGGCTATCATTCAGTATGCCAACGGTATCGTCGACTTCCAGTCCGAACAGTGCATCGGCTGCGGCTACTGCATCGCCGGCTGCCCGTTCGACGTGCCGCGCCTGAACCCGGAAGACAACCGCGTCTACAAATGCACGCTGTGCGTTGACCGCGTCACCGTCGGCCAGGAGCCAGCGTGCGTGAAGACCTGCCCAACCGGCGCAATCCACTTTGGCTCCAAAGAGGATATGAAAACGCTGGCAGCAGAGCGCGTGGGCGAGCTGAAAACCCGTGGTTACGACAACGCGGGCCTGTACGATCCGGCCGGGGTTGGCGGCACGCACGTGATGTACGTGCTACACCACGCCGACAAGCCGAATCTGTATCACGGTCTGCCGGAGAACCCGGAAATCAGCGCCACCGTGAAGTTCTGGAAAGGTATCTGGAAACCGCTGGCAGCGGTCGGTTTTGCTGCCACCTTCGCAGCGAGCATCTTCCACTACGTCGGCGTCGGTCCGAACCGCGCGGAAGAGGAAGACGACAACCTGCATGAAGAGAAAGACGAGGTGCGCAAATGAGAAAACGTGACACCATCGTGCGCTACACCGCGCCGGAACGCATCAACCACTGGGTCACCGCCTTCTGCTTCATGCTGGCGGCGATAAGCGGGCTGGGGTTCTTCTTCCCGTCCTTCAACTGGCTGATGCAGATCATGGGGACACCACAGCTGGCGCGCATCCTGCACCCGTTTGTGGGCGTCATCATGTTCGCGTCGTTCATCATCATGTTTTTCCGCTACTGGCACCATAACCTAATCAATCGGGATGATATCTTTTGGGCGAAGAATATTCGTAAGATCGTCGTCAACGAGGAAGTGGGTGATACCGGGCGTTATAACTTCGGCCAGAAATGCGTATTCTGGGCGGCGATTATCTTCCTGGTCCTGTTGCTGGTGAGCGGCGTGATCATCTGGCGTCCGTACTTTGCGCCTGCTTTCTCAATCCCGGTGATCCGATTCGCGCTGATGCTGCATTCATTTGCCGCAGTGGCGTTAATTGTGGTTATCATGGTGCATATCTACGCCGCCCTTTGGGTGAAAGGCACCATTACCGCGATGGTGGAAGGATGGGTAACCAGCACGTGGGCGAAGAAACATCACCCGCGCTGGTACCGTGAAGTCCGCCAGAAACAGGAAAAGTCATCTGAATGAGTATTCGCATAATCCCGCAAGATGAGCTGGGGTCGAGCGAGAAACGCACGGCGGATTATATTCCGCCGTTGTTATTCCCCAGACTCAAGAACCTCTACAACCGCCGCGCAGAGCGTCTGCGCGAGCTGGCAGAGAACAACCCGCTGGGCGATTTTCTGCGCTTTGCCGCGCTGGTTGCCCACGCGCAGGAAGTGGTGCTGTACGACCACCCGCTGCAAATGGATCTGACCGCGCGCATCAAAGAAGCCAACGCGCAGGGCAAGCCGCCGCTGGACATTCACGTCCTGCCGCGCGACAAGCACTGGCAAAAGCTGCTGCATTCGCTCATTGCAGAGCTGAAGCCAGAGATGAGCGGCACCGCGCTGGCGGTCATTGAGAATCTGGAAAAAGCCTCTGACCTGGAACTGGAAGAGATGGCGAGCGCGCTGTTTGCCTCCGACTTCTCGCTGGTGAGCAGCGATAAAGCGCCGTTTATCTGGGCTGCGCTGTCGCTCTACTGGGCGCAAATGGCAAGCCTGATCCCCGGCAAAGCCCGCGCCGAATACGGCGAGGCGCGCCAGTTCTGCCCGGTCTGCGGCTCCATGCCGGTCTCCAGCATGGTGCAAATCGGCACCACGCAGGGGCTGCGCTACCTGCACTGCAACCTGTGTGAAACCGAGTGGCACGTGGTGCGCATCAAGTGCAGCAACTGCGAGCAGACCCGCGATCTGAACTACTGGTCGCTGGAAAATGAAGAAGCGGCAGTGAAAGCCGAAAGCTGCGGCGACTGCGGCACTTACCTGAAGATTCTGTATCAGGAAAAAGACCCGAAAGTCGAAGCCGTGGCAGACGATCTCGCCTCGCTGATTCTGGACGCGAAGATGGAGCAGGAGGGCTTTGCCCGCAGCTCGATCAACCCGTTCCTGTTCCCGGGTGAAGGGGAGTAATCTCCTGTGAGAGTGCCGGGCGGCGCAAGCTTGCCCGGCCTACAGCTGGTAAGGTGAAACGACTTCAGTAATGCCCGAAAAGTCTTTCGTGTTTCGAGAAATCAACGGACAATTTCTGCTCTGAGCTGTGGCCAGAATGATAGCATCAGGCAGTTTCATTCCATGCTTCTCGCGCAGAATTACACTTCTTTCAGCGATATCTCGGGTGATATCAATAATCTCAAATACGCCCATCACTGTCGCAGTTTTCGCTTCGTGACCATGTTTGCGGGCCCCCACCATGACTTCCATCCATGTGATCAGGCTAATGGCTCGATGCGAAGCCGTGCGATCAATTGCATCCGCAGCCTCAACGCGATTATTAAAAAGATCAATGAGTATATTGGTATCGAACACCGCCATGTGTTCCATGATTACCACTCCTCACGCAGCTTGCGTTCATACTCAACCCCATCTTCCTGCTGGTTTCCCCACAAGCCAAGCGCATCGCGGATAACCGATGAACTCTGCTGGTCGAGATATTGCTCAATGGCTTCCCGAAGCAATTCGGCACGAGGCCGGTTACGCAGCTGCTTCAGATTATCCAGTCGTTGAATTACGTCATCAGACAAATCGATCAGAATTCTGCCCATATCAAAATCCGCGGAAAGACTCATATATCACCTTAGTATATCACCATTGTCTATTTTCAAGGCAACATACACTTTCTCTCTGTAGGGTTAAAGTCCCAGCCAATAGTTTGCCTTCCATTTGCGAGGCGCTTTCCAGATTGTTGTCCTCAACAATATTCTTGTTTTCTTTTGAATCAAACCAGGCTATAAAACTGTTCATCCATACAGTAAAAGGGAATTTTCATGGCGCTGGAACAGGGTATTGCACAGCTGGTTCAGGGGTTTATCGCTGCAGGTAGGCCCTGGTCACGTCGCCAGAGCATTGAGGTGCGACGAGCAGGCTATATTGCCAGCACGGGGCTTGCCGGGGAGACCGAAACGCGCGTACAGATAGAGACGCTTGTTCTTGAGGGTCTAACCATTCGGTTATATTCACCTCTCAATGCGCCTGAACTATTGCCTGCAGCCATCTACTACCACGGCGGATGCTTTATCAGCGGCGGCTTTGATACCCATGACAATCAACTTCGACAGTTAGCCTGCTACGGCAATTGCCGGATGATTGCGATTCAGTACAGGCTGGCGCCGGAGCATACTTTCCCCGCCGCACATGACGATGCGGAAAGAGGTGCAGATCTGGTCTGGCAATATGCGGAAAAACTGGGCGTGGATAAAAACCGGATCACCCTTTGCGGAGACAGCGCGGGGGGACATCTTGCGCTGGTAACGTCATTGCGGCTCAACGCGAAAGGGCGATGGAAACCTGCACAGCTTATTCTTATCTACCCCATGCTCGACGCCACCGCCAGTTTTGAAAGCTATGCCCTCAATGGCACGGATTACATTATCACCCGCGATACCCTGCTCAGCGGATATGAAATGTACCTCGCCGACACCGACCGCCAGCACCCCGAAGCGAGCCCGCTGTGGCGCGATGATTTTTACGGTCTTCCGCCTGTGCACATTATTACCGCAGAGTACGATCCGCTCTGCGATGAGGGCGAAATGTTGTTCCAGCATCTGACGGAGCAGGGTGTGAAGTGTACCGCTCAGCGCTGGCTGGGCGTCATCCATGGCTTCTTTCAGCTTGGCGGGGTTAGCCAGTCAGCGCGAGACGTTGTGCGGGATGTCGCCGGGCGGATTCAGCACGCCCGGGGAGCGTGAACAGGAGATTATTCCTCCTCGTTCCCACCCTCTTCATACGCGCCGAAGGGCTTCACTGGCAGAACAATGTAGGTACCTTCAAACACCGCGCCCGCCGTTTCATCGCCAAACAGCTCAACCTGCATCTGTACGCGCGCTTTGCGGCCTCGCGCCAGACGGTCAAGATCGCCACCCAGTGCACCGAGATCGGCCACCGCGCTCGGCTTGCCGCTGATGGGGGCGCTGTAGCGAATATGTGCATCAGCAAGAATAATGGTGCCGCCCAGGTGACGCTCGCGCAGCATGAGCCAGATCAGCCCCCAGCCAGTGAGCGTAGCCAGTGAGAACAGGCTGCCTGCAAACAGGGTGTGATGTGGATTTTGGTTGCCGGTTTCCGGCATGGTGGTAATGAATTTCTGCCCGGTGTACTGCTGAATGCGCACGCCCATTTTTTCACTGAGCGGAATGTGCTCATACCACGCCTGCTGCAGCTGACCGCACCAGTCCGCACGATGCAGAATGTCATCCAGCGTGGCAATGGGTTTAATCATCAAAAAGTGGCGAATCGGCGTGGTCTGCGGGGCGGTAATTTCGCCCTGGTTAACAAAACCGAGCTTGGCAAAGAACTCGACGGCGTCTTCACGGGCGCTACAGGTGACGCGCTTAACGCCTTCCTGACGGGCGACGGACTCCAGCGTCATCGCCATCAGGGTGCCGAGCCCTTTATCCTGCACTGACGGGTGAACCGCCATAAAGCGAATAGAGGCTTCATTGTCGGCATTGATATACAGTCGCCCAACGGCGACGAGGTTACCCTCTTCATCCACCACCATTTGATGGTGCGCCATTGCGTCCCAGGCGTCGCGTTCAGACCCTTTTGGTTGATGTAATGGCTTGCGCAGCATTTCCCAGCGGAACTGGTAATAAGCGTCTAACTCTTCTTCCGTTTGCGGTACTCTAAGGTGATACATAGCTGTACTCTCTCTGGTTACCCGCGGCCACGCCGCCAGTTGGCTCATACCTGGAGCCAGAATGTGACGGGGCCATCGTTCACCAGCGACACCTGCATATCTGCAGCGAATCGTCCGGTTTGCGTATTCATTTCCTGCTGGCGACAACGCTCAACAAAGTACTCGTAAAGTGCTTCTGCACGATCCGGCGCGGCGCCTTTGGAGAAGCTCGGACGCATGCCGCGCTCGGTATCCGCAGCCAGCGTAAACTGGGAAACCACCAGCACGCTGCCGCCCGCCTGCTGGACGTTCAGGTTCATCTTGCCTTCCGCATCGCTGAAAATACGGTAGCCCAGCACGCGCTCACACAAGCGGTTGGCTTTTTGTTCGTCGTCATCCTTTTCGACACCTAACAACACCAAAAGTCCTGGGCCAATTTCACCCGTCACCTCTCCCTCCACGGTGACGCTGGCACGGGTTACGCGCTGTATCAATGCAATCATGGTTGGTCTGCTTCTTGTTGTTTTTCAGCTTCTGCTGCTTTTTTGAGTTCGCGGTATACGCCGAGAGTGACAGTTATTTCCGCACCAAGCAAGACGATACACCAGGTCCAGTAGACCCAGACAAACAAAATGGGGATCACCGCCAGCACGCCGTAAATCAGTTGATAGGACGGAAACATGGTGATATAGAGGGCAAACCCTTTTTTACCGAGCTCAAAAAGCAACGCCGCCACCAGCGCCCCCACAACCGCATCACGGTTAGGCACGCGCGTGGTCGGCACCACGCTATAGAGCAGCCAGAACGAGAGCCATGACAGGATCAGCGGAAAAATGCGAAGCACATTATCAATCACGCCGTTTAAATCGCTCGCCCAGCGCAGAGAAAGAAGATAGGAACTGATCGCCAGGCTAGCCCCCGCCAGCAGTGGACCGAGGGTCAAAATCATCCAGTACACGGCAAAGGAGTAAACCTTAGGACGGATTTTTTTGCTTCGCCAGATGGTGTTGAGGGCACTGTCGATGGAATACATCAAAAGCAGCGCCGTGACGATGAGGCCGCAGGCACCCACTGCTGTCATCTTGCTGGAGTTGGCGACAAACTGCTCAATATAGTTCTGGATGACATCCCCGGTTGCAGGAATGAAATTCGCGAAGACAAAATGGCGAAGCTGCAGGCTGACGTCCGCAAACATCGGAAACGCGGAAAACAGGGCAAAGATGACCGCCACCAGCGGTACCAATGAGAGCAGCGACACGTAGGCGAGGTTACCCGCCAGCGTGGTCATATTGTCCTCATCAATCCGGTGCCAGAGCAGTTTCAGCCAGGCCCTCAGGGGGCGAGTATGGTGCGTGGCTTTTTGATGAACGGTTTTTAGCATAGCTGCTTCGCAAAGTAGTCAGGTATCGTCTCTTTTCCGGTCACCAGAATTGACGTAATACCCAACTGGTTAGCTCCCTCTATATTATCGGCGTTGTCATCGAAAAAGACCGCATCGGCCGCGGTGAATCCTTCTGACTGCAGAACAGCCTGATAAATTCGCGCTTCAGGCTTACGCATCCCCATCTCCTGCGAGAGGTAGATCTTATCCGCCGCCGCCTTAACTTCAGGGTATTCTTCAGGCCAGAATGTGGTGTGCAGACGGTTGGTATTTGATAGCACAACGACCCGATGGCCCTGCTCGCGCAGTTTGTGCATGATGTCGATCACCTCAGGGCGAACCGCCACAAATACCGCCTGCCAGCCGTGGGAAAACTGCTCGTAGCTTAACGAAAGCCCCATCTCCTGGCAGAAACGTTCAGCAAACTCTTCATCGCTGATTTCGCCGCGTTCATGCTGGTGAAAAGTCTCGCCCATCGCGAAATTCTGCTTTAAGGTCGCCAGCGGCACGCGGCTAAAATCGCTCCATGCACCCAACACGCGATTAAAATCGATATCGACGATGACGTTTCCTAAATCAAAGATATAAAGCATGTTTATCTCCTGCTCGCCGTGGAGAGGTAACTGTAGCGGGAAAGATAAAGTTTAGCTATGCACGAGATTCAGCTTAGAGGGAGCAGTATGAAGAACAAAAATTTAGCCAGGAAGATGATATTGGCTTTTGGGCGATAGGCAGGGATAAGTTTTATTTAAGTTCGACTTTGCGAAGATATAGGTTTTAGTTCATTCTGCAAAAAACTATCGAAAAACGCTTCCGTATAATTTTTTCTCATCACCATATTCCCCCATTTTTGCCATGGCAATCCCATTTCGCGCGGCTTTGCTCGAAATCGCAACAAGCTTACTTTACTTAAATTTACATTTTGATACAAACACTCTATTTATCTTCTTTTTTATAATGATAAGTTTACATTACTTTACACATGGAGCTGCACTTTCGTGAAGATTAAAAAGGGATACGTCCTCAGTGCCGTTTTAATAGCTTTACTCTGCGCTTTCGCTATGTATTCATACAATGCCTACCGATTTAAAAAAGCCAGCAGAGATATTTTATATCAACTCTCTAGCCAACTGATTGTGAAGCAAGGGCTTGAACCAAAACTTTCAACCCACCTCGTTTTTGATACGTTATATATCGACGGTAACATATCCAAAGATGATGACAAAATCATTGTGGGGCTTATCAGAAAAAACCTTATCCCTGTCAGAACGATATCGATAAACAGTGGTGGCGGCGATGTCGAAACTGCAATCAAAATAGCACAAGTTATTCATGATAAAGAAATTAACATTGAGGTGAGGCGATTATGCCTTTCTTCGTGTGCTAACTATCTTTTCCCAGCGGCAAAAAATAAAATCATCAACTATGGTTCCATTATTGGCTTCCATGGGTCGCCTAATTCTGATGACAATAAGTTAACAACTACGGTTAACGGAGAAATCAATACAGACACAACAATAACAGATCGCATTTTCTCAGAATTAAGAAAAACGGATAAAGAATTCTACAAAGATATAAATGTGTCATGGATGATGCCACTTTGCGGGCAAAAAGAAAATATTGGTGATCCAGACACAGGTCTGTCGACGTACAGCGAAAAGGATTTTACGCGTTTTGGCGTAAAAAACATTTCATTCACGGATGGTGAAATGGTATGGAAAAAGTCTATGGATATTATGGGTATACCTTTTGCTCACTATTGCAAGGAACATTAATAATGCGTGAACTCAATGATAGCGAATTAAGTAACGTCAGCGGTGCAGGAATGTGGGGTTCTATCGGTAGTGCGATTGGTGGGATGTTCGGTGGCGGTAGTGCTGGTTGTAATGGCAGCTATTCTCACACCAGCACCACTAACAAAGATGGTTCTCACTCTGAAAGCACATCCTTTAGCGGCGGTTGCTCGGTTAACGTTGGTGGTAAAAGCGGTGGTTCATCAAAAGGTAATGGTGGTTCGAAAAGTGGCGGTGGCCGCCAGGGTAATGATCACGGTAGACATTAATTCCTGAATCATTATAACTCATAGCCGCTGATATTTAGCGGCTATTTCCACCCTGCAAGAGGCCAGATATGTTTCGCAAGGAAGCTATTGAACATCAAAGAACCCGGTGGGAAGGGAGAGCCGTTCTTCTGCCGGGCATCCCTTTTGCTTTTATCATATTGCTCAGCTTTTTTTTTATTGCTTCCATTTCTATTTTTATTACCAAAGGTTCCTATACCCGACGCGTAATCGTTCACGGTGAGATAACCACTTTCCCAGGCTCAGTGAATATCTCAGCATCAATGCAGGGTACAGTCGTGCAGAGTTTTGTTAATGAAGGCGATCGCGTAAAAAAAGGTGACGCTCTCTTTCTCATTCATTCGGGTGTATCGACGCAATCAGGCCTGGTTGATGAGAATAAAAAAAAGGAGATCGCGCTACAGATAAATAGTATCAGTGTAATGATGGCAAATTTGAACTCTTCGAAAAAACGTACGCTCAACGCGCTGACCACTCAAAAAGATCATTATCAGTCCAGTTTTAATACCTCATCTAGGTTACTAGTGCAGGCTGAGCGGGAACTGCATCAGATTGAGAAAAACGTTAACGATTACCGTCGTTATCAGGAAAAAGGTCTGGTCACCAAAGACCAGATGAGTAGCCAAAACGCACTACTCTATCAACAGCAGAGCAATGTGTCTGACCTGGTCGCCAGAAAATCACAGGACCAGGTTCAGATCGATGCGCTCAATCAGCAAATCCAGTCCCAGAGCGCTGATTATGACCACCAGATTTACCAGCTTGAGCAACAGATATACGAATTGCAAAAAGAAAAGTTAAATGCAGAAGCGGAAGGTAATTATGTCATCGAGGCAACAGTCGATGGCTTAATCGACTCCATCAATACGGCGCAAGGTAAGATGATCGGCGCAGGCGATGTACTGGCGCGAGTTCAACAGAATATACATTCACCATGCTATCTCGAAACCTGGGTTCCGGATGAAGTTCTTCCTTATCTGGCGATTGGCCAGCGCGTTAATGTCAGTTACGACGCCTTTCCTTATGAAAAATTTGGTCAGTTCAGGGCATCAATATCAGCAATATCCAGGCTTCCGGCATCGAAGCCAGAACTCCTGTCAAAGCAGACCATCGCACATGAATTCTATGACGATAAAAAGTCCTGGTACAAAATCATGATCAAACCTGACCTACAGTCTGTGCAAGTTCATGGAAAACAACTCTCACTGAGCCAGGGAGCCAAAGCGCAGATTTCTCTTTTCCTTGAAAAGAGACATATCTATGAGTGGTTATTATCGCCCTTTTACGAAATGAAAATGAGCGTAACGGATGCGGGTAATGAATAATCTTTATACACTTGAGACGCTGCTGCGCAAGTTGGATCTGAGGATATTTAAACGCATCCCAGTTGTCTTTCAAACTGAAGCGTCCGAATGTGGCCTGGCCTGTCTTTCAATGATATGCAGTTTTTATGGCAAGCAGGTCGATCTACTGCAACTCCGGCAACAATTTAATTTGTCATCACGTGGGGTCAACCTCCATGCGATAAAAGCAATTGCCAGTCAACTGGAGATGTCGTCACGCGCATTGTCCGTGGACCTTCAGGAATTACATGATGTACGCAAGCCCTGCATATTGCATTGGGATTTTAACCATTTTGTCGTACTGATTAAGGTCGATAAGAACGGCGCGGTGATCCACGACCCTGCGTTTGGACGACGGGTGATTAGCATGCCCGAATTGTCCCAACATTTTACTGGTGTTGTGCTTGAGGTATGGCCGGGAACCACTTTCTCAGTTCAAAAAAAGCAAAACAGATTAAAAGCCACCACGTTATTAAAGAATATCAATGGACTGATAACATCACTGACGAAGATATTTTTCTTATCGCTGGTGATTGAGTTGATCAGCCTGCTGTTGCCTGTGGGGACACAATTAGTCACGGATAATGTCATTGCATCCGGAGATTACGGTTTACTTAATATCATCTGTCTTGGGCTATTTATTCTGATTCTGTTACGTTTGACGGTCAGTGTCATACGCTCCTGGACCACGCTGATACTGGGAACACTCATCGACGTCCAGTGGAGTTTTAGCCTCTTTTCTCACCTTATTAAGCTACCGACCACTTATTTTGAAAGACGCAAACTGGGGGACATTCAGTCTCGTTTCCACTCGCTTGATGTGATACGGGCCACTTTTACCACAGGTTTAACTGGTAGCATTATTGATACGCTAATGCTCATGGGTTTGCTGGTAATGATGTTTTTATACAACCTGCAGCTCAGCATGATAGTGGTCTCTTTTACCTCAATATACACCTTCATTCGGTTTGCTACCTATCGATACTATCGCCAGTTATCCGAAGAAGAGTTAATCAAGGAAGCACGTCTTAATTCTTATTTTATGGAAACCCTGTACGGTATCGCGACGATTAAGATTCAGGGGATGACTGACCTGAGAATCGATAACTGGTTTAATCTTTTTTCAGATAAGGTCAATACCGGCATTCGTTTGACGCGAATGGATCTCTTCTTTGGTGGTGTCGTCTCTTTTATCGCCGCCTGCGACCAAATTGTTATCCTGTGGGTTAGCGGCAGGCTGATGATGGATAGTCATTTAACCATCGGTATGTTTATCGCGTTTAACACCTTCAGAAGTCAGTTCTATGACCGAATAAATGCCCTGATCAACTTTATCATTCATCTGAAGATCATCAATTTACATAATGAACGCGTTGCCGATATTGCGCTGCAGGAAGCATCTTCTTCAAAGTCCACCAGCCCGCTGCGTTTACCACACGGAGCCTTAACGCTCGAAACTCAGGATCTGGCCTACCGTTATGATAACCATGCGGACCCTATCTTCAGCAAACTGAATCTGACCATTCATGCCGGGGAGAGTATTGCTTTTACGGGCGTATCGGGTGCAGGTAAAAGCACCTTGATGAAAGTGTTGTGCGGTTTATTCGAACCGTCGAACGGCTGCGTCCGAATTAATGGCATTGATATTAAGCAACTTGGTTTTGAACATTATGCTGAACGCATTGCCTGTATCATGCAGGAAGATAAGCTGTTTTCAGGCTCTATCAAAGAGAATATCGCCGGTTTTCGGCCTGACATTGACGAGCAGTGGATGGTGCAATGCGCCATCGCAAGCCATATTCATAATGACATTTTAAAACTACCAATGGGTTACGAGACACTGATTGGTGAACTTGGGGAGGGGTTGTCCGGCGGTCAAAAACAGCGGATTTATATTGCCAGGGCATTATACCGCAAACCGGGTATTTTATTCATGGACGAGGCGACCAGCCACCTTGATAAAACCAGTGAGAGTCAGGTCAATCAGTCTATACAGGCGATGAACATCACAAGGATTATTATCGCGCATCGCGAAACCACGATTTCATCGGCAGATCGGGTGTTCGTGATAAATGGAGCAGAGTTACGCTAATCCGTGAATTTCGCAGGAAAGAGATAGCTTCCGGACATAATGCCCCAGGTAATGAAGAATTCTGGCGATAATCGAATAAAAAAGCCGCTGATCGCTCAGCGGCTTTTTACATACAGGACAGCGTTAACGCTAACCTGTATTACTCTTCTTTCGCACCGCGCATAGCACGTTTACGATCGTTCTCGGTCAGGTGACGTTTACGGATACGAATTGACTGTGGAGTCACTTCGACCAGTTCGTCATCATCGATGAATTCCAGAGCCTGCTCCAGAGTCATCTTGATCGGTGGAACCAGAACCGTTGCTTCGTCAGTACCGGACGCACGCATGTTGGTCAGTTTCTTACCGGTCAGGCAGTTTACGGTCAGGTCGTTAGAACGACTGTGAATACCGATGATCTGGCCTTCATAAACTTCAGCACCGTGACCCAGGAACAGCTTACCGCGATCCTGCAGACCGAACAGCGCAAACGCAACCGCTTTACCCTGACCGTTGGAGATCAGCACGCCGTTGTTACGCTGGCCCACTTCGCCCGGACGCACGTCGTCGTAGTGGCTGAAGGTGGAGTACAGCAGACCGGTACCGGAAGTCATGGTCATGAACTCAGAACGGAAGCCGATCAGGCCACGGCTTGGGATCACGTAGTCGAGACGTACGCGGCCTTTGCCATCTGGATTCATGTTTTTCAGGTCGCCTTTACGCTCACCCAGAGCCTGCATCACAGAACCCTGGTGCTGCTCTTCAACGTCCAGCGTTACGTTTTCGAACGGCTCTTGTTTACGGCCGTCGATTTCGCGGAAGATTACTTTCGGACGGGAAACCGCCATTTCGAAACCTTCACGACGCATGTTTTCGATCAGAACAGAAAGGTGTAGCTCACCACGACCAGAAACGCGGAATGCATCAGCGTCTTCGGTTTCTTCAACGCGCAGCGCAACGTTGTGCACCAGCTCTTTGTTCAGGCGGTCAAGGATCTGACGAGAGGTAACGAATTTACCTTCTTTACCACAGAACGGAGAGGTGTTGACGTTGAAGAACATGGATACGGTTGGTTCATCAACGGACAGGGCTGGCAGCGCTTCGACGTTCTGCGGATCGCAGATGGTGTCGGAGATGTTCAGTTCACCCAGACCGGTGATAGCGATGATGTCGCCCGCTTCAGCGATGTCGCTCTCGATACGCTCAAGACCCAGGTGAGTCAGTACTTTACCGACTTTACCGTTACGGGTTTTGCCTTCGCTATCGATGATAGTAACCTGCTGGTTAGGCTTCACTTTACCGCGCTTGATACGACCAATGCCGATTACGCCAACGTAGTTGTTGTAGTCGAGCTGAGAGATCTGCATCTGCAGGGTGCCGTCGAGATCGACGTTTGGTGCAGGAACACGGTCAACAATCGCCTGATACAGCGGGGTCATGTCTTCAGCCATGTCTTCGTGGTCCAGACCTGCGATACCGTTCAGCGCAGAGGCGTAAACGATAGGGAAGTCCAACTGCTCGTCGGTCGCGTCGAGGTTAACGAACAGGTCGAAGACCTGGTCAACAACCCAGTCAGGACGCGCGCCAGGGCGGTCAACTTTGTTGATAACAACGATTGGCTTCAGACCATGGGCAAAAGCTTTTTTGGTCACGAAGCGCGTCTGTGGCATTGGGCCATCCATTGCGTCAACGACCAGCAGAACGGAGTCTACCATGGACATTACACGTTCAACTTCACCACCGAAGTCGGCGTGCCCTGGGGTATCAACGATGTTGATACGGTAGTCATTCCATTTAATCGCGGTGTTTTTCGCGAGGATGGTAATCCCACGCTCTTTCTCCAAATCGTTGGAGTCCATCACGCGTTCTTGGGTTTCGGCACGCGCATCAAACGTACCGGATTGCTGCAGCAGCTTGTCGACCAGGGTAGTTTTACCATGGTCAACGTGCGCGATGATGGCGATGTTACGCAAATTTTCGATCACAACTTTGCCTCAGGCATTTAGAAATAGCGCGTTATTGTACACGGATTAATCGCACTACAAAACAGGATCACAAACATCCCCCGCAAACAAGTATTGCAGAGATGCTTTGTGATCGCTTTCACGGAGCGGTAAAAGGGCACTTTAACGTAATTTGCACCAATATGGTGCTCAATGTTCACATTAAAGCACTATACTGGTGCAACAAATCCATTGTGGTGCAGCCCTTTTGCACTATGGTGCGCATGATAACGCCTTTTTAGGGTGATTTAAAAGTTGGCACAGATTTCGCTTTATAAAAAATACATGGCACCAGCCAGTACAAACAGAAATTGAAGACCTCGTTACCACGACGACAATGACCAATCTGGAGAGTTAAGTATGTCCGCTGAACACGTTTTGACGATGCTGAACGAACATGAAGTGAAGTTTGTTGATCTGCGCTTCACCGATACCAAAGGTAAAGAACAGCACGTCACAATCCCTGCTCATCAGGTGAACGCCGAATTCTTTGAAGAAGGCAAAATGTTTGACGGCTCCTCCATTGGTGGCTGGAAAGGCATTAACGAATCCGACATGGTTCTGATGCCAGACGCGACCACTGCGGTCATTGATCCGTTCTTCGAAGAACCAACCCTGATCATCCGTTGCGACATCCTCGAGCCAGGCACGCTGCAGGGCTACGACCGCGACCCACGTTCTATCGCGAAACGCGCTGAAGAGTACCTGCGTTCTACCGGCATCGCGGACACCGTTCTGTTCGGGCCAGAGCCAGAATTCTTCCTGTTCGATGACATCCGTTTCGGTGCCTCTATTTCTGGCTCCCACGTGGCTATCGACGACATCGAAGGTGCATGGAACTCCTCTACCAAATACGAAGGCGGTAACAAAGGTCACCGTCCTGGCGTGAAAGGCGGTTACTTCCCGGTTCCTCCGGTCGACTCTGCACAGGACATCCGTTCCACCATGTGTCTGGTGATGGAAGAGATGGGCCTGGTTGTTGAAGCTCACCACCACGAAGTGGCGACTGCGGGTCAGAACGAAGTGGCAACCCGCTTCAACTCCATGACCAAAAAAGCGGACGAAATTCAGATCTACAAATACGTTGTGCACAACGTTGCGCACCGTTTCGGTAAAACCGCGACCTTCATGCCAAAACCAATGTTTGGCGATAACGGTTCCGGTATGCACTGCCACATGTCTCTGTCCAAGAACGGTACCAACCTGTTCTCTGGCGACAAATATGCCGGTCTGTCCGAGCAGGCGCTGTATTACATCGGTGGTGTTATCAAACATGCTAAAGCGATCAACGCCCTGGCGAACCCAACCACGAACTCCTACAAGCGTCTGGTCCCGGGCTACGAAGCGCCAGTGATGCTGGCCTACTCTGCACGTAACCGTTCTGCTTCTATCCGTATCCCGGTGGTGGCTTCTCCTAAAGCGCGTCGTATCGAAGTGCGCTTCCCGGACCCAGCGGCTAACCCATACCTGTGCTTCGCAGCACTGCTGATGGCCGGTCTGGACGGTATCAAGAACAAAATCCATCCGGGCGAAGCGATGGACAAAAACCTGTACGACCTGCCGCCAGAAGAAGCGAAAGAGATCCCACAGGTTGCTGGCTCTCTGGAAGAAGCCCTGCAGGCGCTGGACGCAGACCGCGAGTTCCTGACTGCAGGTGGCGTATTCACTGACGACGCTATTGATGCTTACATCGCCCTGCGTATGGAAGAGAACGACCGCGTGCGTATGACTCCACACCCGGTTGAGTTCGAGCTGTACTACAGCGTTTAATTAAAGTTGTTTTACCCGGCGCGATAAGCGCCGGGGGTAGTTGCCGTGGAAACTTTTAGCCCATCTCCGGATGGGCTTTTTTCTCCACCAACAACCTGATCTCACGCGCTTTTTACGCCGAAAACGCTATACTGCACTAAATTAGTGCAAACGATTCCAGGAGACTGCTGAATGGCAACTGGCACGCTGCCCGATGCTGGGCAGATCCTCAATTCTTTGATTAACAGCATTTTGCTGGTCGATGACGAGCTGGCCGTTCATTACGCCAACCCGGCCGCGCAGCAGCTGCTCGCCCAAAGCGCACGTAAACTGTTCGGCACACCGCTTCCTGAACTCCTGAGCTATTTTTCGCTGAATATTGGCCTGATGCAGGAAAGTTTGCAGGCTGGCCAGGGGTTTACCGATAACGAAGTCACGCTGGTGATCGACGGGCGCTCGCACATTCTGTCGCTAACCGCGCAACGTCTTCCCGAAGGTCTGATCCTGCTGGAAATGGCGCCGATGGATAATCAGCGTCGACTGAGCCAGGAGCAGCTTCAGCATGCGCAGCAAATTGCCGCCCGTGACCTGGTGCGCGGTCTGGCGCATGAAATCAAAAACCCGCTAGGTGGATTACGCGGCGCGGCGCAGCTTCTGACCAAAGCGCTGCCCGATCCCGCGCTGGCGGAGTATACCAACGTCATCATTGAGCAGGCGGACCGTCTGCGGAATCTGGTAGACCGTCTTCTCGGTCCGCAGCAGCCGGGAATGCACGTCACGGAAAGCATCCATAAAGTGGCTGAGCGGGTGGTGAAGCTCGTCTCAATGGAGCTGCCGGAGAACATCACGCTGGTACGTGATTACGACCCAAGCCTGCCGGAACTGGCCCATGACCCGGACCAGATTGAGCAGGTCCTGTTAAATATTGTGCGTAATGCCCTGCAGGCGCTGGGGCCTGAAGGCGGCGAGATTATTTTACGCACCCGCACCGCCTTTCAGCTCACGTTACACGGCGTGCGCTACCGGCTGGCGGCCCGAATCGACGTTGAGGATAACGGGCCCGGCATTCCATCGCATTTGCAGGACACCCTGTTCTACCCGATGGTAAGCGGTCGCGAAGGCGGGACCGGCCTGGGCTTATCCATTGCCCGCAGTTTGATCGATCAACACTCCGGGAAAATTGAATTTACCAGTTGGCCGGGACATACCGAGTTTTCGGTTTTCCTGCCGATTAAAAAATAAAGGTGACGTTTATGCAACGAGGGATAGTCTGGGTAGTCGATGACGATAGCTCCATCCGTTGGGTGCTTGAACGCGCGCTCACAGGGGCAGGATTAAGCTGCACGACGTTTGAGAGCGGCAGCGAAGTGCTCGACGCACTCACCACCAAAACGCCAGATGTTCTGCTTTCGGATATTCGTATGCCGGGCATGGACGGGCTGGCGCTGTTAAAGCAGATCAAACAACGCCACCCTATGCTTCCGGTCATCATAATGACCGCGCACTCCGATCTGGATGCCGCAGTGAGCGCCTATCAGCAAGGGGCGTTCGATTACCTGCCCAAACCCTTTGATATCGACGAAGCGGTGGCGCTGGTTGAGCGCGCGATTAGCCATTATCAGGAGCAGCAACAGCCGCGCCACGCGCCCGATTTTGGGCCAACGACAGACATCATCGGCGAAGCGCCGGCGATGCAGGACGTGTTTCGCATTATCGGTCGTTTGTCCCGCTCGTCCATCAGCGTATTGATTAACGGTGAGTCGGGAACCGGTAAAGAGCTTGTGGCGCATGCATTGCACCGCCACAGCCCGCGGGCAAAAGCGCCGTTCATCGCCCTGAATATGGCGGCGATCCCGAAGGATTTGATTGAGTCCGAACTGTTCGGCCATGAAAAAGGGGCATTTACCGGCGCCAATACCATTCGCCAGGGGCGGTTTGAACAGGCTGACGGCGGTACGCTGTTCCTGGATGAGATCGGCGATATGCCGCTGGATGTCCAGACACGCCTGCTGCGCGTGCTGGCCGATGGGCAGTTTTATCGCGTGGGCGGCTATGCGCCGGTGAAGGTGGACGTGCGTATTATCGCCGCGACCCACCAGAACCTGGAGCAACGCGTGCAGGAAGGAAAATTCCGTGAGGATTTATTCCACCGTCTGAACGTCATCCGCGTTCATCTGCCGCCGCTGCGTGAGCGTCGGGAAGATATTCCCCGCCTGGCACGCCATTTCCTGCAGGTAGCCGCTCGTGAGCTGGGTGTGGAGGCCAAGCAGCTTCACCCGGAAACCGATGCCGCTCTGACGCGTCTGGCGTGGCCGGGCAACGTGCGTCAGCTGGAAAACACCTGCCGCTGGTTAACCGTGATGGCCGCCGGGCAGGAAGTGCTGATTCAGGACTTACCGGCCGAGCTGTTTGAAGCGACCGCGCCTGAAAGCAGTACCGGGCACGCGCTGCCGGACAGCTGGGCGACGCTGCTGGCGCAGTGGGCCGACCGCGCGCTGCGTTCCGGTCATCAAAATCTGCTGTCTGAAGCTCAGCCAGAGATGGAGCGTACGCTGTTAACTACCGCGCTTCGTCATACGCAGGGTCATAAGCAGGAAGCTGCTCGCCTTCTGGGATGGGGACGTAATACCCTGACGCGCAAGCTTAAAGAGCTGGGAATGGAGTGATCGTACGCCTCTGTGTAAAGCTTATTAATTGAGCGCAAATTGCCGTTATTTTGCGCTTTACTGTTCCGATGAGTTTTGTATGATCGTGCCCGGAAATTGGGGGTGAACATCATGCTGGAAACAATCGTGAATATGCTCTCTAGCGGAGCCGCTGAAAGCCACACGCCACAAACAGCCGTTGCGGCTATGTTGTGCGCGGCGCTGGTTGGGCTGTTTAGCTAGCGAGTTGAACGTAAAAGCCGGGTGGCGGCTTCGCCTTACCCGGCCTACGTTTTGTGCATTTTGCAATGTGCCTTAAATCACCCGCGAGAACTGCTGCAGTCGCGCTTTCTGACGCAGATAAGCGTCAAAGCACATGCAGATATTACGGATCAACAGACGCCCTTTAGGCGTGACCTCAATCGCGCTCTCCGACACATCCACCAGCCCGTCTTTCGCCAGCGGTGCAATCAGCTTCAGGTCTTCCGAAAAATAATCCCTGAAGTGCAGCTCCCACTGCGACTCAACGTCGCTGAAATCGAGACGGAAGTTGCAGATTAGCGCCTTAATCACATCGCGCCGGAGGCAGTCGTCGCGCGTTAACGCGATGCCTCGCCACAGCGCGTTGCCCGTTTCATCAACCTGCTGGTAGTAAAGCTTCAGCTCTTTCTGGTTCTGCGCGTAGCAGTCGCCAATCATGCTGATAGCGGAGACGCCCATCCCCAGCAAATCGGTATCGCCCTGGGTTGTGTAGCCCTGGAAGTTGCGGTGCAGAACGCCTTCACGCTGCGCAATCGCCAGCTCGTCATCCGGACGGGCAAAGTGATCCATCCCGATAAACTGATAGCCGGTTTCGGTCAGCGAGGTGATGGTTTCCTGCAGAATATCCAGCTTCTGCTGGGCAGAAGGAAGATCGGCATCTTTTATTTTGCGCTGAGCGGCAAAGAGCGTCGGCAGATGCGCATAGTTAAAGACGCTCAGGCGGTCCGGGTTGAGTTCGGCCACGCGTTTCAGGGTGAAGGCGAAACTTTCCGGCGTTTGTTTTGGCAGGCCGTATATCAGGTCAATATTGGTCGAGGTGAAACCGATCTCACGCGCGTGATTGAGTAAGGCAAAGATAAATTCTTCGTCCTGCTCGCGGTTCACCAGACGCTGAACCTCTTTATTGAAATCCTGCACGCCCATGCTCAGACGATTGAAGCCTTCGGCGCGTAAGTGATCCAGTACATCGAGTTCAATTTCACGCGGATCGACTTCGATCGAGATTTCAGCGTCGGCGTTAAAACTGAAATTGCCGCGCAGCAGCGTCATCAGGCGGCTTATTTGCGCTCTATTCAGATAGGTTGGCGTACCGCCGCCCCAGTGAAGCTGGCTGACGTGACGGCCAGCAAACAGCGGCGCGCGATGCACAATTTCTTGTTCGAGCGCATCAAGATACTGGTCGGCTTTGTGCTGCTGACGGGTAACGATTTTATTGCAGCCGCAGAAGTAGCAGAGCTTGTGGCAGAACGGAATATGGACGTAGAGCGACAGCGGACGCTCAGGATAGCGCGCGACAGCCTGCTGGAAATCAGCCTCGCCGAAGGCATCGGAGAACTCCAGCGCGGTGGGGTATGACGTATAACGCGGCCCGGAATAGTTATATTTCTGGATTAGGGCCAAATCCCAGTCGATAGTTGGTGCTGACATGCTCACTCCTTCCGTTGGTGTCGCGTTCGTATACGGCGGCCCGTTCTGGCCCCATTGCGGGCCATCATTCGGGTGCGCAGCCACTTCTGTCGCCGCGACAACCGCCGTAGTTTAACGAATAACCACACCAGATAACATATAACCGGAAGGGTTATAAGCAGGACTATCGTGCCTGCAGGGTGCAAATGTTAGTTTCCACCCTTCAGAAGGCGCATCATATCTTCCTGCTTCTCGTCTTCTTCTTCATCTTCGTCATCGTCGTATGACAGGCCCAGCTTCTGCATCAGTTCATCGATACGATCCAGTTTGGCATCCACCCATGACTGCTCTTCAGCGGTCAGGGTTTCCCCCTCTTCAAGACGTTCCAGCAGCGCGTCCAGGCGCTCATCGTTCTCCAGCAAATCCAGCTCAGCCTGCGGTGAAAGCATAGGTTTCTCGCTCTTTGGTTTGTGCTGCTTAGTGACCGGGGTGTCTGTCACGCCCAGTGGAATGGGAGTTTTACTGCCGATACGAGGGTCTTTCTGCTGTTTGCCTTTTGCAGAAGCACCCGCTGCACCACCACCGTTGGCACGGCTACCCGCAGCGTGACCGCGATGTTTTTTGTCGCGTTTGCGATCGCGCGCTTCCTGGTTCAGTTCTTCGCGCGTTTTGCGGCGTGCTTTTGCAGGGCGTTTCGCGCCCGCAGCGGAGGTTGGTTTTTTCATGATGTTTTATCTTTAAGTCGTTTTCTTCAGTATAGAATTGCGGCGAAATCTAGCAGAAAGCAAGCAAAGAAAAAAGGCGACAGAGCAATCTGTCGCCTTTTTTCCTGACTCACAACCCTTAGCGGGTCAGACATTCCGTGTTTGCCAACAACAAACCCTGTTTATCCCTTGGCTAATACCGTCCGTGATACGGTTCCATTTCCTTCTAAAACGCCTCCAGGCGCTGGTCATCCTGACAATCCTGCGTCTTCGCCTCCTGGCGCTCCTGACCCTAATCCTTAAGTCGATTTCCTGTTGGCTTCCTCGCCCTGACGCACACTTTACCTTGTTCCGTTAAACTAACAAGCAACGAAACGGTACAAAAAGGATTTTTCAGACAATTACCCGGAAATAAGCTTATGATTTAAAACAGTTTGGCTTTTTTGACGCCTGCGAATTCTCTGAAATCTCCCATAGCATCACTGGCCGATCTCTCACATCGGCTGGGGCATTTGCCTACACGTCATAGCAATCAGAAAAGCCTTTTGCCTGCATTCGGGTATAATCCCCTTCAGATTACGATTTTGGAGACGACCACGTGACTACCTGGAACTACCAACAGACGCATTTTGTCACCAGTGCGCCCGATATTCGCCACCTTCCTTCTGATACCGGTATTGAAGTGGCATTTGCTGGCCGCTCCAATGCGGGGAAATCCAGCGCCCTGAATACGCTGACCAATCAGAAGAGCCTGGCGCGTACCTCAAAAACACCTGGCCGTACTCAGCTGATCAACCTGTTTGAAGTCGCAGAGGGCAAACGCCTGGTCGACTTACCGGGCTACGGTTACGCGCAGGTACCGGAAGAGATGAAAATCAAGTGGCAGCGTGCGCTGGGTGAATACCTGGAAAAACGCCTGTGCCTGAAAGGTCTGGTGGTGCTGATGGATATTCGCCATCCCCTGAAAGATCTGGATCAGCAGATGATCGACTGGGCTGTAGCAAGCGATATCGCCGTGCTGGTGCTGCTGACGAAAGCCGATAAGCTGGCGAGCGGCGCGCGTAAAGCGCAGGTGAATATGGTTCGCGAAGCGGTGCTGGCGTTCAACGGTGATGTGCAGGTTGAGCCGTTCTCCTCGCTGAAAAAGCTGGGCGTGGACAAGCTGCGTCAGAAGCTCGACACCTGGTTTAGCGAGCTGGAACCCGCGACGGAAGCGGAAGAAGAGTAATACCGAGCGCGGCGATAGCCGCGTTTTTTTTTGCCTGAATTTTCTTTGCCGCAATAAAAAACGCCCCAGTCATTACTGACTGGGGCGGCTAAAATATTCAGCCAAATCCGATTACGTGAAGTAAAAGGTCTGAAAGATAGAACATCTTACCTCTGTACCCTACGCCGACAACTCTACCCCTTTTTGTGCTGCAGAAAAAGCACTTTTTGTAGTTTTTTTTCATTCTTTACATAGGGAATTCTAATGATTGTCACAAAACGCGCGTTGTTATGTTGCAAACTTACATAAAAGGCGCGTTATGTGAAGAACCGTTAGTGAGCCTGATCCCAGTTTTCGCCACTTCCCACTTCCACCAGCAACAGCACGTCGAGCGTCATGCTGCTTTCCATCAGTTCGTGGATCTTCTTCGACACGGCGTCGAGGTCGTCTTTGTGCACTTCAAATACCAGTTCATCGTGTACCTGCATGATCATTTTCACGCGAGGCTTCTCTTTTTCCAGCCAGGCATCAACGGCGATCATTGCACGCTTAATAATGTCCGCCGCGGTACCCTGCATCGGGGCGTTGATCGCCGCACGCTCTGCGCCAGCGCGACGCGCCGCGTTGCTGGATTTGATGTCCGGTAAGTAGAGACGGCGGCCATCCAGGGTTTCGACGTAACCTTTTTCCTTCGCCTGCGCGCGGGTGCGTTCCATATATTCCAGCACGCCCGGATAACGCTCGAAGTAGAGATCCATATACTTCTGCGACTCTTTGCGCGGAATGTTGAGCTGGCGCGAAAGACCAAATGCACTCATGCCGTAAATAAGACCGAAGTTGATCGCCTTAGCGCTGCGGCGCTGCTCGTTGGTCACGCTCTCCAACGGCAATCCGAAGACTTCCGCCGCGGTTGCCCGGTGGATATCCTTCCCTTCGGCAAACGCGGTCAGCAGGCCTTTGTCTCGCGACAGATGCGCCATAATACGCAGCTCAATTTGCGAGTAGTCAGCAGAGACAATCAGATAATCCTCTGGTGCGATGAAAGCCTGGCGAATACGGCGGCCTTCTTCGTTACGTACCGGGATGTTCTGTAGGTTAGGATCGGTCGACGAGAGACGACCGGTCGCCGCGACAGCCTGATGATACGACGTATGCACACGACCCGTTTTCGGGTTGATCATCAGCGGGAGCTTGTCGGTGTAGGTAGACTTCAGCTTCGCCAGACCGCGGTACTGCAGAATCACTTTTGGCAGCGGGTAATCCAGCGCCAGCTCTTCCAGCACCTCTTCCGAGGTTGACGGCGCACCGCCAGGAGTTTTCTTCAGCGGCTTGATGCCCTGCTTTTCAAACAGGATGGTCTGCAGCTGCTTCGGTGAAGAGAGGTTAAACGGCTCGCCTGCAAGCTCATGCGCTTTTTGCTCGAGCTCGGTCAGACGCTGCGCCAGCTCCCCGGAGTGGTTATGCAGCACCGTTGGGTCGATTTTCACGCCGTTGCGTTCAATGCGGGACAGCACGGGCACCAGCGGCATCTCGATATGCTGGAACACGTTCAGCGGACCTTCATGCTTCTGCAGTTTTGGCCACATCTTCAGGTGCAGCTGCAGCGTGACATCTGCGTCTTCCGCCGCGTAGCGCCCCGCTTCTTCCAGAGCAATCTGGTTAAAGGTGAGCTGATTTTTCCCTTTACCGGCAATCTCTTCAAAGGTAATCGTTTTGTGCTTGAGCCAGCGGTCAGATAAGGAATCCATATCATGGCGGCCCGCGACGCTGTCCAGAATGTAGGATTCAAGCATGGTGTCGAAGGCAATCCCGCGCAGTTCAATGCCGTAGTTTTGCAGAATGCCGCGGTCGTACTTGAGGTTTTGCCCAACCTTGAGCGCCTTTTCGTCTTCCAGGATCGGCTTTAGCAGCTCAAGCACGCGTTCACGGGAGATCTGCTCCGGCGCATCCAGGTAATCGTGCGCCACAGGAACGTAGGCGGCAATACCCGGCTCTGTCGCAAATGACAGACCAACCATATTGGCAGAGATGTTATCAAGACTGTCAGTTTCGGTATCAAAGGCAAAGACCGGCGCCTTTTTCAGTTTATCGATCCAGGCGATCAGCCGTGACTCTTCAAGAATGGTTTCGTAGTTGTCGAAGGAAAGCGCCACGGCTTCTTCTTCCGCCTGCTCTTCTGCGTCAACGACGATCGTCTCCTTCGGCTTTGCAGCAGGTTTAGCCCCTTTCGCCTGCAGCCATTTACCGGCTTCCACGTCAGCGGTCCAGCGCTTGAACTCGTATTTCTTAAACAGGCTCAGCAGATCGTCAGCGGAAGGCTGTTGCACTTCAAGCTGCTCACAGCCCAGCTCCAGTTCGACATCGGTTTTGATTGTGGCCAGCTTATAGGAGAGATAAGCCACCTCTTTGTTCTCTTCCAGTTTTCCGGCCATGGTTTTTGCGCCACGGAAGGAGAGCCCGGCGATTTTATCCGATTCCGCGTAGAGCGTGTCCAGACCACCCAGCCCCTGGAGCAGCGCCTGCGCGGTTTTTTCACCGACGCCAGGGACACCCGGGATGTTATCCGAGGAGTCGCCCATCAACGCGAGGAAGTCGATAATCAGCTCAGGCGGCACGCCGTACTTTGTGACCACTTCTTCTGGCCCCAGAATGGTGTTGGTCATGGTGTTAATCAGGGTGATGCCTGGCGTCACCAGCTGCGCCATATCTTTATCACCGGTGCTGATCAGCACAGGACGCCCCATCTTTTCTGCTTCACGCGCCAGCGTACCGATGACGTCATCGGCCTCAACGCCAGAGACGGCCAGCAGCGGTAGCCCCATCGCTTTTACCATGGTGTGCAGCGGCTCAATCTGCGCGCGCAGATCGTCAGGCATTGGCGGACGGTGAGATTTGTAATGCTCAAACAGCTCGTCGCGGAAAGTTTTACCTTTCGCATCAAAGACCACAGCCGCATGGGTTGGCTGATACTGAAGGATCAGGCTGCGCAGCATGTTCAGCACGCCGTACATTGCGCCGGTGGGTTCCCCTGCGCTATTGGTCAGAGGAGGAAACGCATGATATGCCCGATACAGGTAGGAAGAGCCATCGACGAGAATAAGAGGGTTTTCTGGGATCTGAACCATAATGTCCGTGCCTTTAATCAATTTATGGGTAAAGGATGCCACAGAAGGATGAAAACATCAGGTATTAGCGCCAGATACAGGAAAAGATTTTGCGATCGTGAGGATCGCTCGCAAAAATCAAACTGTGGATAAGTTTGTGTATATTTTCACTTCATATGAATAACAGACGTAAAAAATACATATGCGTTAATTTTTAGATCTTAATTATCATGCTGTTATAGCATTAGATCTTATCTATATGGTCAACTGATGGCAATTTAGTCTATGTGGATATAAGCCTTGTTAAGCGCGCAATCACAGAGAAATCGTCTGCTACAGGGTAAAAGCGGCCAAATCATCACGTCAAAGAGCCATTAATTTGTCCGTTTTCTGGTAAAATCAGCGCCCGGCGTCGCATAGCCGACCGCTAACTTACAGCTAACTACCTGAAAAAGCTCATCATGCCGAGATTGCTCGCAGCAATAACATTACTGTTAAGCATCATTTTAACTATCCTGGTGACTGTCGCCTGCTCTGTGCCGATCATCATCGCCGGGATCGTTAAACTGCTGCTGCCTGTCCGTGGGGTGTGGCGAGCCGTGTCCGCATTTTGTAATTTCATGATGTACTGCTGGTGCGAAGGACTGGCGATCCTGCTGTGCCTGAATCCGCATCTGAAGTGGGATATCAAAGGGCTGGAGAGTCTTAACAAGAAGAACTGGTATCTGCTGATCTGCAATCACCACAGCTGGGCGGACATCGTGGTGTTATGCGTACTTTTTCGCAAACACATCCCGATGAACAAATATTTTCTAAAACAGCAGCTCGCCTGGGTGCCTTTTATCGGGCTGGCCTGCTGGGCACTTGATATGCCGTTTATGAAACGCTATTCGCGCAGCTATTTGATTCGTCATCCCGAGCGTCGCGGCAAAGATGTGGAGACCACGCGCCGTTCCTGCGAAAAGTTTCGCGCGCATCCTACGACCATCGTGAACTTTGTTGAAGGCTCCCGGTTTACGGAAGAGAAGCATCAACAAACTCGCTCCCCTTATCAGCATCTGCTGCCGCCAAAGGCTGCGGGTATTGCGATGGCGCTTAACGTGCTGGGAGCACAGTTCGATAAGCTCCTTAACGTCACGCTCTGCTATCCGGAAAACGATAAGACGCCGTTCTTCGATATGCTCAGCGGCAAACTGACGCGCATTGTTGTGCGTGTCGATCTGGTTCCGATAGATGCCGGGCTGCACGGTGATTACGTTAACGATAAGAATTTCAAGCGTCGTTTCCAGCAATGGCTTAACACGCTCTGGAAAGAGAAAGACGAGCAGATAGACAATATTAAATCTTCATACAAAAACGCCGGTCAGTGACCGGCGTTTTTACATCAGCGAAATTACTTCTTCTCAACCAGGTATTTCACGGTATCAGCATACTGTTGTACGAAGATATCCATGCTGCTGGTGTCCATGCCCTGCATGTTCAGCTGGTATTTGCCGTTAACAAACATCGCCGGAACGCCCTGAAGCTGAAGGTCAGCAGCTGCTTTTTCCTGCTGAGCAACCAGAGATTTCACCACAAAGCTGTTCCATGCAGCGTCATACTCTTCACCTTTCACGCCGGCATCAACGAACACTTTACGAATATCCGCAGTGGTCTGAACGGTCTGGGTTTTCTGTACGGCTTCAAACATTGGCGCAGTGATCTTATCTTCCACGCCCAGTGCCATCGCAACCGCCCACGCCTGGGTCAGGTCTTTACCCAATGGGCCCAGGAACTCGACGTGGTACTTGGTCATTTTGGTGCCTTCTGGCAGCTTTTTCTTAACGTTGTCAGACACATGCAGAACCTGCTCGAACTGATAGCAGTGTGGGCAATAGAACGAGAAGAACTCCAGAACCTGTGGCTCGCCAGCGACCGGCTTGTCCAGCGTGATGAACTGTTTTCCGTCGGTAAACTGCGCAGCAGAAGCGCTAAATGCCAGAATCATACCTGCCAGCGCCAGCCAAATTTTTTTCATGATTAACTCTCTCCTGGGTGTGTCCAATTAATACATCGGCGTTAATTGCAGAGGGGGTTCCTGAAGAACCTTAACCTGCTCAGTAAATGTAGATATCTGGCTACGCCAGTAATCCTCTCCGGTAAGCCACGGGAAATTCCGGGGAAATGCGGGATCGTCCCAACGCCTGATTAACCATGCGAGATAATAAACAAAACGCATCGCACGTAAAGGCTCAATCAGGGCAATTTCGTCTGAATTAAACGGGCTAAATTCTTCATAAGCTTCAATAATGGTTTCAAGCTGCATGCGTTGCTCGGCTTTATCACCATTGAGCAGCATCCACAGGTCCTGAACCGCTGGCCCCATACGCGCATCATCGAGATCGACAAACAGCGGGCCATCACGCCAGAGGATATTTCCGGCATGGCAATCGCCATGCAGGCGCAGGACGGAAATATCGTCGCGCCAGAAGGTTTTAACAGCAGCAATGAGCTTATCGGTGGCGTTGAGGAAATCATCCTTTAACGCAGTGGGGATCATGGCAGACGTTTCGAATATTCCGCGTGGCTCAATAAGGTATTCCTGAATCCCGATAGTCGGGCGGGCAATAAAGGCTTTTTTGCGTCCCGTCTGGTGTATGCGCCCAAGATAGCGGGCAACCCACTCCATCTGATCGATATTATCCGCTTCAAACTGGCGGCCACCCAGGCTCGGGAATACAGCGTAGTAAAACCCTTCGTGCGTGAGGAGCGTTTGGTCATTGAATTTTAGCGGTGCGGCAACGGGAACATCGTCATCCAGCAGATCGTGAGCAAACTGATGCTCTTCCTGAATTTGTTCTGCGGACCAGCGTTCAGGACGATAGAATTTTACGACGAAGCGCTGACGATCCTCATCCTGAAACTGATAGACGCGGTTTTCGTAGCTGTTTAACGGTGTTAACCCGGAATCCACCCGAATACCCTGTTCAAACAGGGCATCCATAATGGTGTCCGGGTGTAATGTCTGGAAAGTAAAAGCCTGGTCGTTCATCCGATCATCCGGAAATTATACGAATGATTCAGGATATCATCTTGTGGCGATTTCGGTGCCGCCGCTTACAAGCTTTTACTCTTTAATTACGCCTCGGGCGCGCAGTAATGCGGTCTTAAAATCTTCCTCATAATCTTTCTGAATACCAGGAATAACAGCATCTTTGGCAGAGTCACGCATTTTAAGGTGATAGATCAGGATGTCGTCAGAAAGGTCTGCCAGATCACCGTCAAAACCTGACTCTTTCGCCAGTTTCTGTAAAAATTGCATCAGATTTAGCTCTGGCTCTTTTTGCCAGGCGGGCTGGAGGAGTTCAATAACTTCATTCAGACGTTTACATTTCATGGTGGTGCTCCTTTCATTTAGAGTGACACGTTAGCAGGGTCAATCCCACAATAAAAGAGGCGATATTCGTGAATCTTAGCCAGGAAATCATTGGGGTCGTTCTGGCAGGTGGCAGAGCGACGCGAATGGGGGGAAAAGATAAGGGGCTTCAACGCCTGAACGGCAAACCCTTATGGCAATGTGTCGCTGATACGCTCGCAGGCCAGGTGTCGACAATGGTCATCAGTGCTAACCGGCATATCGACATTTACCAGCTCAGCGGGTATGCCGTTTACCAGGATATCCTTGAGGATTACCCGGGACCGCTGGCCGGGATGCTTTCGGTCATGCAACAGTCTCACGGAGAGTGGTTCATCTTCTGTCCCTGCGATACCCCGTTTATTCCGTCCTGTCTTGTAGAACGTTTGTTGCTGCTTCGCGGTACGGCTCCTGTGGTTTGGGTACATGACGGCGAGCGTGATCATCCTGCTATCGCATTGATGCATCGATCGCTAGCGCCAGCTCTGCAGTCCTATCTGGCTGCGGGAGAGCGCAGGGTGATGGCTTTTATGCGCGAGTCTGGCGGTCATCCCGTTGATTTTAGCGATTTAAAATCAGCTTTTTTGAATGTGAATACGTGTGAAGATTTGCAGATGATGCAGGAGAAAAGATGATACCTGTTGTCGCCATTTCCGCCTGGAGTGGGACCGGAAAAACCACGCTGCTGAAAAAACTCATTCCTGCGCTTTGTGCCAGAGGTATCCGTCCAGGATTGATTAAGCATAGCCATCACAACATGGATATCGATATGCCAGGAAAAGACAGCTATGAGCTGCGTAAGGCCGGAGCAGCGCAAACGATGGTAGCAAGTCCTCAGCGCTGGGCGTTAATGACAGAAACGCCGGATGAGGTGCCGCTGGATCTCGCTTATCTGGTCAGTCGGATGGATCATGCCATGCTGGATCTGGTGCTGGTTGAGGGATTTAAGCATGAGGCAGTGCCTAAGATCCTGCTGTTCAGAAGCGATGCCGGGCATGATTTCAGCGAATTAACGCTGGATGAGCATGTGATTGCGGTGGCCAGTGATGTTGTATTGCCGCTTGAAGTTCCGATGCTGGATTTAAATGATGTGGAAGGGATTGCGGAGTTTATAGTGGAGTGGAGTGCCATCTGACTTACCGTGGGGCGGTTTCGCCCTACCCGGCCTACAAATTTCTGAGGTGCTTAAACGCAAAAAGGCCATCCTTGCGGATGGCCTCTTCACTTGTTTGATGCCTGGCAGTTCCCTACTCTCACATGGGGAGACCCCACACTACCATCGGCGCTACGGCGTTTCACTTCTGAGTTCGGCATGGGGTCAGGTGGGACCACCGCGCTAAAGCCGCCAGGCAAATTCTGTTAATCTGTATCAGGCTGAAAATCGTGTCTCTCTTCGCCAAAACACCTTCGGCGTTGTAAGGTTAAGCCTCACGGTTCATTAGTATCGGTTAGCTCAACGCATCGCTGCGCTTACACACCCGACCTATCAACGTCGTAGTCTTCAACGTTCCTTCAGGACTCTCAAGGAGTCAGGGAGAACTCATCTCGGGGCAAGTTTCGTGCTTAGATGCTTTCAGCACTTATCTTTTCCGCATTTAGCTACCGGGCAGTGCCATTGGCATGACAACCCGAACACCAGTGATGCGTCCACTCCGGTCCTCTCGTACTAGGAGCAGCCCCCCTCAATTCTCCAGCGCCCACGGCAGATAGGGACCGAACTGTCTCACGACGTTCTAAACCCAGCTCGCGTACCACTTTAAATGGCGAACAGCCATACCCTTGGGACCTACTTCAGCCCCAGGATGTGATGAGCCGACATCGAGGTGCCAAACACCGCCGTCGATATGAACTCTTGGGCGGTATCAGCCTGTTATCCCCGGAGTACCTTTTATCCGTTGAGCGATGGCCCTTCCATTCAGAACCACCGGATCACTATGACCTGCTTTCGCACCTGCTCGAGCCGTCACTCTCGCAGTCAAGCTAGCTTATGCCATTGCACTAACCTCCTGATGTCCGACCAGGATTAGCTAACCTTCGTGCTCCTCCGTTACTCTTTGGGAGGAGACCGCCCCAGTCAAACTACCCACCAGACACTGTCCGCAACCCGGATTACGGGTCTACGTTAGAACACCAGCCATTAAAGGGTGGTATTTCAAGGGCGGCTCCACGCAGACTGGCGTCCACGCTTCAAAGCCTCCCACCTATCCTACACATCAAGGACCAGTGTTCAGTGTCAAGCTATAGTAAAGGTTCACGGGGTCTTTCCGTCTTGCCGCGGGTACACTGCATCTTCACAGCGAGTTCAATTTCACTGAGTCTCGGGTGGAGACAGCCTGGCCATCATTACGCCATTCGTGCAGGTCGGAACTTACCCGACAAGGAATTTCGCTACCTTAGGACCGTTATAGTTACGGCCGCCGTTTACCGGGGCTTCGATCAAGAGCTTCGCGTTACCGCTAACCCCATCAATTAACCTTCCGGCACCGGGCAGGCGTCACACCGTATACGTCCACTTTCGTGTTTGCACAGTGCTGTGTTTTTAATAAACAGTTGCAGCCAGCTGGTATCTTCGACTGATTTCAGCTCCACCCGCAGGGGCTTCACCTACATATCAGCGTGCCTTCTCCCGAAGTTACGGCACCATTTTGCCTAGTTCCTTCACCCGAGTTCTCTCAAGCGCCTTGGTATTCTCTACCTGACCACCTGTGTCGGTTTGGGGTACGATTTCGTGTTACCTGATGCTTAGAGGCTTTTCCTGGAAGCAGGGCATTTGTTACTTCAGCACCGTAGTGCCTCGTCATCACACCTCAGCGTTAAAAAGGTACCGGATTTACCTGGAACCTCCGCCTACATGCTTAAACCGGGACAACCGTCGCCCGGCTAACATAGCCTTCTCCGTCCCCCCTTCGCAGTAACACCAAGTACAGGAATATTAACCTGTTTCCCATCGACTACGCCTTTCGGCCTCGCCTTAGGGGTCGACTCACCCTGCCCCGATTAACGTTGGACAGGAACCCTTGGTCTTCCGGCGAGCGGGCTTTTCACCCGCTTTATCGTTACTTATGTCAGCATTCGCACTTCTGATACCTCCAGCAACCCTCACAGGCCACCTTCAACGGCTTACAGAACGCTCCCCTACCCAACAACGCATAAGCGTCGCTGCCGCAGCTTCGGTGCATGGTTTAGCCCCGTTACATCTTCCGCGCAGGCCGACTCGACCAGTGAGCTATTACGCTTTCTTTAAATGATGGCTGCTTCTAAGCCAACATCCTGGCTGTCTGTGCCTTCCCACATCGTTTCCCACTTAACCATGACTTTGGGACCTTAGCTGGCGGTCTGGGTTGTTTCCCTCTTCACGACGGACGTTAGCACCCGCCGTGTGTCTCCCGTGATAACATTCTTCGGTATTCGTAGTTTGCATCGGGTTGGTAAGCCGGGATGGCCCCCTAGCCGAAACAGTGCTCTACCCCCGAAGATGAGTTCACGAGGCGCTACCTAAATAGCTTTCGGGGAGAACCAGCTATCTCCCGGTTTGATTGGCCTTTCACCCCCAGCCACAAGTCATCCGCTAATTTTTCAACATTAGTCGGTTCGGTCCTCCAGTTAGTGTTACCCAACCTTCAACCTGCCCATGGCTAGATCACCGGGTTTCGGGTCTATACCCTGCAACTTAACGCCCAGTTAAGACTCGGTTTCCCTTCGGCTCCCCTATACGGTTAACCTTGCTACAGAATATAAGTCGCTGACCCATTATACAAAAGGTACGCAGTCACACCACGAAGGTGCTCCCACTGCTTGTACGTACACGGTTTCAGGTTCTTTTTCACTCCCCTCGCCGGGGTTCTTTTCGCCTTTCCCTCACGGTACTGGTTCACTATCGGTCAGTCAGGAGTATTTAGCCTTGGAGGATGGTCCCCCCATATTCAGACAGGATACCACGTGTCCCGCCCTACTCTTCGAGTTCACAGCCTGTGTGCTTTCGTGTACGGGACTGTCACCCTGTACCGTGCGACTTTCCAGACGCTTCCACTAACACACAAGCTGATTCAGACTCTGGGCTGCTCCCCGTTCGCTCGCCGCTACTGGGGGAATCTCGGTTGATTTCTTTTCCTCGGGGTACTTAGATGTTTCAGTTCCCCCGGTTCGCCTCGTTAACCTATGTATTCAGTTAACGATAGTGCAACGAATTGCACTGGGTTTCCCCATTCGGACATCGCCGGGTCAAAGGTTCATATCACCTCGCCGGCGCTTTTCGCAGATTAGCACGTCCTTCATCGCCTCTGACTGCCAGGGCATCCACCGTGTACGCTTAGTCGCTTAACCTCACAACCCGAAGATGTTTCACTTCTGATTGCGAAAATTTGAGAGACTCGAACACACATAACATGTGTGTCGTTTCAATTTTCAGCTTGATCCAGATTTTTAAAGAGCAAATATCTCAAACGTCACCCGAAGATGAGTTTTGAGATATGACGGCAGGTGACTTTCACTCACGAACCAGCAAGTGGCGTCCCCTAGGGGATTCGAACCCCTGTTACCGCCGTGAAAGGGCGGTGTCCTGGGCCTCTAGACGAAGGGGACGTAAAGTCTCAATCGCAAGACGCCTTGCTATTTACTTTTCATCAGACAATCTGTGTGAGCACTGCAAAGGCAGGTTCTTTAAGGTAAGGAGGTGATCCAACCGCAGGTTCCCCTACGGTTACCTTGTTACGACTTCACCCCAGTCATGAATCACAAAGTGGTAAGCGCCCTCCCGAAGGTTAAGCTACCTACTTCTTTTGCAACCCACTCCCATGGTGTGACGGGCGGTGTGTACAAGGCCCGGGAACGTATTCACCGTAGCATTCTGATCTACGATTACTAGCGATTCCGACTTCATGGAGTCGAGTTGCAGACTCCAATCCGGACTACGACGCACTTTATGAGGTCCGCTTGCTCTCGCGAGGTCGCTTCTCTTTGTATGCGCCATTGTAGCACGTGTGTAGCCCTACTCGTAAGGGCCATGATGACTTGACGTCATCCCCACCTTCCTCCAGTTTATCACTGGCAGTCTCCTTTGAGTTCCCGGCCGGACCGCTGGCAACAAAGGATAAGGGTTGCGCTCGTTGCGGGACTTAACCCAACATTTCACAACACGAGCTGACGACAGCCATGCAGCACCTGTCTCAGAGTTCCCGAAGGCACCAAAGCATCTCTGCTAAGTTCTCTGGATGTCAAGAGTAGGTAAGGTTCTTCGCGTTGCATCGAATTAAACCACATGCTCCACCGCTTGTGCGGGCCCCCGTCAATTCATTTGAGTTTTAACCTTGCGGCCGTACTCCCCAGGCGGTCGACTTAACGCGTTAGCTCCGGAAGCCACGCCTCAAGGGCACAACCTCCAAGTCGACATCGTTTACGGCGTGGACTACCAGGGTATCTAATCCTGTTTGCTCCCCACGCTTTCGCACCTGAGCGTCAGTCTTTGTCCAGGGGGCCGCCTTCGCCACCGGTATTCCTCCAGATCTCTACGCATTTCACCGCTACACCTGGAATTCTACCCCCCTCTACAAGACTCTAGCCTGCCAGTTTCGAATGCAGTTCCCAGGTTGAGCCCGGGGATTTCACATCCGACTTGACAGACCGCCTGCGTGCGCTTTACGCCCAGTAATTCCGATTAACGCTTGCACCCTCCGTATTACCGCGGCTGCTGGCACGGAGTTAGCCGGTGCTTCTTCTGCGGGTAACGTCAATCGACAAGGTTATTAACCTTATCGCCTTCCTCCCCGCTGAAAGTACTTTACAACCCGAAGGCCTTCTTCATACACGCGGCATGGCTGCATCAGGCTTGCGCCCATTGTGCAATATTCCCCACTGCTGCCTCCCGTAGGAGTCTGGACCGTGTCTCAGTTCCAGTGTGGCTGGTCATCCTCTCAGACCAGCTAGGGATCGTCGCCTAGGTGAGCCGTTACCCCACCTACTAGCTAATCCCATCTGGGCACATCTGATGGCAAGAGGCCCGAAGGTCCCCCTCTTTGGTCTTGCGACGTTATGCGGTATTAGCTACCGTTTCCAGTAGTTATCCCCCTCCATCAGGCAGTTTCCCAGACATTACTCACCCGTCCGCCGCTCGTCACCCGGAGAGCAAGCTCTCCTGTGCTACCGCTCGACTTGCATGTGTTAGGCCTGCCGCCAGCGTTCAATCTGAGCCATGATCAAACTCTTCAATTTAAGTTTGATGCTCGTGAATTAAACTTCGTAATGAATTACGTATGTTCACTCAGAGACTTGGTATTCATTTTTCGTCCGAGGACGTTAAGAATCCATGTCACTTTGAGTGCCCACACAGATTGTCTGATAAATTGTTAAAGAGCAGTGCCGCTTCGCTTTTCGCTGCGGCGCGGGGTGTGCATATTACGCTTTCCCGCTTCAGAGTCAAGCGTTTATTTTCGCTTTTCTCTGCTGACCCGGCGGCGTGTGTGCCGTTGTTCCGTGTCAGTGGAGGCGCATTATAGGGAGTTATTCCGACGTGACAAGAGGAAATTTAAAAAAAGTTTCCATCCGCGTTTTTTTTCACCAATAGAGGTGAAATCAAGCTACAAATTGTTCTATTTGATGTATCTGCAACCACAATCACATTCGAGGTGGCATAATTATCAGCATGAATCTTTAAGGAATAAAAGCGATGCCATTAAGCGCACAACAGCTGGCCGCCCAAAAAAACCTGTCGTACGTGCTGGCAGAAAAGCTGGCTCAGCGGATTTTAGCGGGTAAATATGCCCCGGGTAGCATCCTGCCGGGAGAAATGGAGCTGGGTGAGCAGTTTGGGGTGAGCCGTACCGCCGTGCGCGAAGCGGTGAAAACCCTAACGGCAAAAGGTATGGTGCTTCCACGGCCTCGCATTGGCACACGCGTGATGCCACAGAGTAACTGGAATTTCCTCGATCAGGAGCTGCTCTCCTGGTGGATGACGGAAGATAACTTTCACCAGGTCGTCGATCACTTTCTGGTGATGCGCAGCAGCCTTGAACCTCAGGCATGTCTGCTTGCCGCCACGCTAGGAACTGCAGAGCAGAAAGCGCAGCTTAACGCGTTGATGGAAGAGATGGTGTTCCTGAAAAAACACTTCAACCGCGAACGCTGGGTTGAGGTCGATATGGCCTGGCATGAACACATCTATATGATGAGCGCCAATCCGTTTCTCACCTCTTTTGCCTCTTTATTTCATTCGGTGTATCACACCTACTTTACCTCTATTACACAAAACGAAGTGGTAAAACTGGATTTGCACCAGGCGATTGTTGATGCCATCCAGGAAAGCGACGGGCAGCGAGCCCTGAGTGCGTGCCAGGCATTGCTGGCCGCGCCAACCCACCAGCAGGTAAATAAATGACAACGAAAAAAGCGCGCAGCATGGCCGGATTGCCGTGGATTGCAGCCATGGCGTTTTTTATGCAGGCACTGGATGCCACCATCCTCAACACAGCGCTTCCCGCTATAGCGCAAAGCCTTAACCGCTCCCCGCTGGCGATGCAGTCCGCTATCATCAGCTACACCCTGACGGTCGCAATGTTAATTCCGGTCAGCGGGTGGCTGGCCGACCGCTTTGGCACCCGCAGAGTTTTCATGCTGGCCGTAACGCTCTTTACGCTCGGTTCGCTGGCCTGTGCGCTCTCCTCATCCTTAACGGAGCTGGTTATCTTCCGCGTATTGCAGGGCATTGGCGGCGCGATGATGATGCCTGTGGCGCGTCTTGCCTTGCTGCGAGCCTACCCCAGGAGCGAACTGCTTCCCGTGCTCAACTTCGTCACCATGCCGGGCCTGGTTGGCCCGATTCTTGGCCCGGTACTCGGTGGTGTGTTTGTCACCTGGGCTAGCTGGCACTGGATCTTCCTGATTAATATTCCAATTGGCGTTGTGGGACTTCTGTATGCCCGCAAATATATGCCGAACTTCACCACGCCAAGGCGCAGCTTCGACATGGGCGGCTTTTTCCTGTTTGGCCTGAGCCTGGTGTTATTCTCCAGCGGGATGGAGCTGTTTGGCGAGAAGATCGTCGCGACGTGGTTAGCGCTCTCCGTCATCCTCGGCGGTATTCTGCTGTTCCTTCTTTATATACGTCACGCGCGCCGTCATCCGACACCGCTGATCTCCCTGGGGCTCTTTAACACCCGAACGTTTTCCGTAGGGATTGCAGGGAACATTGCGTCTCGTCTGGGGACGGGTTGCGTACCGTTCCTGATGCCATTGATGCTGCAGGTGGGTTTCGGCTACCCGGCCCTGATTGCCGGGTGCATGATGGCGCCCACGGCAATGGGCTCGATTCTGGCAAAATCAACCGTGACACAGGTGCTGCGCTGGTTTGGCTATCGCAAAACGCTGGTTGGCGTGACGGTCTTTATCGGCCTGATGATTGCGCAGTTCTCGCTGCAATCCGCCGCGCTACCCGTATGGATGCTGATCCTGCCGCTGTTTGTGTTGGGCATGGCGATGTCAACGCAGTTCACGTCGATGAACACCATCACCCTCGCCGACCTGACTGACGAGAACGCCAGCAGCGGCAACAGCGTGCTGGCCGTCACACAACAATTATCGATAAGTCTGGGCGTTGCCGTGAGTGCAGCGGTGCTGAGGTTTTATGAGGGTTTTGACAGCGCGAATACCGTTGAGCAGTTCCACTATACCTTTATTACCATGGGCGCACTTACCGTGGTATCGGCGCTGGTCTTTATGCTGTTAAAACCGAAAGACGGCCGAAACCTAATTAAAGAGCGTCACAAAGAGAAAGCTAAACCGAACCGCGTTCCATCAGAACAGGAGTAAGCTGCAGGCGTTGCTGTTGCAGCGTGGGCTGCGCCATACGATGGATCAACACATCGATGGCCAGCTCGCCCAGTTCATCTTTTGGCTGATGGATCGTGGTCAGCGGCGGCGTCATGTAGCTGGCCAGTTCGATATCGTCATAGCCAATCACCGCCATATCATCAGGCACGCGTAGCCCCGCCTGATATAACGCCTGATAGGCACCAAACGCCATGGCGTCGTTGCCGATAAACACCGCCTGCGGACGCTGAGGCTGCGCCAGCAGCGTCTGCATCGCTTCAAAACCACCGTGAAACTCAAAATCACCGGTGATACGGTACCCTTCCGGCACGGAAAGGCCCGCCCGCGCCATGGCGGAGAGATACCCTTCCAGACGCAAACGCGCCGGGGTTTTATCCAGCGGACCGGTAATACAGGCGATGCGGGTATAGCCTTTATCAATCAGATACTGAGTCGCCATATCGCCGCCCAGCAGGGAGTTATCCTGAATGAGATCGCTGGTTCCGTCGAACGGCGCCCAGTCCATCATCACGGTGGGAATCGAAGGATAGCGCTGGATAATCTCTTTCGAGGGCTGGTGCGTTTCGGTGCAGAGCAGCAATAGCCCGTCGACGCGTTTTTGCATCAGCGTTTCCAGGTTACGATTCATGCGCTGCTCGTCACCCTCGGTATTACACAGCACCAGGCTGTAGCCACGCTCGAAGCAGCTGCGCTCCACGCCGCGAACCAGTTCTGAATAAAAGGGGTTGGTACTGGCGGTGATCAGCATACCGATGGTGCGCGTCTGGTTGAGCTTAAGGCTGCGCGCCAGCGCAGACGGCGCATAGTTGAGTTCTTTTACCGCAGCTTCGACTTTCTCCCGAATCGCCTCGCTGACGAAGCGATCGTTGTTTATAACGTGGGAGACCGTCGAGGTAGAAACACCCGCCATGCGGGCGACATCTTTCATTGTGGCCAAGCGTTACCCCTGCTGACTTAAGAATTCATCGATCTCTTTACGCCACGGAACGGAAGGCTGGGCGCCCTTGCGCGTTACCGCAATCGCGGCAGCAGCGTGAGCGAAGCGAATAGCGTCATCCATTCTCTTGCCTTCCAGCAGCGCGGTGACCAGTGCACCGTTGAAGGTATCTCCCGCTGCGATGGTATCAATCGCTTTGACCTTAAAGCCCGGCACGCGACGGCCTTCGCCATTGACGCTTGCCCACACCCCACGGCTACCAAGGGTGATAATCACGGTACCGATGCCCTTATCATGCAGTGCACGCGCGGCTCGCGCAGCATCGTCATCATTTTCTACGCTAATGCCCGTCAGCTTTTCGGCTTCGGTTTCGTTTGGCGTAATGATGTCCACCAGCGCCAGCAGCTCGTCTGATAATACACGGGCCGGGGCCGGGTTAAGTACGACAGTGGTATGATTTTCATGCGCAATTTTCGCGGCAGCCAGAACGCTTTCAACCGGTGATTCCAGCTGCATCAGCAGGGCTTCCGCTCCGGCGATGATGGCACGTTGCGCTTCTACGCGCTCCGTCGTCAGCGCAGCGTTAGCGCCAGCATGAATACCGATAACATTCTCACCTTCAGCGTTGACGAAAATCAGCGCCACGCCGGTCGATTCCCCTGCAACCACGCTGACCGGTGCGATATCGATATTATCGCTCGCCAGCTGTTTGCGTACGCGCTCGCCGGTATCGTCATCACCCGTGCAGGCGATAAACGCAATTTTCGCCCCGCTGCGACCCGCAGCGACAGCCTGGTTGGCACCTTTACCGCCAAATGCCACCTGATACTGGTTACCCGTGACGGTTTCGCCCGGTGCAGGGAACGATTCAAGGTTAAGAATGTGATCGGCATTGATACTGCCAAGGACGACGAGGTTGCCTGCGGTTTTCATGGTTGGGTTGTCCATCTGAGAGCGCCACCGGTGTTACCCGGTGGCGTATGCCACACTTTTCTTTATTGGTGTCCCTCAGGCAGCCAGCGACTGCCTGATTCGCCTTTTACTGCTTAATGACCAGCTTCAGGTCAACCGGGTATTTGGCCTGAACTTTTTCGCCCTTCAGCACTTTGTCGGCAGTTTCAACGCCAGTGGCGCCAATCTGCTCAGGCAGCTGAGCGATGGTCGCAGCCAGTTTGCCATCGTTTACTGCTTTTTCACCATCCGGCGTGCCGTCAAATCCGACAACCATCACATCAGATTTACCTGCAGTCTGCAGGGCACGCAGCGCGCCCAGCGCCATTTCGTCGTTCTGCGCGAACACGGCCTGCACGTCAGGGTGTGCGGTCAGCAGGTTCTGCATAACGTTCAGACCTTTAGTACGGTCGAAGTCGGCCGGCTGGCTCGCCAGCACGTTGAATTTGTGCGCAGCCACAGCCTGCTGGAAGCCTTCACCACGCTCGCGGGCTGCAGACGTACCGGCAATCCCCTGCAGTTCGATAACTTTCGCGCCTTCGCCGGCTTTCTTCGCGATGTAATCACCCGCGATTTTGCCGCCCAGCACGTTATCAGACGCAATGTGGCTAACAACCTCGCCTTTCGTTGCCTGGCGGTCCAGAGTGATCACCGGAATTTTCGCCTGGTTTGCCATTTTAACGGCGTTACCGACGGCGTCAGAATCGGTTGGGTTGATCAGCAGAATTTTGGTGCCACGAACGGTTAAGTCCTGAACGTTAGCCAGCTCTTTCGCCGGGTTGTTCTGTGAATCCAGTACCACCAGGTTGTAGCCCAGTTTGTCCGCTTCTTTCTGCGCACCGTCCTTCAGGGAGACGAAGAACGGGTTGTTCAGGGTAGAGACAACCAGCGCGATGGTATCTTTCGCCATGGCGTTAGCACTTACGGTTGCGCTCAGCGCGACAGCAGAAACCAGGGTAGCCAGTTTTTTCATGTTCATATCTAAGATGTCCTGTAGTGTCGTCAGTTACTGTTTTTTGTTGTCTACCAGTACCGCCAGCAAAATCACCACTGCCTTAACGATCATCTGGTAATAGGAGGAAACACCTAACAAATTCAAACCATTATTCAGGAAACCAAGAATCAGTGCGCCGATCAATGTCCCAACAATGCGACCTTTACCGCCCGCAAGACTCGTACCGCCCAGAACCACTGCCGCAATGGCATCCAGCTCATACCCCGTACCTGCCGTCGGCTGCGCAGAAGAGAGGCGCGCCACTTCGATGATACCTGCCAGCGATGCCAGCAGACCGCACAGGGAGTAAACGATAATTTTGACTTTATTAACGCTGATCCCGGACAGGCGCGTTGCCGCTTCGTTACCGCCAAGCGCATAAATATAGCGGCCCAGACGGGTGTGGTGCAGCATGTACCACGCCGCCAGGAAGACGATAGCCATGATCCAGACCGGGGTCGGAACACCCAGCGGGCGACCGATACCGAACCAGCCAAACAGATCCGCGTTATCGGTAAAGCCGGTATTAACCGGGCTGCCGTTGGTGTACACCATGGTCACACCGCGCAGCAGCAGCATCATCACCAGCGTGGCGATAAACGCCTGAACGCGGCCTTTTGCCACAATCACGCCGGTTACGGCACCAATCGCCGCGCCTGCCGCCAGGGCAGCGGCCACGGCCACCAGCGCGTTGGCTTCAATGCCGACAATCGAAGCGGCGATCGCGCCGGTGAGCGCCAGCAGGGAACCGACGGACAGATCGATACCCGAGGTCAAAATCACCAGCGTCATGCCGACCGCCATAATGGCGTTCACAGACGTCTGCTGCAGAATGTTGAACAGGTTATTTACGGTGAAAAAGTTCGGGCTCATGGTCGACACAATCGCGATCAGCACCAGCAGGGCAATCAGCGATTTTTGTTCCATCAGCCATGCCTTTGTGAAATAGCGGCGACCAGAAACAGCCTGGGTAGTCATCTTCTTACTCCTGATTCACGCGATTAAGCTTGCCCACAGCGGCAGCCATCAGAACTTCCTGGGTGGCCTGCTCGCGAGTGAATTCACCGCCGAGATGCCCTTCATGCATGACGATAATGCGATCGCTCATGCCTAATACTTCTGGCATCTCGGAAGAGACCAGAATGATGCTCAGACCGTCGGCCTTGAACTGGTTAATCAGCTGATAAATCTCTTTCTTCGCGCCCACGTCTACGCCGCGGGTTGGCTCATCGAGGATCAGCACTTTCGGGCGCGTCATCAGCCCGCGCGCAATCGCCACTTTCTGCTGATTACCGCCGGACAACAGGCCAATCGCCTGCTCCATCGACGGGGTCTTGACGTTAAAGAGGCGGATAAAATCGCTGACCGCCTGCTGCTCATCTTTATGCTTCAGGCTACCGCCGCTATGGCTGAAATAGCGCAGCGCGGTCAGGGACATGTTCTCTTTAACCGACATCCCCAGCACCAGGCCGTCGCGTTTGCGGTCTTCGGAGATATAGACGATGCCGTTCGCCAGACCATCCTGCGGAGAGCGGGTGACCACTTCATGACCGTCAAGGGTGACATAACCGCTGGTGCGCGGCAGTGCGCCGTAGAGCACTTTCATCAGCTCGGTACGTCCCGCGCCCATCAGGCCCGCCACGCCCAGGATCTCGCCCTGGCGCAGGGTAAAGGTGACGTCGTTCACGCCAGGACCGCAGAGGTTGTCCACCTTCAGGCGGATCTCTCCCGGCGCTTTATCCAGATGCGGATACTGATCTTCGAGCTTGCGTCCCACCATCATTTCGATGAGCGTATCTTCGGTCAGCGTGGCGACTTCGCGCTCGGCAATAAACTGCCCGTCGCGGAAGACGGTGACGTCATCGCAGATCTCGAAGATCTCTTTCATGCGGTGAGAGATATAGACAATCCCGCGCCCCTGCGACTTCAGCTCGCGGATAACGCGGAACAGGGATTCCGTTTCAGTATCGGTCAGGGCGTCGGTCGGTTCATCCATAATGATGACCTTCGACTCAAAGCTCAGCACCTTCGCGATTTCCACCATCTGCTGATCGCCAATGGAGAGATCGCCTACCAGGCGGTCGCTCTTAAAGCGCAGGTTCAGCTTCGCCAGCAGCTTGTCCGCCTCGGCATACATGGTTTTCCAGTCGATTTTGCCGAACCGGTTAACAAACTCGCGGCCGAGGAAGATGTTTTCCGCAATGGTGAGCTGAGGAATGAGGTTCAGCTCCTGGTGAATAATGCCGATACCCGCTTCCTGAGAAGATTTCGGGCCAGTGAAGGTGGTCTCTTTGCCCAGCCAGACGAGTGAACCGGCATCGCGTTGATAGATACCAGTCAGCACTTTCATCATGGTGGATTTGCCGGCACCGTTTTCCCCCACCAGCGCCATCACGCGCCCGGGGTAGACGTTCAGCGCCGCGCCGGAGAGGGCTTTTACGCCCGGGAACGACTTATCGATCCCTTTGAGTTGCAGTAATGCGTCCATGATGGCCTCAGAATGTGACGCCAGCACAGAGAATGATATTCGCATACGGGGAACACTCCCCGCTGCGAATCACCGCCTGACTGTCTGCGGTTTGTTGTTTGAACTGTTCATGCGTCGTGTAACGAATTTCTATGGTGTTTCCCTGGTGTTGTTGCAGTTGCTCAATATGGCTGAGCAACGTTTCGTGGAGTTGCGGATTATGTTGTTTGATTTCCGCCGCGAGAATGGCGGTCTCAACCTGCATCTCCGCCGTCACAACTTCCAGTACCTGCATAAACGAGGGTACACCCTGCGTTAACGCCATATCGATACGGGTTGTGCTGCGCGGAACCGGTAAGCCTGCATCGCAAACCACCAGCGTATCGGTATGCCCAAGACGGGAAATAACCGATGAGATTTCTGAGTTGAGTACCGTGCCTTTCTTCATTTTCTTGCTCCACTAGCGAAACGTTTCGCTAAAAATAGTGTAGCGCCAGAAATGTTCAGAAAACCATCATGACGTAACAGATTTGTGATCGACGTCGAAACGTTTCGCTAAGTGAAATGCAGAGACAATTATTGTGGGTTGGCGAGGGGTTTGGTAGGCCGGGTAAGCGAAGCGCCACCCGGCATTTTCAGAAGGGATTAGATCTCGACCTGCGTCCCCAGTTCAATCACGCGGTTAGGCGGGATCTCAAACTGGTCAGGCGCGCGCAGGGCGTTACGCTGCAGGATGAGGTATAGCTTGCCGCGCAGGCGCAGATACCACGGTCGCTTGCCGATGATCAGCGACTCGTGCGACATAAAGAACGACGTCTCCATCATCCGGCAGCTCAGCCCTTCCAGGCCGCAGCGGTGGAACACCTCTTCCACGTTTGGCGTTTCGCGCCAGCCGTAGCTCGCCACCACGCGCCAGAATGTCGGCGACAGCTGCTCGATTTGCACACGACGCACGTTGTGAACGTAAGGCGCATCTTCGGTGCGCAGCGTCAGCAGGATCACGCGCTCGTGCAGCACTTTGTTGTGCTTGAGGTTATGCATCAGCGCGAACGGAATGACGTTCAGCGCGCGAGACATATATACCGCAGTACCCGGCACGCGGACCGGCGGGGATTTCTCCAGCGAAGCGATCATCGCCTCCAGAGAATTGCCGTGCTCATGCATGCGGCGCAGCAGGCGGAAGCGCTCGCTTTTCCAGGTGGTCATGACAATGAACATCACCAGACCCAGCGTCAGCGGCAGCCAGCCACCGGAGACAATTTTGTCGAGGTTTGCGGAGAACAGCGGCACGTCGATACACAGGAAGCCCACCAGAATCATCGCCACGAGGAATTTATTCCAGTGCCAGTTTCGGTAAGCCACCGTGGTGGAGAGAAGCGATGTCAGCACCATCGTACCGGTTACCGCAATACCGTACGCTGCAGCCAGGTTACTGGAATGCTCGAAGCTGACGATAACAATAACAACAGCGAAATAGAGGAGCCAGTTAACGAACGGAATGTAGATCTGGCCCGACTCCATCTCTGAGGTATGGATGATGCGCATCGGTGACAGATACCCCAGACGCACGGCCTGGCGCGTCAGAGAGAACACGCCGGAAATCACCGCCTGGGAGGCAATGACGGTCGCCAGCGTCGCCAGGATCAGCATCGGCACCAGCGCCCAGTCGGGCGCCAGCAGGAAGAACGGGTTCTTGATCGCTTCCGGGTTTTTAAGCAGCAGCGCGCCCTGACCGAAGTAGTTCAGCACCAGCGACGGCAGCACCACAATAAACCATGCCACGCGGATAGGCAGTTTCCCGAAGTGGCCCATGTCAGCATACAGCGCTTCCACACCGGTGATGGAGAGCACGACGGCCCCCAGCGCCACGAAGGAAACCACTTTGTATTCGAGGAAGAAATGCACCGCCCAGTAAGGGTTCAGCGCGTGCAGCACTTCCGGGTTCGCGATAATGCTGCGTAAACCAAGCGCCGCCAGGATCAGGAACCAGGCCAGCATAATCGGCGCAAACAGTTTGCCCACCAGCCCTGTACCGTGCTTCTGGATCATGAACAGCAGCGTCAGGACAATGATGGCCAATGGGACCACCCATGAATCGAGCTGGGGAGCGATAATCTCCAGCCCCTCTATCGCCGACAGCACCGAGATAGCCGGCGTTATCACCACTTCTCCGTAGAAGAAACTGCCGCCAATCAGGCCGATAATAACCAGCACAGAGGTCATCCTGGCCGAGGTATTGCGCCCGGCAAGAGACATCAGGGTCAGGATCCCGCCTTCACCCGCGTTATCAGCACGCATAACGAAGGAGAGATATTTAACGGAAACCACCAGGATCAGCAGCCAGAAGATGAGGGACAGGAAGCCAAATACGGCATCGCGCTCAACACCAAAGCCAAACTGGCCGGACAGACATTCACGAAGCGTATAAAGCGGGCTGGTGCCGATATCACCGTAGACAACCCCGATCGCCGCAAGCGTTATTGCGGGTAATGATTGCTTATTATCAGTGCTCATAGACTAGTCTTTTCGTTTAAATAACAAATGTGTTCCCGGTCCCTTGGCCCACAAAAAGCGCACAGTATGCACGATTCAATGCAAAATCGTACCCCTAAATGCAACCGCATTAATGTAGCGCAAAGAAAATTGCGCCGCACTTCAGTCTATTACCAGCCCTGACTGAAACGTCTATACTCGCTTCAATTGGCCGCCACGACGGCGAAAGGATGCAAAACTATTATGGCTCACTCACATTTATTAGCAGAAAGAATTTCCCGCCTCAGCAGCGCGCTGGAGAAAGGCCTTTTCGAGCGTAGCCACGCCATCCGCCTCTGTTTACTGGCGGCGTTGAGCGGTGAGAGCGTGTTTTTGCTGGGACCGCCGGGCATTGCCAAAAGCCTGATTGCCCGCAGGCTAAAATTTGCTTTTCAGAACGCCCGCGCCTTCGAATATCTCATGACCCGGTTTTCCACCCCAGAAGAAGTTTTTGGTCCGCTCTCCATTCAGGCATTGAAAGATGAGGGTCGCTATCAGCGTCTGACAGAAGGGTATCTTCCGGAGGCTGAGATTGTTTTTCTCGATGAGATCTGGAAAGCGGGGCCGGCTATTCTTAACACCCTCCTCACGGCGATAAACGAACGTCGGTTCCGTAACGGCGCCAGTGAAGAGAAAATCCCGATGCGCCTGCTGGTGGCCGCCTCTAACGAACTGCCTGAAGCCGACAGCAGTCTGGAAGCGCTGTATGACCGTATGCTTATCCGCCTGTGGCTGGACAAAGTACAGGATAAGTCCAACTTTCGCTCCATGCTGGTCAGCCAGCAGGATGAAAGTGAAAACCCGGTATCCGCTTCGCTGCAGGTGACGGATGAGGAGTATCACCAGTGGCAGCAGGACATCGGCAAAATCAAACTGCCAGACGCCGTCTTCGAGCTGATCTATCTGCTGCGCCAGCAGCTTGATCTCATCCCTTCAGCGCCCTATGTCTCCGATCGCCGGTGGAAAAAAGCGATCCGCCTGCTGCAGGCGAGCGCCCTGTTCAGCGGCCGTGATGCCGTCGCGCCAATCGATCTGATCCTGCTGAAAGATTGCCTCTGGCACGATGCAGAAGGTATGAACCTGATGCAGCAGCAGCTTGACGTTTTGATGACCGGACACGCCTGGGGGCAGCAGGCGATGCTCAACCAGCTGGGGGCGATTGCCCAGCGGCGCATCCAGCTTCAGCAGCAGCAAAGCGATAAAACCGCGCTGAAAGTAAATCGCCTTGGGGGCATGTTCGCCCGCAAACCGCACTACGAGCTTCCCGCGGATCTGACCGCAGCAACGCTAACGTTGCTGCTCCAGCAGCCGCTTAAACTGCATGATATGCAGGTGGTGCACATTACGATTGAGCGCGAGGCGCTGGCGCAGTGGCTGGATAAGGGCGGAGAGATCCGGGGAAAACTCAACGGCATTGGTTTCGCGCAGCCGCTGAATATGGAATTGGACAGCAGCCAGCACCTGGTGATCCGCGACGTCAGCCTCCAGGGATCGCGTCTTGCTCTTCCGGGAACCGCTTCGGATAGCGTGCCGGAAGAGATTAAGCAGCAGCTGGAAGCGCTGGATACCGAATGGCATCAGCAGCACACCCGCTTTAGCGAGCAGCAAAAATGCCTCTTTATTCATAGCGACTGGTTAGGTCGCATCGAAGCCAGCCTGCAGGACGTCAGCGCGCAGATCAAACAGGCGCGTCAATGCTAACCCTGGATACGCTTAACGTCATGCTGGCGGTCAGCGAGGAGGGGTTGATCGAAGAAGTGGTCATTACCCTTCTGGCGTCGCCGCAGCTGGCGGCCTTCTTCGAAAAATTTCCGAAGCTTAAAAAGGCGATGACGGACGATCTGCCCCGCTGGCGAGAAAATTTGCGTCAGCGGTTCAGGGAGACCGAAGTTCCGCCTGAGTTAACGGAAGAGGTGGCCTGCTATCAGCAGTGCCAGCGGCTCTCCACGTCGCAGTTTATCGTCCAGCTCCCGCAAACCCTGACGTTGCTCGATAACGTCCACTCTCCGTTTGCCAGCCAGGCCCGGGGGCTGGTCACGGATAACGCCACCTTTACCCCCGCACTGCATACCCTTTTCTTACAGCGCTGGCGCCTCAGCCTGGTGGTGCAGGCCACAACGCTGAACCAGCAGCTGCTGGATGAAGAGCGTGAACAGCTGCTGAGTGAAGTTCAGGAACGTATGACGCTGAGCGGCCAGCTAGAACAGGTGCTGGTGGAGAATGAAAATGCCGCCGGACGTCTGTGGGATATGAGCGCCGGTCAGCTCCGGCGCGGGGATTATCAGCTGATCGTCAAATACGGCGATTTTCTGGCACAGCAGCCCGAACTGATGAAGCTTGCAGAACAGCTGGGCCGCTCAAGGGAGGCAAAATCGGTCCCAAAGAAAGATGCCCCGATGGAAACCTTCCGCACCCTGGTGCGCGAACCGGCTACCGTGCCGGAGCAGGTCGACGGGCTCCAGCAGAGCGATGACATTTTACGCCTGCTGCCAACGGAGCTGAGCACGCTGGGGATGACCGAACTGGAGTATGAGTTCTATCGTCGGCTGGTGGAAAAACAGCTTCTCACCTACAGACTGCACGGCGAAGCCTGGCGCGAGAAAGTCAGCCAACGGCCGGTCGTCCATCAGGATTTTGATGAACAGCCGCGCGGGCCCTTCATTGTTTGCGTGGATACGTCCGGTTCGATGGGCGGGTTTAACGAGCAGTGCGCGAAGGCGTTCTGTCTGGCACTGATGCGCGTGGCGCTGGCCGATCGCCGTCGCTGCTTTATCATGCTCTTCTCCAGCGAGGTGGTGGGCTATGAGCTGACGAACCAGCAGGGTATCGAGCAGGCAATCCGCTTCCTGAGCCAGCGCTTTCGCGGCGGCACGGATCTGGCCAGCTGCTTTCGCAGCATTGTGGAGCGTATGCAGGGAGGCGACTGGTACGACGCTGACGCGGTGGTGATTTCCGATTTTATTGCCCAGCGGCTGCCGGATGAGGTGGTGAATAAGGTGAAGGAGTTACAGCGGGTGCATCAGCACCGTTTTCATGCGGTGGCGATGTCAGCCCATGGAAAACCCGGCATCATGCGCATCTTCGATCATATCTGGCGCTTTGATACCGGGTTGCGTAGCCGCCTGCTCAGACGCTGGCAGCGTTAATTACAGAAGAGAACCGACGCTTTCACGTACCTGCCGCGGCCAGACGCCACACTGAACCTGACCGATATGGGGTAATTGCAGCAGCAGCATGGTCAGACGGGACTGGCCGATACCGCCGCCGATCGTCTGAGGCATTTCACCGCGCAGCAGCGCCTGGTGCCACTCGAGTTTGAGACGATCTTCATCGCCGGTGACCGCCAGCTGGCGCTTAAGCGCGTCAGCATCCACGCGGATCCCCATAGAAGAGAGCTCGAAGGCGTCTTCCAGTACCGGGTTCCACACCAGAATATCGCCGTTCAGCCCAGCAAATTCGCCTTCACCCGCAGTACTCCAGTCATCATAATCCGGCGCGCGAACGTCGTGGCGTTTGCCATCAGACAGTTTGCCGCCGATTCCGATCAGGAACACAGCACCTAATTCTTTGGCGATCGCACGCTCGCGGCCTTTAGCATCGAGATCCGGGAAGCGGCTCAGCAGCGCCTGGCTGTGAACAAAGTGGATCGTATCCGGCAGGAACGGTGCCAGACCAAACTCTTTGCTTACGGCCGCTTCGGTTGCTTTGATCCCGGCGTAGATCGCCTCAACGGTGGATTTCAGCGTGCCGACGTGACGTTCACCATCCCCCATCACGCGCTCCCAGTCCCACTGGTCAACGTAAACGGAATGAATCGGTGAAAGGCGATCTTCATCGGGACGAAGGGCTTTCATATGCGTGTAAAGCCCTTCGCCCGCGCTGAAGTCGTGTTGTCCCAGAGTTTGACGCTTCCACTTCGCCAGGGAATGAACCACTTCGAACTGAGCGTCTGGCAGTGTTTTCACTTTCACCTGTACCGCTTTTTCGCATCCAGAGAGGTTATCCTGCGTCCCGTCACCCACGCGGCTCAGAATCGGCGCCTGAACTTCAATAAGGCCAAGCTTCTCTTCCAGCTGGCGGGAAAAATGGGATTTTACGAAACTGATCTGGCGTTGTTTTGCGATGTAAGCGGTTTTCATTATTTATACTCCTGCGTCCTGTTGATATTGATTAAGCAACAGAAATGGCATCATATTCAATAACTCATCAACAAAAAGCCGCCTTCACTTTTGATTCGATAAAATTAAACGCTAGAATAGAATGATTCATTAATCTTCATAAGAAAAAGCTATGGAAAATTATCAGATCGACAATCTCGACCGCGGCATTCTGGAGGCGTTAATGGCCAATGCCCGTACCGCCTACGCCGAACTGGCAAAACAGTTTGGCGTCAGCCCGGGAACCATTCACGTCCGCGTAGAGAAGATGAAGCAGGCGGGGATCATTACCGGCGCACGCATTGACGTCAGTCCTAAACATCTCGGTTACGACGTCTGCTGCTTCATCGGCATCATTCTTAAAAGCGCCAAAGACTACCCTTCCGCTCTGGCGAAGCTGAACGCGCTGGATGAAGTCACCGAGGCGTATTACACCACCGGGCATTACAGCATCTTTATTAAGGTCATGTGCCGATCCATCGACGCCCTCCAGCAGGTACTTATCAACAAGATCCAAACAATCGATGAAATTCAGTCCACCGAGACGCTGATCTCCCTGCAAAACCCGATCATGCGTACCATCCGCCCGTGATCGGGCAAATTCATTCCCACATTTTCCACAGGTAGATCCCAGCTCGTTCACAGCGTACAATGGCCGTCTCTTTATCTGGGCGAGCGATCAATGGCGGACATTACCCTTATCAGCGGCAGCACCCTTGGTGGTGCGGAATACGTAGCGGAACACCTGGCTGAAAAGCTGGAAGATGCGGGCTTTTCTACGGAAACCCTGCACGGTCCCTTGCTTGAAGATCTCCCGACTGACGGGGTCTGGCTGCTGATCACCTCCACGCACGGCGCGGGCGATCTGCCGGATAACCTGCAACCTTTATACGACGAACTGCTGGAACAGCAGCCCGACCTGTCAAACGTCCGTTTTGGCGCGGTGGGGATCGGCAGTCGTGAATATGACACCTTTTGCGGGGCAATAGAGAAAGTTGAAGCCGCTGTCACCTCCTGCGGAGCAAAACAGCTGGGTGAAACGCTCAAGATCAACATCCTCGATCATGACATTCCGGAGGATCCAGCCGAGATCTGGCTCGCGGAATGGAAAAATTTACTCAAAAACGATTAAAGATCGCGCGAACAGATGTGGATAACTCTGGTTAAAAGCTCGTATTAACCCGTAGTTATCCAAAGAACAACTGTTGTGTCGTTTTTGACCTGTGTATAAAGTCGCGATCTGATCCCAGCTTATACTGTCCAGGATCACCGATCATTCACAGCAAACGATCCTTTCTAACTGCATGATCTTCTTTGTGAGATCGGACTTATCCACACAGGTTCGCGATCCTAATAAGAGATCACAATAGAACAGATCTCTAAATAAAAAGATCTTCTTTTTAATAGCCCAGGATCCCAATGCTTTCTCGAAAGACTAAAGTTGAGTAGAATCCACGGCCCGGGCTTCAATCCATTTTCATACCGCTTTACGCGAGGCAGACCACCATGTTTTATCAGGATCCTTTTGACGTCATCATCATTGGCGGGGGTCACGCAGGCACTGAGGCCGCAATGGCCGCAGCGCGTATGGGTCAGCAGACCCTGCTTTTGACACACAATATCGACACGCTGGGACAAATGTCCTGTAATCCGGCGATTGGCGGCATTGGGAAAGGACACCTGGTAAAAGAAGTGGATGCACTTGGCGGCCTGATGGCGAAAGCGATCGATCGGGCCGGCATACAGTTTAGGATACTAAACGCGAGTAAAGGTCCCGCTGTGCGTGCGACCCGTGCTCAGGCAGACCGCGTGCTTTACCGTCAGGCGGTGCGTACCGCCCTGGAGAACCAGCCGAACCTGATGATCTTCCAGCAGGCGGTTGAAGATCTTATCGTTGAGAACGATCGCGTCGTGGGCGCCGTGACCCAGATGGGCCTCAAATTCCGCGCGAAAGCCGTGGTGCTGACCGTGGGCACCTTCCTTGACGGTAAAATTCATATCGGTCTGGATAACTACAGCGGTGGCCGTGCTGGCGATCCGCCGTCTATTCCACTGTCTTGCCGTCTGCGTGAACTGCCGCTGCGCGTTAGCCGCCTGAAAACCGGTACGCCGCCGCGTATTGATGCGCGCACCATTGATTTCAGCGTGCTGGCGCAACAGCACGGTGATAACCCCATGCCGGTGTTCTCGTTCATGGGCAATGCGGCTCAGCATCCGCAGCAGGTACCGTGCTACATCACGCATACCAACGAGAAAACTCATGATGTGATCCGCAACAACCTCGATCGCAGCCCCATGTATGCCGGCGTGATCGAAGGGATCGGTCCACGCTACTGCCCGTCGATCGAAGACAAAGTGATGCGCTTTGCCGATCGTAACCAGCACCAGATCTTCCTGGAGCCGGAAGGACTGACCTCAAACGAAATTTACCCGAACGGCATCTCCACCAGCCTGCCGTTCGATGTGCAGATGCAAATTGTTCGCTCAATGCAGGGGATGGAGAATGCGAAAATTGTTCGCCCCGGCTACGCTATTGAGTACGATTTCTTCGATCCACGCGACCTGAAGCCAACCCTGGAAAGCAAGTTCATCCACGGTCTGTTCTTCGCGGGGCAGATTAACGGCACCACCGGCTACGAAGAAGCGGCTGCACAGGGCCTGCTTGCCGGTCTGAACGCCGCGCGCTTCTCTGCTGAGAAAGAGGGCTGGGCACCAGGCCGTTCTCAGGCGTATCTGGGCGTGCTGGTTGACGATCTCTGCACGCTGGGTACCAAAGAGCCGTACCGTATGTTTACCTCTCGCGCGGAATATCGCCTGATGCTGCGTGAAGATAACGCCGACCTGCGTCTGACCGAAATGGGCCGCGAGCTGGGTCTGGTTGATGACGAACGCTGGGCGCGCTTCAACGAAAAGCTGGAGCGCATTGAACAGGAACGTCAGCGCCTGAAAACCACCTGGGTGAATCCGCAGGCGGAAACCGCTGCCGAAGTAAACGCTCACTTAACAGCGCCGCTGTCGCGCGAGGCCAGCGGTGAAGATTTACTGCGCCGTCCTGAAGTCACCTACGAGAACCTGGTTAAACTGACCGCGTTCGCGCCGGGCCTGGAAGACGCTGAAGCGGCAGAGCAGGTTGAGATCCAGGTGAAGTACGAAGGTTACATCGCGCGTCAGCAGGATGAGATCGAAAAACAGCAGCGTAACGAAAACACGCTGCTGCCGGAAATGCTGGACTACCGCCAGGTGACGGGCCTCTCGAACGAAGTGATCGCCAAGCTGAACGATCACAAACCAGTATCGATCGGCCAGGCATCCCGTATCTCGGGTGTTACCCCTGCGGCGATTTCGATCCTGCTGGTCTGGCTGAAAAAGCAGGGCATGCTGCGCCGCAGCGCGTAATTGACATTGCTTTTGGCGGGTGGCGCTTCGCTGACCCGCCCTACTTATTCGTAGGCCCGGTAAGCGGCAGCGCCACCGGGCAAAAAAACTCTCAACAGGTATTCACCGTGCTCAACAAACTCTCTCGTCTGCTGGATCAGGCAGGTATTTCGCTCACCGATCACCAGAAAAATCAGCTGGTGGCCTATGTCGATATGCTGAACAAATGGAACAAAGCGTACAACCTGACCTCCGTACGCGACCCCAACGAGATGCTGGTACGCCATATTCTCGATAGCATTGTGGTTGCCCCGTGGCTGAAAGGTGAGCGTTTCATCGATGTGGGGACGGGACCGGGTTTACCGGGCGTTCCGCTGTCGATTGTTCGCCCTGAGAGCCACTTCACATTGCTGGACAGCCTTGGCAAGCGCGTGCGCTTTTTACGTCAGGTACAGCATGAGCTGAAGCTTGAAAACATCACGCCCGTGCAGAGCAGGGTAGAGGAGTTCCCGGCGGAGCCGCCGTTTGACGGTGTTATCAGCCGTGCATTTGCGTCGCTCAACGATATGGTGAGCTGGTGCAAACACTTACCTGCGGAGAACGGCCGCTTTTATGCGCTGAAAGGGCAGTTGCCAGGCGATGAGATTGAGCGGCTTCCGGACGGTTTTGCTGTTGAATCCATCGAGAAATTACACATTCCTCAGCTCGATGGGGAGCGTCATCTGGTGATAATTAAGCCAAACAATTTTTAAAAAATTAATAAAAAATGTGGAATTTGTGCTGTTCTTCGCATGTTAAAAAACAGCACAAATAAAGAGGGTTTACCGGCGGGCTTTTAACCTCTTCTTTACTAAGGTTTTTCTTATGGTTAACCTGGCGACTTTTATTCACCGAGAAGATAGTCATCTGTGAAAATATAAGTCTGCTAAAAGTGGAAGGTGGTAACCAGAACGCAATGTTAATTATTTATTAAGAATGTCAATAAAACGTTTTTATTGTGTACTGGGCTGTTTTGAAAATAGTTACGGCATTTTGCGTTTAATTTCATAAAGATAAATTTGCGCGATTTGCGCCTTTGATAAATACAACCTTATCGCAAATGTGTGTTTTGTGATCTCGTGCACGCTTTATCGCCAACGTTTTCGCGCTGTTTGCAGTTTTGGTCGAAGGTTGACGCTTTCAGCGAAAGTTAAAAAATAGCGCTGGGGAAAAATATTTAAACATTTATTCACCTTTTCGCTACTTAATGTTTGAAATCACGGGTGCGCACCGTATAATTTGACCGCTTTTTGATGCTTGACTCTGAGCCTTAAAGGACGTTTTATACGACACGCGGCATACCTCGAAGGGAGCAGGAGTAAAAACGTGATGTCTGTGTCGCTCTTGAGTAGAAACGTTGCTCGTAAGCTTCTGTTCATTCAGTTTCTGGCTGTGATAGCAAGTGGACTGCTGTTTAGCCTCAAAGACCCCTTCTGGGGCATCTCCGCCGTGTGCGGGGGTTTGGCGGTTGTGCTGCCAAACGTGTTGTTTATGATTTTTGCCTGGCGTCATCAGGCGCATACACCCGCCAAAGGCCGCGTGGCCTGGTCCTTCGCCCTCGGCGAAGTGTGTAAGGTGTTGCTGACCTTTGCTCTACTGGTGATGGCGCTGGCGGTTTTGAAAGTGGTCTTCATGCCGCTGATAGCAACGTGGGTTTTGGTGCTGGTGGTACAAGTTCTGGCTCCAGCTGTAATCAATAACAAAGGGTAAAAGGCATCATGGCTTCAGAAAATATGACGCCGCAGGATTACATAGGTCACCATCTGAATAACCTTCAGCTGGACCTGCGTACATTCTCGCTGGTGGATCCACATAACCCCCCGGCCACCTTCTGGACGATCAACATCGATTCCATGTTCTTCTCGGTGGTTTTGGGTCTTCTGTTCCTGGCCATGTTCCGCGGTGTTGCTAAACGAGCGACCAGCGGTGTACCAGGGAAATTCCAGACCTTCATCGAAATGATCATCGGCTTCGTCCATGGCAGCGTCAAAGACATGTACCATGGTAAGAGCAAGCTGATTGCTCCGCTGGCCCTGACCGTGTTCGTTTGGGTCTTCCTGATGAACCTGATGGACCTGCTGCCAATCGATCTGCTGCCGTTCATCGGTGAGCACATCTTCGGCCTGCCAGCGCTGCGTGTTGTACCGTCTGCGGACGTGAACATCACCCTGTCGATGGCGCTGGGCGTATTTATCCTGATTCTTTTCTACAGCATCAAAATGAAAGGCGTAAGCGGCTTTGTGAAAGAGCTTACCTTGCAGCCGTTCAACCACTGGGCGTTTATTCCGGTCAACCTGATCCTGGAAGGCGTTAGCCTGCTGTCCAAACCTGTTTCACTGGGTCTGCGACTGTTCGGCAACATGTATGCGGGTGAGCTGATTTTCATTCTGATCGCGGGTCTTCTGCCGTGGTGGTCACAGTGGATTCTGAATGTGCCATGGGCCATTTTCCACATCCTGATCATTACGCTGCAAGCCTTTATCTTCATGGTTCTGACGATCGTCTATCTGTCGATGGCGTCTGAAGAGCACTGATTTTTTACCAACACTACTACGTTTTAATTGAAACAAACTGGAGACTGTCATGGAAAACCTGAATATGGATCTGCTGTACATGGCTGCCGCTGTGATGATGGGTCTGGCGGCTATCGGTGCTGCGATCGGTATCGGCATCCTCGGGGGCAAATTCCTGGAAGGCGCAGCGCGTCAACCTGATCTGATTCCTCTGCTGCGTACTCAGTTCTTTATCGTTATGGGTCTGGTGGATGCTATCCCAATGATCGCTGTAGGTCTGGGTCTGTACGTGATGTTTGCTGTCGCGTAGTAGTAGTTTTAAAACCCTAAGCCACAGAAATTAAAGAGGTATTGTGCTGTGAACATGAACGCAACAATCCTCGGCCAGGCCATCGCGTTTATTCTCTTTGTCTGGTTCTGCATGAAGTATGTATGGCCGCCTTTAATGGCTGCCATCGAAAAACGTCAGAAAGAAATTGCTGACGGTCTGGCTTCCGCAGAACGCGCTAAGAAAGATTTGGACCTTGCACAGGCCAACGCGACAGACCAGCTGAAAAAAGCGAAAGCTGAAGCTCAGGTAATCATTGAACAGGCTAACAAACGCCGTTCTCAGATCCTGGACGAAGCCAAAGCTGAAGCAGAACAGGAACGTACTAAGATCGTGACACAGGCTCAGGCAGAAATTGATGCTGAGCGTAAACGTGCTCGTGAAGAACTGCGTAAGCAGGTTGCGATTCTGGCTGTTGCTGGCGCCGAGAAGATCATCGAACGTTCCGTGGATGAAGCTGCTAACAGCGACATCGTGGACAAACTTGTCGCTGAACTGTAAGGAGGGAGGGGCTGATGTCTGAATTTGTTACGGTAGCTCGCCCCTACGCCAAAGCAGCTTTTGACTTTGCTGTCGAACACCAAAATGTCGATCGCTGGCAGGATATGCTGGCGTTTGCCGCTGAGGTGACGAAAAACGAACAAATGGCTGAGTTGCTTTCCGGTGCGTTAGCACCTGAAACTCTCGCCGCGTCGTTTATCGCCGTGTGCGGAGAGCAACTGGATGCCAACGGCCAGAACCTGATTAAGGTGATGGCAGAAAATGGTCGTCTCCGTGTGCTCCCGGATGTTCTCGAGCAGTTTGAGCACTTACGTGCCCTTAGTGAAGCAACCGCTGAAGTCGAAGTGACTTCTGCGACTGAACTGAGTAATGAACAGCTTGCGAAAATCACCGCCGCGATGGAAAAACGTCTGTCACGCAAAGTTAAGCTGAATTGCAAAATCGATAAGTCTGTAATGGCAGGCGTAATCATCCGTTCGGGTGATATGGTCATTGATGGCAGCGTACGCGGCCGTCTTGAACGCCTTGCAGACGTCTTGCAGTCTTAAGGGGACTGGAGCATGCAACTGAATTCCACCGAAATCAGCGAACTGATCAAGCAGCGCATTGCTCAGTTCAGTGTTGTGAGTGAAGCTCACAACGAAGGTACTATTGTTTCTGTAAGTGACGGTGTTATCCGCATCCACGGCCTGGCCGATTGTATGCAGGGTGAGATGATTTCCCTGCCGGGTAACCGTTACGCTATCGCACTGAACCTGGAGCGCGACTCCGTAGGTGCAGTTGTGATGGGTCCATACGCTGACCTCGCCGAAGGCATGAAGGTTAAGTGTACTGGCCGTATTCTGGAAGTGCCGGTTGGCCGTGGCCTGCTGGGTCGCGTTGTTAACACCCTGGGTGCGCCAATCGACGGTAAAGGTCCGGTTGAGCACGATGGCTTCTCTCCAATCGAAGTTATCGCACCGGGCGTTATCGACCGTCAGTCCGTAGATCAGCCTGTTCAGACAGGTTATAAGTCCGTTGATGCCATGATCCCTATCGGTCGTGGTCAGCGTGAACTGATCATCGGTGACCGTCAGACCGGTAAAACCGCGATGGCTATTGACGCCATCATCAACCAGCGTGACTCCGGCATCAAATGTGTGTACGTGGCCATCGGCCAGAAAGCGTCCACCATTTCCAACGTGGTTCGTAAACTGGAAGAGCACGGCGCACTGTCTAACACCATCGTTGTGGTAGCAACTGCGTCTGAATCCGCTGCACTGCAATACCTGGCGCCATATGCCGGTTGCGCAATGGGCGAATACTTCCGTGACCGCGGTGAAGATGCACTGATCGTATACGATGACCTGTCTAAACAGGCTGTTGCTTATCGTCAGGTTTCCCTGCTGCTCCGTCGTCCACCTGGACGTGAAGCGTTCCCTGGCGACGTATTCTACCTCCACTCTCGTCTGCTGGAGCGTGCTTCCCGCGTTAACGCGGAATACGTCGAGAACTTCACCAAAGGTGAAGTGAAGGGTAAAACGGGCTCTCTGACCGCTCTGCCGATCATTGAAACCCAGGCGGGTGACGTTTCTGCGTTCGTTCCGACCAACGTAATCTCCATTACCGATGGTCAGATCTTCCTGGAAACCAACCTGTTTAACTCCGGTATTCGTCCGGCGGTTAACCCGGGTATCTCCGTATCCCGTGTTGGTGGTGCTGCTCAGACCAAGATCATCAAGAAACTGTCCGGTGGTATCCGTACCGCGCTGGCACAGTATCGTGAACTGGCTGCGTTCTCTCAGTTCGCATCCGATCTGGACGAAGCAACCCGTAAACAGCTGAGCCACGGTCAGAAAGTGACCGAGCTGCTGAAGCAGAAACAGTACGCACCAATGTCTGTTGCTCAGCAGGGCCTGGTACTGTTCGCGGCTGAACGCGGTTACCTCGAAGATGTGGAACTGGCGAAAATCGGTAGCTTCGAAGCCGCTCTGCTGGCTTACGTCGACCGTGATCACGCTCCGCTGATGCAAGAGATCAACCAGACCGGTGGCTATAACGACGAAATCGAAGGCAAGCTGAAAGCTATCCTCGATTCCTTCAAAGCAACCCAATCCTGGTAATCGTCCGGCGGCTTGTCTCAGGACAAGCCGCCTGGCATTGAGGAGAAGCTCATGGCCGGCGCAAAAGAGATACGTAGTAAGATCGCAAGCGTCCAGAACACGCAAAAGATCACTAAAGCGATGGAGATGGTCGCCGCTTCCAAAATGCGTAAATCGCAGGATCGCATGGCGGCCAGCCGTCCTTATGCAGAAACCATGCGCAAAGTGATTGGTCACCTTGCAAACGGTAATCTGGAATATAAGCACCCTTACCTGGAAGAACGCGACGTTAAGCGCGTGGGCTACCTGGTGGTGTCGACCGACCGTGGTCTGTGTGGCGGCTTGAACATTAACCTGTTCAAAAAACTGCTGGCGGATATGAAAGCATGGTCTGAAAAAGGCGTTCAGTGCGATATCGCAATGATCGGCTCTAAAGGCGTCTCTTTCTTTAACTCCGTTGGTGGCAACATTGTCGCTCAGGTGACCGGTATGGGTGATAACCCGTCCCTGTCCGAACTGATCGGCCCGGTTAAAGTGATGTTGCAGGCCTATGATGAAGGCCGTCTGGACAGACTGTACGTTGTCAGCAACAAATTCATTAACACCATGTCTCAGGTTCCAACGCTCACTCAGATGCTGCCGTTACCGGCATCAGAAGATGACGAGCTGAAGCAAAAAGCCTGGGATTACCTGTATGAACCCGATCCGAAACCGCTGCTGGATACCCTGCTGCGTCGTTACGTTGAATCTCAGGTTTATCAGGGCGTTGTAGAAAACCTGGCCAGCGAGCAGGCCGCACGAATGGTGGCGATGAAAGCCGCGACCGATAATGGCGGCAGCCTGATTAAAGAGCTGCAGTTGGTTTACAACAAAGCTCGTCAGGCCAGCATTACTCAGGAACTCACCGAGATCGTCTCGGGGGCCGCCGCGGTTTAACCAGGTTTACGAATTACGTAGAGGATTCAAGATGGCTACTGGAAAGATTGTCCAGGTAATCGGCGCCGTGGTGGACGTCGAGTTCCCTCAGGACGCCGTACCACGCGTGTACGACGCGCTTGAGGTACAGAATGGTAACGAGAGCCTGGTGCTGGAAGTTCAGCAGCAGCTCGGCGGCGGTATCGTGCGTACCATCGCGATGGGTTCTTCCGACGGTCTGCGTCGTGGTCTGGAAGTTAAAGACCTTGAGCACCCGATCGAAGTACCGGTAGGTAAAGCAACACTGGGTCGTATCATGAACGTATTGGGTCAGCCAATCGACATGAAAGGCGACATCGGTGAAGAAGAGCGTTGGGCTATCCACCGCGCGGCACCTTCCTACGAAGAGCTGTCCAGCTCTCAGGAACTGCTGGAAACCGGTATCAAAGTTATCGACCTGATGTGTCCGTTCGCGAAGGGCGGTAAAGTCGGTCTGTTCGGCGGTGCGGGTGTAGGTAAAACCGTAAACATGATGGAGCTGATCCGTAACATCGCGATCGAGCACTCCGGTTACTCCGTGTTTGCGGGTGTAGGTGAACGTACTCGTGAGGGTAACGACTTCTACCACGAAATGACCGACTCCAACGTTCTGGACAAAGTATCCCTGGTTTACGGCCAGATGAACGAGCCACCAGGAAACCGTCTGCGCGTTGCGCTGACCGGTCTGACGATGGCTGAGAAGTTCCGTGATGAAGGCCGTGACGTTCTGCTGTTCGTTGATAACATCTATCGTTACACCCTGGCCGGTACGGAAGTATCTGCACTGCTGGGTCGTATGCCTTCAGCGGTAGGTTATCAGCCTACGCTGGCGGAAGAGATGGGTGTTCTTCAGGAACGTATCACCTCTACCAAAACCGGTTCTATCACCTCCGTTCAGGCGGTATACGTACCTGCGGATGACTTGACTGACCCATCTCCAGCAACCACCTTTGCGCACTTAGATGCAACCGTGGTACTGAGCCGTCAGATCGCGTCTCTGGGTATCTACCCGGCCGTTGACCCGCTGGACTCCACCAGCCGTCAGCTGGATCCACTGGTTGTTGGTCAGGAACACTACGACACCGCGCGTGGCGTACAGTCCCTGCTGCAGCGTTACCAGGAACTGAAAGACATCATCGCCATCCTGGGTATGGATGAACTGTCTGAAGAAGACAAACTGGTGGTAGCACGTGCGCGTAAGATCCAGCGCTTCCTGTCCCAGCCGTTCTTCGTTGCGGAAGTATTCACCGGTTCTCCGGGTAAATACGTTTCCCTGAAAGACACCATCCGTGGCTTTAAAGGCATCATGGAAGGCGAATACGATCACCTGCCGGAGCAGGCGTTCTACATGGTTGGTTCCATCGACGAAGCCGTGGAAAAAGCCAAAAAACTTTAACGCCTTAATCGGAGGGTGATATGGCAATGACTTACCACCTGGACGTCGTCAGCGCAGAGCAACAAATGTTCTCTGGTCTGGTCGAAAAAATCCAGGTAACGGGTAGTGAAGGTGAACTGGGTATTTTCCCGGGTCACGCACCGCTGCTCACCGCCATTAAGCCTGGTATGATCCGCATCGTTAAACAGTTCGGTCACGAAGAGTTTATCTATCTGTCCGGCGGCATTCTTGAAGTGCAGCCTGGCAGTGTGACCGTTCTGGCCGATACCGCTATCCGTGGACAGGATCTCGACGAAGCGCGAGCCCTGGAATCGAAGCGTAAGGCTGAAGAGCACATTAGCAGCTCTCATGGTGACGTGGATTACGCTCAGGCGTCTGCGGAGCTGGCCAAAGCGATCGCGAAACTGCGCGTTATCGAGTTGACCAAAAAAGCGATGTAACACCGGCTTGAAAAGCACAAAAGCCAGTCTGGATACCAGGCTGGCTTTTTTTTTCGGCCTTAATTCATGATGAAAAAGATGTAGAATTTTAAGCATCAAACGTTTTTACTTCACACTCAAACTACCGTCAGGATGCGTATGTCAAACAGTGCGATGAGCGTGGTGATCCTTGCCGCTGGCAAAGGGACCCGCATGTATTCCGATCTGCCAAAGGTGCTCCACACGCTTGCAGGAAAGCCAATGGTGCAGCATGTCATTGATGCAGCCAACGAACTGGGTGCCAGTCAGGTCCACCTGGTCTACGGCCACGGCGGCGATCTGCTTAAAAAGACGCTGAGCGATGACAATCTCAACTGGGTGCGTCAGGCCGAACAGCTGGGCACAGGCCATGCGATGCAGCAGGCTGCGCCTTTCTTTGCGGATGACGAAGACATTTTGATGCTCTACGGCGATGTCCCGCTGATCTCCGTTGAAACACTTACTCGCCTGCGTGAAGCCAAACCGCAGGGCGGCATCGGTTTATTAACCGTCGTGCTGGACGATCCAAGCGGTTATGGCCGCATCACCCGTGAAAACGGCAACGTCACGGGGATTGTTGAGCATAAAGATGCCAGCGACGAACAGCGCCAGATTCAGGAGATCAACACCGGTATCCTGATTGCCAACGGCGCGGATATGAAGCGCTGGCTGTCGAAGCTCAATAACAACAACGCGCAGGGTGAATACTACATCACCGATATCATTGCGATGGCGTACCACGAAGGGCGTGAAATTGCCGCCGTTCATCCGGCGCGGATCAGCGAAACGGACGGCGTGAACAACCGCCTTCAGCTCTCCCGTCTTGAGCGTATTTATCAGTCCGAGCAGGCCGAAAAACTGCTGCTGGCGGGCGTGATGCTGCGCGATCCGGCGCGTTTCGATTTGCGTGGTTCGTTATCTCACGGTCGTGACGTTGAAATTGATACTAACGTTATCCTCGAAGGTCAGGTCACGCTGGGCAATCGCGTCAAAATTGGTGCCGGCTGCGTGATTAAAAATAGCGTTATCGGTGACGACTGCGAAATTAGCCCGTACAGCGTGGTGGAAGATGCCCGTCTGGACGCGGCCTGTACCATCGGCCCGTTTGCGCGTCTGCGCCCGGGCGCTGAGCTGCTGGAAGGCGCTCACGTGGGTAACTTCGTGGAAATGAAAAAAGCGCGTCTGGGTAAAGGCTCAAAAGCCGGTCATCTAACCTATCTGGGCGACGCGGAAATTGGCAATAACGTGAATATTGGTGCAGGGACCATTACCTGTAACTATGACGGCGCGAATAAGTTTAAAACCATCATCGGTGACGACGTGTTCGTTGGCTCCGATACGCAGCTGGTGGCGCCTGTTACCGTGGGTAACGGGGTGACCATTGCCGCCGGAACAACCGTAACGCGCGATGTGGCCGAGAACGAGCTGGTGTTAAGCCGCGTTCCGCAGGTCAGCAAGCAGGGCTGGAAACGCCCGGTGAAGAAAAAGTAACGGATTTACCCCTCACCCTAACCCTCTCCCCACAGGGGAGAGGGGATCGTTCGGTGCGGTGTTTTTCTCCCTCGCCCCTTTGGGGAGAGGGCCGGGGTGAGGGGATAATATAATCCTCCCCCCACAAGCAGTACCCATAAAAATAACCCCACTCTCTACAAGGCTCGGGGTGCCCGGAAAGGGAAAATACAGGTCAGCGACAACGCAGGCATAATGCCTAAATTCGGAATCTAAAATTATGTGTGGAATTGTTGGCGCAGTTGCGCAGCGTGATATTGCTGAAATCCTTCTCGAAGGTTTACGTCGTCTGGAATACCGTGGTTACGACTCAGCCGGTCTGGCTGTCGTCGATGCAGAAGGTCATATGACCCGTCTGCGTCGTCTCGGTAAAGTGCAGATGCTGGCCCAGGCTGCGGAAGAACATCCGCTGCACGGTGGTACCGGTATTGCGCACACCCGCTGGGCGACGCACGGCGAACCGTCTGAAGGTAACGCGCACCCACATGTGTCTGAACACATCGTGGTCGTGCACAACGGCATTATCGAAAACCACGAACCGCTGCGCGAAGAACTGAAAGCGCGCGGCTACACATTCGTCTCTGAAACTGACACCGAAGTGATTGCTCACCTGGTGCACTGGGAGCTGGAGCAGGGCGGTACACTGCGTGATGCGGTGCTGCGCGCTATCCCTCAGCTGCGCGGTGCGTACGGTACGGTGATTATGGATTCCCGCGATCCGTCAACGCTGCTGGCAGCGCGTTCCGGTAGCCCGATGGTTATCGGTCTGGGCATGGGCGAAAACTTCATCGCTTCTGACCAGCTGGCGCTCCTGCCGGTTACCCGTCGCTTTATCTTCCTCGAAGAGGGTGATATCGCGGAAGTGACCCGTCGCAGCGTGACCGTCTTTGATACCAAAGGCGAGCAGGTGAAACGTCAGGAGATCGAATCGAATCTGCAGTACGACGCGGGCGACAAAGGCGCTTATCGTCACTACATGCAGAAAGAGATTTACGAGCAGCCAAACGCCATCAAAAACACCCTGACCGGGCGCATCAGCCACGGTGAAGTGGATCTGAGCGAGCTGGGCGCAAACGCGAACGAACTGCTCGGCAAGGTTGAGCATATTCAGATCGTGGCCTGCGGCACCTCCTACAACTCCGGTATGGTTTCTCGCTACTGGTTTGAATCCCTGGCGGGCGTGCCGTGCGATGTGGAAATCGCGTCTGAATTCCGCTATCGCAAATCCGCGGTGCGTCGTAACAGCCTGATGATCACCCTTTCCCAGTCTGGTGAAACGGCGGATACCCTGGCAGCGCTGCGTCTGTCTAAAGAGCTGGGTTACCTGGGCTCTCTGGCTATCTGTAACGTTCCTGGCTCATCGCTGGTGCGTGAGTCCGATCTGGCGCTGATGACCAAAGCGGGTACAGAAATCGGCGTGGCCTCCACCAAAGCGTTTACCACTCAGCTGACCGTTCTGCTGATGCTGGTGGCGAAGCTGGCGCGTCTGAAAGGCGAAGATGCTTCCGTTGAGCACGACATCGTTCACGGCCTGCAGGCGCTGCCGAGCCGTATTGAGCAGATGCTGTCTCAGGACAAACGCATTGAAGCCCTGGCGGAAGATTTCTCTGACAAACATCACGCCCTGTTCCTGGGTCGTGGCGATCAGTATCCGATTGCGCTGGAAGGCGCGCTGAAGCTGAAAGAGATCTCCTACATTCACGCTGAAGCCTATGCGGCTGGCGAGCTGAAGCACGGCCCGCTGGCGCTGATTGACGCGGATATGCCGGTTATCGTTGTGGCACCAAACAACGAACTGCTGGAAAAACTGAAGTCTAATATCGAAGAAGTGCGCGCCCGCGGCGGTGTTCTGTACGTCTTCGCCGACAAAGATGCCGGTTTTGTCAGCAACGACAACATGCACATCATCGAGATGCCGCATGTGGAAGAGGTGATTGCACCAATCTTCTACACCGTTCCGCTGCAGCTGCTGGCCTATCACGTTGCGCTGATCAAAGGCACCGACGTTGACCAGCCGCGTAACCTGGCGAAATCGGTTACCGTAGAATAATCCCTTCAGGCTCCACCTTCGGGTGGAGCTTTTTTATCCTGCCCGGCTTGTTTTTAATCAATCCTTTCTCGTTTTTAATAATGACAATTTGTCATCTTCAGCTACTTTTTTCAGTGTCACATAAAGAAAATATTTCTGAAAACGTCTTGTCATAAAACCGGCTAAATTGATGAAAAATAAACTTTCTTTTGCGTAATTTTAAGTGAAATTTACGTTGTCATAAAACTGTCATAATTCGTACATTTATCTGTCACCTGTTTGTCCTATTTTGCTCATCGTAGCCACTAAACAACGATTTACGAAATCTTGCAGGAGACATTATGAAAGTTATGCGTACCACTGTCGCAACTGTTGTCGCCGCGACCTTATCTCTGAGCGCGTTCTCTGTATTTGCAGAAGCAAGCCTGACTGGCGCTGGTGCAACCTTCCCTGCGCCGGTGTATGCCAAATGGGCGGATACCTACCAGAAAGAAACCGGTAACAAGGTTAACTATCAGGGTATCGGCTCCTCCGGTGGCGTTAAACAAATTACCGCGAACACCGTTGATTTCGGTGCATCTGACGCTCCGCTGTCTGATGACAAGCTGGCTCAGGAAGGCCTGTTCCAGTTCCCGACCGTGATCGGTGGCGTGGTCCTGGCCATCAACCTGCCGGGCGTGAAGTCGGGTGAGCTGGTGCTGGATGGCAAAACGCTGGGTGACATCTACCTGGGCAAAATCAAAAAATGGGATGACGAAGCGATCGCTAAACTCAACCCAGGCCTGAAGCTGCCTTCTCAAAACATCGCCGTGGTTCGCCGCGCGGATGGTTCCGGTACCTCTTTCGTGTTCACCAGCTACCTGGCAAAAGTGAACGAAGAGTGGAAATCTAAAGTCGGCTCCGGCTCTACCGTTAACTGGCCAACCGGTCTGGGCGGTAAAGGTAACGACGGTATCGCCGCGTTCGTACAGCGTCTGCCTGGCTCAATTGGTTACGTAGAGTATGCGTACGCTAAGCAGAACAACCTGTCCTACACCAAACTGGTTTCAGCCGACGGCAAACCGGTTAGCCCAACCGAAGAGAACTTTGCTAACGCGGCGAAAGGCGCTGACTGGAGCAAATCCTTCGCGCAGGATCTGACTAACCAGAAAGGCGAAGGTGCGTGGCCAATCACCTCTACCACCTTCATCCTGGTTCACAAAGAGCAGAAGAAACCTGAGCAGGGCGCCGAAGTGCTGAAGTTCTTCGACTGGGCGTACAAAAACGGCGGCAAACAGGCTAACGCTCTGGATTACGCCACCCTGCCGGACAACGTGGTTGAGCAGATTCGCGCTGCATGGAAAACCAACGTGAAAGACAGCAGCGGTAAAGCATTGTATTAATTTAGCATTCTGACGAAAATGGCGGGTGGCGCTAACGCTAACCCGCCCCTTTCGTAAACGCGTTTAACAGAAGAGTAATTTATGGCTGCAACCAAGCCTGCATTTAACCCTCCGGGTAAAAAAGGTGACATGATTTTCAGCGCGCTGGTCAAACTGGCTGCGCTGATTGTGCTATTGCTGCTGGGCGGCATTATCGTGTCTCTGATTTTCTCCTCTTGGCCGAGCATCCAGAAATTCGGTTTCTCCTTCCTGTGGACCAAAGAGTGGGACGCGCCGAACGACATCTACGGTGCCCTGGTGCCGATTTACGGCACGCTGGTGACCTCGTTCATCGCCCTGCTGATTGCGGTTCCGGTAAGCTTTGGTATTGCCCTGTTCCTGACAGAGCTGGCGCCGGGCTGGCTGCGACGCCCGCTGGGTATTGCCATCGAACTGCTGGCGGCTATTCCAAGTATCGTTTACGGCATGTGGGGTCTGTTCATCTTTGCTCCGCTGTTCGCAACGTACTTCCAGGAACCGGTCGGTAACGTGCTTTCCGCCATTCCGTTTGTGGGTGCCCTGTTCTCTGGCCCGGCTTTCGGTATCGGCATTCTGGCGGCAGGTGTGATCCTCGCCATCATGATTATCCCGTACATTGCGGCGGTCATGCGCGATGTCTTCGAACAAACGCCGGTGATGATGAAAGAGTCGGCCTACGGCATCGGCTGTACCACCTGGGAAGTTATCTGGCGCATTGTCCTTCCGTTCACCAAAAATGGGGTGATCGGGGGCGTGATGCTGGGCCTGGGTCGTGCGCTGGGTGAAACCATGGCGGTGACCTTTATTATCGGTAACACCTACCAGCTCGACAGCGCGTCGCTCTACATGCCGGGTAACAGTATTACCTCGGCGCTGGCGAATGAATTTGCGGAAGCGGAATCCGGGCTGCACGTGGCGGCGCTGATGGAGCTGGGTCTGATTCTGTTCGTTATCACCTTCATTGTTCTGGCGATTTCCAAGCTGATGATTATGCGCCTCGCTAAAAATGAGGGGGCACGCTAATGGCAACTCTCGAAATGCAAGCTACCGCTGAACTGGCTGAATCCCGCCGCAAAATGCAGGCCAGACGCCGCATGAAAAACCGCATTGCCCTGACGCTTTCGATGGCGACAATGGCATTCGGGCTGTTCTGGTTGGTCTGGATCCTCTTCTCAACGGTCGTTCGCGGGATTGACGGGATGTCACTGTCGCTGTTCACCGAAATGACGCCGCCGCCGAACACGGCGGGCGGTGGCCTGGCGAATGCCCTGGCGGGCAGCGGCTTGCTGATCCTCTGGGCTACGGTCTTCGGCACGCCGCTGGGCATCATGGCGGGCATCTACCTGGCAGAATACGGTCGTAAATCCTGGCTGGCGGAAGTGATTCGCTTCATCAATGACATTCTGCTGTCAGCCCCGTCTATCGTCGTGGGTCTGTTTGTTTACACCGTGGTGGTGGCGCAAATGGAACACTTCTCCGGCTGGGCGGGTGTGATTGCCCTGGCGCTGCTGCAGGTGCCGATTGTTATTCGTACCACCGAGAACATGCTGAAACTGGTGCCGGATAGCCTGCGTGAAGCGGCTTACGCGCTGGGTACGCCGAAATGGAAGATGATCTCTGCGATTACGCTGAAGGCGTCGGTCTCCGGGATCATGACCGGTATTCTGCTGGCGGTTGCGCGTATCGCGGGTGAAACGGCGCCGCTGCTGTTTACGTCCCTCTCCAACCAGTTCTGGAGCACGGACATGATGCAGCCGATCGCCAACCTGCCGGTGACGATCTTTAAATTTGCGATGAGCCCATTCGCGGAATGGCAGCAGCTGGCCTGGGCCGGGGTGCTGATCATTACCCTTTGCGTACTGTTGCTGAACATTCTGGCGCGCGTCATTTTCGCGAAGAAGAAACACGGTTAATTTTTTACGGCGCGGCAGCTCGCGGCGCCGAATGAGGAAATGAGTCAATGAGTATGGTTGATACTGCCCCGGGTAAGATTCAGGTTCGTGATTTGAACTTCTACTACGGCAAATTCCATGCCCTGAAGAACATCAACCTGGATATCGCAAAGAACCAGGTCACGGCATTTATCGGTCCGTCCGGCTGTGGGAAATCCACGCTGCTGCGTACCTTTAACAAAATGTATTCGCTCTATCCGGAGCAGCGCGCTGAGGGTGAAATCATCCTGGACGGCGAAAACATTCTGACCCAGGCGCAGGATATCGCCCTGCTGCGCGCCAAAGTGGGGATGGTGTTCCAGAAACCAACGCCGTTCCCGATGTCCATTTATGACAACATCGCGTTTGGCGTGCGTCTGTTTGAAAAACTCTCCCGTGCCGATATGGACGAGCGCGTGCAGTGGGCTTTGACCAAGGCCGCATTATGGAACGAAACCAAAGATAAGTTGCACCAGAGCGGTTACTCTCTCTCCGGTGGGCAGCAGCAGCGTCTGTGCATTGCGCGCGGTATTGCTATTCGCCCGGAAGTGTTGCTGCTGGATGAGCCGTGTTCAGCGCTGGACCCGATCTCAACCGGTCGTATTGAAGAGCTGATCACCGAGCTGAAGCAGGATTACACCGTGGTTATCGTGACCCATAACATGCAGCAGGCTGCGCGTTGTTCCGATCATACGGCGTTTATGTACCTGGGCGAGTTGATTGAGTTCAGCGATACGGACGCGCTGTTCACCAGGCCCGCGAAGAAACAAACCGAAGATTATATTACTGGCCGCTACGGTTGATTTGCCTTAGTGCATGTGGAGAAACCATGGACAACCTCAATCTTAATAAACACATTTCCGGCCAGTTCAACGCAGAGCTGGAAAGCATTCGCACCCAGGTGATGACCATGGGCGGCATGGTCGAGCAGCAGCTTTCTGATGCGATTACGGCGATGCACAACCAGGACAGCGAGCTGGCGAAGCGCGTTATTGAAGGCGACAAAAACGTCAACATGATGGAAGTCGCTATCGACGAGGCCTGCGTGCGCATTATCGCGAAGCGTCAGCCGACGGCGAGCGACCTGCGTCTGGTGATGGCGATCATCAAAACCATCGCCGAGCTGGAACGTATTGGCGACGTTGCGGATAAAATCTGCCGCACCGCGCTGGAGAAGTTCTCTCAGCAGCACCAGCCGCTGCTGGTGAGCCTGGAGTCGCTGGGCCGCCACACCGTGCAGATGCTGCACGACGTGCTGGATGCTTTTGCGCGTATGGACCTGGACGAAGCGGTGCGTATCTACCGTGAAGACAAGAAGGTCGACCAGGAGTATGAAGGCATCGTGCGTCAGCTGATGACCTACATGATGGAAGATTCACGTACGATCCCAAGCGTACTGACTGCCCTGTTCTGCGCCCGCTCCATCGAGCGTATCGGCGACCGCTGCCAGAACATTTGCGAATATATTTTCTACTTCGTGAAAGGTCAGGACTTCCGTCACGTGGGCGGCGACGAGCTGGACAAGCTTCTCGCGGGTAAAGACCCGAAAGAGTGATGTTTGTGGCGGGTAGCGCTCGCGCTTACCCGCCCTACGTTAGCTTAACGCGTAATATCCCACCCGCGCGCCTTCCACAGCGCTGGCAGTTGCGCCAGATCGGTAAAGGTCGTCACGTTCGGATGATCGATCGGCTTGTTGTGCGGGTCGGCGCAGAAGTAAAACACCTCCATCCCCGCATCTATCCCCGACTGCGCGCCCGCAGACGAGTCATCCACCAGAATGCAGTTCTCTACGTTGACGTTCATCGCTTTTGCCGCATGGAACATCAGCGCCGGGTCCGGCTTCCAGCGCTGGATATCGTATCCGCTGAACAGTTTTTCCGGAAAATGGTGCAGCATCTCAAGCTTGCCCAGCGAGTGCTGCATTTTGCTGACCGGGCCGTTAGAAACCACGCAGATGGGCACCGTCATCGCGTCCAGCAACGCGTTAGCCCCGGAGATAACCTCCAGCTCGGAGTCGAACAGGCGTGCGACCTCGGCGCGGTACACCGGTTCCAGATCGGCTTTCGCCAGATCCACACCGTGTTCTTCGTTAATGATGTCGATGATCTCGTAGAGCTTCACGCCCTTAAAGCGTTTAAATACCTCTTCGAGTTCCAGCGTAATGCCAAATTCCTGGAACATAGTGACATACGCGCGGGAACAAATGACCTCACTGTCGACCAGCGTACCGTCGCAGTCGAAAAATACCGCTTCAATTCCGGACATACCTTTCCCTTTTAACAAGTTTAACGTTTACGTACGGCATTTCGCCGGGACGCAATCGTTGCCGTATAAGCAAAATCAATGAAAAAAGTATCACGTAACCGCCACTATTGTCGCATTTTGGTATAGGATAGCGACGAATTTTCCCTCCTTGTTCGGAAATTGATGATGAGTCAACAACACACTACCCAGACATCTGGTCAGGGTCTGCTTGAGCGCGTTTTTAAACTGCGCGAGCATGGCACAACGGCACGCACCGAAGTGATCGCTGGTTTCACCACCTTCCTGACGATGGTCTATATCGTTTTTGTGAACCCTCAAATTCTGGGCGTCGCTGGCATGGATACCAGCGCCGTCTTCGTGACAACCTGTCTGATCGCGGCCCTTGGCAGCATCCTGATGGGTGTATTCGCTAACCTGCCTGTTGCGCTGGCACCGGCGATGGGCCTGAATGCGTTCTTCGCGTTCGTGGTTGTTCAGGCGATGGGTCTGCCGTGGCAGGTCGGCATGGGCGCCATCTTCTGGGGCGCGGTTGGCCTGCTGCTGCTGACTATTTTCCGCGTACGTTACTGGATGATTGCGAACATTCCCGTGAGTCTGCGCGTGGGCATCACCAGCGGTATCGGTCTGTTCATCGGTATGATGGGGCTGAAAAACGCCGGCGTTATCGTGGCGAACCCGGACACGCTGGTGAGCATCGGTCACCTGACCTCTCATAACGTGCTGCTGGGCGTGCTGGGCTTCTTTATCATCGCGATCCTGGCTTCCCGTAATATTCACGCAGCGGTGCTGGTGTCCATCGTGGTCACCACCCTGCTGGGCTGGATGCTGGGTGACGTTCACTATAACGGTATTGTCTCCGCGCCACCGAGCGTCTCTACCGTGATTGGTCACGTCGATCTGGCGGGTTCCCTGAACCTGGGCCTGGCGGGCGTGATTTTCTCCTTCATGCTGGTCAACCTGTTTGACTCCTCCGGCACGCTGATTGGCGTGACCGACAAAGCGGGCCTGGCGGATGAGAAAGGCAAATTCCCGCGCATGAAGCAGGCGCTGTTTGTGGACAGCATCTCCTCTGTGACCGGTGCTTTTATCGGAACCTCGTCCGTTACCGCGTACATTGAATCTTCTTCCGGCGTGTCCGTGGGCGGCCGTACCGGCCTGACCGCGGTGGTTGTGGGTATTCTGTTCCTGCTGGTGATCTTCCTCTCTCCGCTGGCGGGTATGGTTCCTCCGTATGCGGCAGCCGGCGCGCTGATCTATGTGGGGGTGCTGATGACCTCCAGCCTGTCACGCGTGAAGTGGGATGATTTAACCGAAGCGGTGCCGGCGTTTATTACCGCCGTGATGATGCCGTTCAGCTTCTCGATTACCGAAGGTATCGCGCTGGGCTTTATCTCTTACTGCGTAATGAAGATCGGTACCGGCCGCTTCCGCGACCTCAGTCCGTGCGTCATCGTTGTGGCGCTGCTGTTTGTGCTGAAGATTGTGTTTATTGACGCCAAATAAACATGTTTGTTCCCTCTCCCTGTGGGAGAGGGTCAGGGTGAGGGCATCAGGCCGCAATAAGCTTACGCCTTCACCCGCTTAATATAATCCCCAAACGCCGTCAGTTGGCCAGACAGATGATCGCGCGTGCTCTGATCCACCACTTCACCCGTTTGCGGGTCGACCTTGTTCTGAATCACACCACCCATAAATTCCGGCTTGTTCATGACCATCGCATCCAGGAACACCAGGATCTGGCGCAGATGATACTGGCAGCGCGCGCCGCCAATGGCGCCCATTGAACTGGTCTGGATCAGCACCGGTTTGCCTGACAGCGGCTGCTCAGGCAAACGGGACAGCCAGTCGATGGCATTCTTCAGGCCACCCGGAACCGAATAGTTGTACTCCGGCGTGACGATGACCACGCCGTCGGCCTGGCGGATCTGCTCCGCCAGCGCCTCAACGCTCTGCGGAAAACCCTCTTCCTGCTGTACGTCAGCGTCATACAGCGGAATATCGCCAATAGACGGTAGGGCGCTAATTTCCATTCCTGCCGGTGCCAGCTGTGGCAGCGTGCGGGCAACCATCCCGTTAAATGAACCTTTGCGCAGGCTTCCCAGTAACGTAACTACTTTCAACGTATCAGACATGATTACTCCTGTTTCATCATGATGACCCTGATCGGATCAGCTAAGGGTGAATGCTTTTTCTGCCGGTAAACTGGTTAAACGCATCAGGCGTGCGGCGGGCTCGTTGGCGCGCTCGGGCACATCAGGAAGGCTACGCCATCCCTGTTGGCTGTCAAATTCCCAGATTTTCATGCGTTCGATGGCGGGGGTAACCGCAATGGACCAAATGAGCACATCCTCTGCGTCGCTGAGCGCCTCTACCAGCGTGGCCTGAGTGGCACGCAGACGTCCGGAGCCTGGAAGCAGTTGCAGCATGCTGGCGTCGTCTGAGGCGCATCCACAGAGCTTGCGAATGCTCTGGCGCAGGGTAATGAGCTGGGCTCGGGCTTCGACAGGATCGTTCTGGTTGCGTACCCACAGCTTCTCATTGCTGGAGAGCGGATAGTCTTCATGCGCATTACCGCCATGGAAGCTGCGCGTCGCGCGCTGAAGTTCCATATCCAGCCCACAATCCCCTTCGGTGGTCAGCGCGACGCCAATGATATTGCCCGCGTAGGCAATCGAAAAACGAGGGAGATCCGGGTCGGCAAAGACCGGGCGGCCTTCGGGTTGGGTAATGATGTCCGGCAGCTCGCTGGTGCCGTACAGCATAAACATCAGTTCTGCGAGAAGCGCCCGGGAAGCTAAAAACCGCGTTCTGCGGTGTTCCGGGAGAGTAAGTGCTTCACTGTGACAGGCTGAAGAAATTCTTGCCGATACGAGACGTCCTTCCGTAAGTATCCCTCTTGCAAAGTGCGTAGCCATTTTTCGCTCCTTGATAATGGTCGTAATCGGTTAAACGGTTACATGATTATCGCTTAACTTGACTCCTGTTTTAATCAGTAAATGGGAGTAAGAGAAGCCTCAGGACCGAACTTTACATTTTCTTAGGCAAAAATTGGATCGCTGGCACCGTACAGCGCCTTGATGGTTTCCCGCAGCCAGAGGATTTTCGGATTATGGCTGTTCCGTTTATGCCAGATCAGCGTGAAGGGAACGGTAAGCTTTTCAGCCTGCGCTTCGTCAATGGGAATAGGCAGCGCGATCAGCTTCCGCTGGTGGAGTTGATTGTAGTGATGGCAGTAGTGCGGAGCCGTGGCGATATAGTTATGCCCTGGCTGGGCTGCCATAAACATCGACTGCTCAAAGCCCGGCACGCACATGGCAATATTTCTCTCCCGACCCATCTCCTTTAGCACTTCGTCCAGTGCCCAGGTGTCGCTGCGTTCCCAGAAGATGCTGATGTGCGGGTAGCGCAGAAAGGTCTCGAGGTTCCATTCATCCTGCAGCGCGGGATGATCCTCACGCAGATACACGCACGGACGGTCGCTGAACAGGATCTCATAGTCGATGAACCACGGCATTAGCTTCAGCAATTCACGCGATCGCGGGTGCGTTTCGCGTCCGGTGAATCCCAGATCCACCTCTCCACGCGTAATGGCGTCCAGCGAGTCGTAATCCCAGTGACGCATCTTCACCGTAGCCTGCGGATAGCGCTGGTTCACCTGCTCCAGCAGGGCGTTAAAGCGGATCAGCATCAACGGCGTTTCGGCGGCCAGCACGAACGTTAGCCCGCCCGGGGAATCATGGTGGAATTTATCGAGGATCTGGTTGCCGATTTGCATCCAGTCGGCCAGATCCTGCTCCAGGCTTACCGTCAGCGGGGTTGGCAGCAGCCCTAACGGCGTTTTGACAAACAGCGGGTCTTCGAACCAGTCGCGCAGCTTGGCCAGCGATTTACTCACCGCAGACGGCGTCACGTTCATCCGTTTCGCGGCTTTGGTGACGCTGCGCTCCTGCAGCAAAAGCTGCAGGCACAGCAACAGGTTAAGATCGAGACTGCTGATGGGCTTCTTCATAATGCGCCGCGGGCTGGATGACCATAAGTAAGGTGATGCACAGTATGCTACAGCCAATCAGAACCCCGATCAGCATATTCAGCGCGTTAAGCCCTATGACCGCCGCCAGCCAAATCCACAGCGACGAGCCGCAGACCTGCGCAATGCCCAGCACCGAGCTTGCCACGCCTGCCCGCAGCGAGAAGGGGCCAAGCGCCTGACTCATAGCCACGCCAAAGCCAACCGAGAACCCGGCGCAAATGAGGGTAATACCCGCCAGCATTACCGCATGTGAGCTGGTGGTTGCCAGGATCGCGCCAGCCGTGAGGAATAAAACCTGTGAGGTCAGCATCAACGCGCGCTGGCTGAAAACATTTAGCGCAAATGGGGTAGAGAACGAGACCGCCATACTGACCATGGCGGTTAATGCCATCACCGTTGAATACTCACCGCGATCGAAGCCCATGGTCTCCATCAGTAAAACCGGGGAAACGTTTACATAGGTCAGGATCACCGCCACGCTTAACGTGGTCACGGCCAGACGACTGAGGAAAAAGCGGTTAAGCAGCTTCTCGGCTGGGTGAATGGTTGCGGTATGACCGGTATTCTGCGAGCCCGGGTGGGTCTCTTTCAGCACGGCGATGGACAGGATGAACACCAGCGCGCCCATCGCCGCCATGGTCCAGAACAGGCTCTGCCACGGGAATTTCAGCATGATCAGATATCCCACGACCGGCGCCAGCACCGGGATGATGCAGGTAATACCGTTCAGCATCGAAAGCACCTTAGCGCGACGCTGGGCGCTGAGGGTGTCGCGCAAAATGGCAAAAGCGACGACGTAGCAGCCACCGGCTCCAATGCCCTGAATAAACCGTCCGGCCAGGAATAAGGTGCCGCTTTGCGCCTGTGAGCAGAGAAGGGAGGCCAGGGCAAAAATGATGGCGCCAGTTATGGCGACGGGCTGACGGCCAGCCTTATCCGCGATCTTCCCGGCAAAGACCATCGACGACGCCATCCCCGCAAGATAGGCCGAAAACGCGATGTGCAGCTGCGCCTCGCTGGCGCCCAGATCGCGGGCGATGTGCGGCAATCCCACCAGATACATATCAATGCCGGACGGATAAAGCAGAACTAATGCGAAACTACAAAACAGAAAACGCGCCATAAACCCCCCATAGATGCAGGCATGCAGGATAGGGGGTGAAAAGAGATTAGGCGAGTTGCCATTTGGACAATGGTGATTTCCCGGGAGGAAATCACCATCAGTGATCGGGCCTTACTTACCGATACAGAAGCTCGAGAAGATCCGTCCCAGCAGATCGTCCGACGTAAACTCCCCGGTGATTTCGCTCAGATTCTGCTGCGCCAGACGCAGCTCTTCCGCCAGCAGTTCACCCGCCCACGCGCCGATCAGCTGCGCTTTACCCTGAACAAGGTGGTTTGCCGCCTCTTCCAGCGCCTGCAGGTGACGACGACGCGCCAGGAAGCCGCCTTCCATGCTGGTATCAAAGCCCATGCTCTGCTTGAGATGGTTACGCAGGTCGTCAACGCCTTCACCAGTACGCGCCGACAGGCGAATCAGTGAGTGACCATTCACATCACTGATGCCCAGCGTTTCGCCGGTGACGTCCGCTTTGTTACGCACCACGGTGATGGGCAGTTTCGCCGGCAGACGGGCGATAAAGTCTGGCCAGATGTCCGCCGGGTCAACGGCGTCGGTCGTGGTGCCGTCCACCATAAACAGCACGCGGTCGGCCTGCTCGATCTCCTGCCAGGCGCGTTCGATACCGATGCGTTCCACTTCATCGCTGGCATCGCGCAGGCCGGCGGTATCAATGATATGCAGCGGCATCCCGTCGATGTGGATATGCTCGCGCAGCACGTCGCGGGTGGTGCCGGCAATGTCGGTCACGATTGCTGCTTCACGGCCCGCCAGGGCGTTCAGCAGGCTCGATTTCCCGGCGTTAGGACGTCCGGCAATCACCACCTTCATCCCTTCCCGCAGCAGGCTGCCCTGGCGCGCTTCGGCGCGCACGGCGTCGAGATCGTTCATTACCTGGTTGAGCTGCGCTTCGATTTTACCGTCAGAGAGGAAGTCGATCTCCTCATCCGGGAAGTCGATAGCCGCTTCCACGTAGATCCTGAGGTGAGTAAGTGCTTCCACAAGGTGATTTACGCGGGCGGAGAATGCCCCCTGCAGCGAGTTCAGGGCGGAGCGGGCCGCCTGTTCAGAACTGGCGTCGATCAGGTCTGCAATCGCTTCTGCCTGCGCCAGGTCGAGCTTGTCGTTGAGGAAGGCACGCTCGGAGAACTCGCCCGGCTTCGCAATGCGCAGGCCAGGCAGGGTCAGGATACGTTTTAACAGCAGGTCGAGGATAACCGGGCCGCCGTGGCCCTGCAGCTCCAGCACGTCTTCGCCGGTGAAAGAGTTCGGGCCGGGGAACCACAGCGCAATGCCCTGGTCCAGCGGCGCGCCGTCGGTATCTTTAAACGGCAGGTAATCAGCGTAGCGCGGCTTTGGCAGTTTACCCAGCACCGCTTCGGCCACCTCGCGCGCCTTCAGGCCGGAGATGCGCAGAATGCCTACACCACCGCGTCCCGGTGGGGTTGCCTGGGCGACGATAGTGTCGTTATGGCTCATGGTTGGTCTCGTTCAATACAAATAAAAAAGGCGGTCAATCGACCGCCCTTATTTTAGCGTTAACTTACCGAATCAGGACTTTTTCTTTTCGCGGCTATGCAGGCCACGTTTTTCCAGACCACGGTAAATCAGCTGCTGCTGGATGATGGTCACCAGGTTGCTGACGATATAGTACAGCACCAGACCTGACGGGAACCACAGGAAGAACACGGTGAAGATGACCGGCATAAAGGTCATGATCTTCTGCTGCATCGGGTCGGTCACGGTGGTCGGCGACATCTTCTGGATGAAGAACATCGTCACGCCCATCAGGATCGGCAGGATGTAGTACGGGTCCTGTGCGGACAGGTCATGGATCCACAGTGCGAACGGCGCGTGGCGCAGCTCAACGGAACCCATCAGCATGTAGTACAGCGCAAGGAAGATTGGCATCTGAATCAGCAGCGGGAAGCAGCCACCCAGTGGGTTCACTTTCTCTGCTTTATACAGGGCCATCATTTCCTGGCTCTGACGCTGTTTGTCATCGCCCAGACGCTCACGCATTGCCTGAATCTTAGGCTGCAGCATGCGCATCTTCGCCATGGAGGTGTACTGCGCTTTGGTCAGCGGGTACATGATGCCACGAACGATGAAGGTGATAACGATGATGGAGAAGCCCCAGTTACCCAGGAAGCTGTGGATGAACTTCAGCAGCTTAAACAGCGGCTGAGAGATGAACCACAACCAGCCGTAATCCACGGTCAGATCCAGGTGCGGCGCAACAGCGGCCATTTTGTCCTGAATTTCCGGGCCGACCCACAGGGTGCTTGCCATCTTACCGGTTTGACCCGGCTGAACCAGAACCGGCTGAGACTTGTAGCCGATGGCGGCAATACCGTTGCCCAGGTTCGCGGTGTAGAAGTTATTCGTACCGTCGTTATTCGGGATCCACGCGGTCGCGAAATACTGCTGCAGCATGGCCACCCAACCGCCTTTGGAACTAACGTTCAGGTTTTCGTTATCCGCAATGGTGTCGAATTTGTATTTCTCATACTTCGCGTCTGGCGTGGAGTACGCCGCGCCACGGAAGGTATGCAGCGCAAAGTTGCTGCTTCCGGTGTCACGGTGAGACGGCAGATTGATGGACTGCTTCAGCTGGCCAAAGGTCGACAGCTCCAGCGGTTTCGCACTGGCGTTCTGTACGCTGTAGCCCACGTTCACCGCATACTCACCGCGTTTCAGGGTGAAGGTTTTGGTGAAGGTGTTGCCTGCGGCGTCGGTATACGTCATCGGGATCGCGAGTTCGTTCTGACCATCAGCCAGCACAAAGGTGTCGCTCTCGACGTTATACAGTGGACGCGCACCGTTAGCCGGATTATCCGGGCCATCACGACCGGTCAGGCCGCTCTGCGCCTGGTAGATAAACTCAGGCGTGGTTTCCAGTAACTGGAACGGTTCGTTAGACTTCAGCTCTTTCGGGTAGGTCAACAGCAGCGCCTGCTCAACATCACCACCACGGGTGTTGATTGTCAGCTCAAGCACATCGGTCTTAACCGTAATCTGTTTCCCCTGGCCACTGGCCGGTACGCCCTGGTCGGCGGCGCTACCCGCTGCGGTGGTCGTAGTCTGCGTGGTCTGCTGCTGGGGTTGAGGATTTTTATCCTGCTCCCATGCCTGCCAGATCATGAAAGACACGAACAACAAAGCGATGATAAGAAGATTGCGTTGCGAATCCATCGTTAGTGTTCTCTGGTATCAAAGGGTCCTGGGGGGACGGGGTCGTCTCCACCTGGGTGTAAAGGGTGGCATTTTAATACGCGTTTCACCGTCAACCAACTGCCTTTTATCACTCCAAACCTGCGCAATGCCTCAATTCCGTAGCTTGAGCATGTTGGTGTGAAACGGCAGTGCGGCCCGAGTAGCGGACTAATCAGGCGTTGATAGACCCGAATGAGGGCTATCAGGACCCGTGAGCCAGGCGACAGTGGCGGCGCCATAATTTTTCCAACGCTTCCGAGAGAGCACGGTTATCGAGGTCGGCAACCCCTTTCTTCGCCACCACCACGAAATCCATTGAAGGCAGTTCGTGCTGACGTAAACGGAAGCTTTCACGCGTCAGACGTTTAATCCGATTGCGTTCATGCGCACGCTTAACATTTTTCTTGGCGACTGTGAGACCGATGCGGGGATGCCCCAGCGAATTTTGGCGGCCGAGGATGGTGATTTGCGGCGTGCCAGCCCGTAGTGGCTGCTGGAAGACGAAAGTGAAATGAGCGGGAGTTAACAAACGTAACTCCCTGGGAAATGCTAGCTTAACCACTCAGGGGTTAGCTTTATTACTTGGAAACGGTCAGACGAGCGCGGCCTTTAGCACGACGACGTGCCAGAACCTGACGACCATTTTTAGTAGCCATACGAGCACGGAAGCCGTGAGAACGGTTGCGCTTCAGTACAGACGGTTGAAAAGTGCGTTTCATGGCGATTTCTACCTAAACTTGAATAAATTCACTGACTTTTGCGTATACCCGAACGAGTTTCGAACGACTAACGCCTCAGCGTGGGTGATTAAAGAGGCCGGATTGTAATAATTGTACACTCCGGAGTCAATTCTCTTTCCTTATTTCCCGCGTATTTCCGCACGTTTTCGCGTGGAAAATGAGCAACGGGCGACGCAGGAAGATGAGCATCACGCGCCGGGTCGAGGATTATACGGCCTCGCCAACAAAGCGCAAGGATCGTCCCGGATCTTCGTTAGATCATTTAAGCAATAAATTGTCTGTGCTCATTAATTTTTCCAATATGCGGACTAAATCGTGGGGCACTGGCGCCAGGATCGTTTACACTTATCCGGTTCCGGATCTTCCTGTGGATAAATCGGGAAGAATCTGTGAGAAACAGAAGATCTCTGGCTCAGTTTAGGCTATGATCCGCGGTCCCGATCGGGATCCAGCGATCCTGGCCGGGTATAACCGCAGATAGCGGTTCGCACATCACCCTCATTGGGTCATGTCGATGTGCGCCAACAATCATGAATATTCAATAGTTTTCTTTTATTGTTCGAGTGGAGTCCGCC